>SXJR01000491.1 GCA_005779305.1 Myxococcales bacterium
GTCGACGTTGCCGTAGACGAAGTTGCTCGGAGTGTTGCGCTCGTGCGCGATGCCGGCGACCAGACGGCCGAGCGAGGACATCTTCTCCTGGTGGACGAGCTGGGCCTGGGCGGCGCGCAGCTCGGCGGTGCGCTCGCGGACCTTCTCCTCGAGGTCCCCCTTGGCCCGGCGCTCGTGCTCGAGCGCGACCTTGAGGCGGCGCTGGATGCGCACGTCGGCGGTGACGTCGCGGTAGGTCTCGACCACGACCTTCTGACCGCTTTCGACCTCGACCGGCGCGGCGGTGACGATGAAGGTCAAGTCTTCGCCGTCGCCGCGGCGGGCGCCGATCTCGTCGACGCGCAGGCGGCGGCCGACGTCGCGCACCTTGCAGCCCAGGCAGTTCTGCTCGCAGATCTCGAGCTTGAACAGCTCGAAGCAGCGGGCCCCGGCCTTGACCTTCTCGGCCAGGTTGCGCCCGCGCAGGCCGGTCAGGCCCTCGTAGGCCTGGTTGTAATGCAACACCCGGCGGTCTTCGTCGAGGACGACGGCCGCGTCGACGCTCCCATCGAGGAGCTGGGTGATCTGATCGAACAGCTTGGCCAAGCGTTACGATTCCGCCAGGAACGAGAGGTACCGCTCGGGCAGGTCGTCGAATTCCATGGTCGCCCCACAGGACGAACACGCGAATGACGGGATCTCCTGCCGGGCCCCTGCCTGCGTCGGCACGTCCACCAGCTTCTCTTCTTCGGCGCCGCAGCGTTCGCACACGTACGGTGCGTAGAAGGAGCGGATGCGGGCGTTGCCGCGGAAGTTGTAGATCATGTTGAGCTGGGTGACGATCGCCGGCGAGCAGTGCGAGAACGAGAGGTCGGTGACGTGGGGCAGATCGCGCACGAAGTTCACCCACTCGCGGACGCCACAGCTGTTGATGCGACGCACCTCGGCGAGCTGGAACGCGACCGTGCCGCGCAGCCGCCGCCGCAGCTCGATGAAGTCGGCGTTCTCGTCGATCTCCCCGACGAACTCCACCGTGGTCAGGCCCGGGCGCTCCTTGATCCGCCACGACAGCGCGACCGGCTCCGGCCCCCGCACGTCCGTCGACATCAGCTCACTCCATCCGCGGCGGTGGCTGCTCGAAGTGCTGGCGCACGCCGGTGGTGGCGGTCTCATCGAGGCTGGGCGGCTCGATCAGCACGTCCTTGACCTCGAAGCGCACCGGATCGGGGTTGGCGAAGATGCCGCGCTTGACCACCTTGCCCATGCGACCGGCCAGGCCCTGGTAGGCGCCCTTGGACGGCGACGACCAGCCCGAGATGGCGCCGCTGCCGCCGAACCGGGTCACCGCCGTGCCCACGCTGGTCACCGTGCCCGCCGGCACCTTGCTGTTGATCTGCACGAAGGCCGGGTTGGGCACCGAGCCGGTGTCGAACAGCTTCTCCAGGCCCTTCTGCGCGCCGCTCGGCGCGAACACCGCCTGCGCGCCCTTGTACGACGCGACCTCGGCCACCGCCGCGGTCACGTCGGGCTTGCCGACCCGCGCCGCGAAGAAGCCAGCGTCGACCTCCGACTCGAGCATGGCGTTGTCGATGAAGGCGTTGTCGTTGCAGCCGGTCTGGACGTAGGCCAGCTTCTTGCCCTTGAGCGCTTGCATGGTGCCGCCGCCCGAGGCGAACAGCGCCCAGCCGCGGGCGCCGCTGCCGCCGATCTGGGCGTTGGCGAGCAGGTTCCAGCCCAGGTTGGTCGCGTAGCACTGGGCGTCGACGATCGCGAAGTCGACGCCGGCGCTCTTCAGCGAGCTGAAGGACGCGAACGCCTTGGCCTCGGTCTTCACGCCGGTCTGGGCCTCGATGGCCTTGGCCAGGCCCTGGACGTAGGCCAGGCGATCCTGCGCGGTGCCGAACTCCACCGACGGTGCGTAGATGCCGACCACGAGCTTGCTCGGGGCGGGCTGCGATGTACCGGGACGGACGACGAGCAACGCGGCCGCAGCGGCCAGGCAGAGCGTCGGGATGATGATGCTGAGCTTGCGCATGTGTTTGTCTCCCCGCTCAGAACCCGTAGATCCGCTTCTTGGCGTCGATCCACTTCTGGAGATCCTTGGCTTGCACCTTGCCGGACGCGCCGCGCCAGGCGTCGTACGCCTCCTTGGGCTTGCCGGCCTGCTCGTAGAGGATGCCGAGGTTGACCAGCGACTCGGGCGGCTGGCCACGCAGGCCCTCGAGGGCCGAGACCTTGCCCGCGTTGAGCGCGAGCACGGCCCGGTTGTTGGTGAGGCGCCGCTTGACGTCGTCGGCGGCGTACTTCTCGGCGTTGTCGAGGGACTTGGCCGCCGGGCCGCCGCGGCCGTTCTTCCAGTGATCGTAGGCGACGTACTCGTGCGACGAGGCGATCAGCTCCTTCACCTTGGTGCCGAAGGCGCCGGTGGCGCTGCCCAGGAGCGAGGTGAACGTGGCCGCCGCCTTGGCCCGCTGGGTCGGGTTGTTGGTGCGGTAGTCGCTGTAGGCACCGAAGAACTGGGTCCCGACCTTGCTGTACGGCGGCTTGAGGTAGCTCGACTGGTTGCCCTTGGCGGCCAGCGACTTGAAGATCTTGCTGGCGTCATCGGTCGAGCCCTTCTCCAGCAGCGCCAGCGCATAGCTGAACTCGAAGGCCAGCGGCTCGGTGCCCTTGAGCAGGGCCGGCTCGCGGGTGGCGCGCTCGAGATCGGCCACGGCATCGGCGTCCTTGCCGGCCTTGATGTTGCGCCAGCCACGGCGGAACAGCGCCACCGCCAGGTTGCGCTTGGCGGCCCCCAGGACCTCGGGCGTGGTGGCGGCGAAGCGCACGGCGACGTCGAGCTTCTCGACCGCGTCGTCGAGGTTGGTGGCGAGCAGGAGTGGCGCCCACTCGGTGTAGATCGCCGCCTTCATCAGGTTGTCGTTGTTCTTGGTGGCTTCCTCGTCGGCCGCGGCGAAGTGCGCCGCCGCCGCCGCCGGATCGGGCTTCTTGCTGCACAGCGAGGCGCGGCCGGCCAGACGCTCGTAGAGCATCTTGTAGCCGCGCGCCTCCTTGATCTTGCCCAGGTGGCGCAAGCCGGCGTCGCAGTCGCCCTTGTCGATGGCGAGCACCGCCATGTTGAGGGCGGTGCGCGGTGAGCCGGGGTCGACCTTGACCGCGTCGTCGAGGAAGCCGACCGCGGCCCTGGCGTCCTTGTCCTTGGTGAGCGCGTTCCAGGCCTGGCCGTTGATGGTCTCGACCAGCATCCGCTTGACCTGGACGTCCCTGGGCCGGAGCGCGGCGGCGGCCTCGAAGCGCTGGCGAGCGACCACCAGCTTGGCCTTGTTGAAGTTGGCCTTGGCGCTGATCTGGTAGAGGTCCGAGGCCACGTCCTGCGACTGGGTGCCGAACTCCTTGGTGGCGATCAGGCGATCAGCGGTCTTGAGCGCGTCGTCGTCCTTCTTCGCCGCGAGGTACGCGTTGCCCAGCTCGGTGGCGAGCTCGAAGCTGTTGGGGCTCGCCTTCATGCCGGCCTCGAGCTTCTCGATGGCCAGGGTCAGGTTGGTGTTGGTGGGGCCGGTCGACGGCATGCGGCGGTAGGTCTTGCCGAGCTTCACGCTCAACTCGGCGGCGCCGCCGCCACCACGGAGCAGCTTCTCGGCCTCGAGGTACGCGCGCAGCGCCTCGGCCCACTCCTTCTCCTGGAAGTACGAGTCGCCGATCAGGATGTGTCCACGCGGCTCGTTCTTGCGCTTCTTGAGGTACTCACCGGCGGCCTGACGGGCCTTCGTGGGCAGCTTCTTGGCCAGGTAGGCCGAGCCCAGGTTGAAGTACACCGAGCCGTTGGAGTCGACGTTCTTGGGGTTGCCCTGCAGGCGCTCGCACACCGCGATCCCCTTGTCGAACTGGCTGAGGCCGGTGTACGCG
This sequence comes from Myxococcales bacterium, assembly GCA_005779305.1. GTDB lineage: Bacteria > Myxococcota_A > Polyangia > Haliangiales > Haliangiaceae > UBA2376. The sequence goes on from SXJR01000491.1 coordinate 3,886, forward strand.
GCGCACAGGCCGATGTCGGCATTGGGCTGGGCGTACTTGTCCCGGCCATGCTTGCGGTTGACCAGCTCGAACTGGGAGATCGCCTTCTGGTAGTCGCTGGTGGCGTTGGCGGACTTGCCCTCGCGCAGCGCGGTGCGACCGCGGGCCAGGTACGAGAAGCCGAGGTGGATGCGGGGCAGCGTGTCGTCCTTCTCGAGATCGGACGAACGCGAGCCGAGGTACGCCTCGTAGGCGGTGATGGTCTTGCCCGGATCGCGATTGAAGTAGTGACGGCCGATGAGCGACTGGCTCAGGAACAGACTGGGCTTGCCGGCGACCGCCTTCTCCGCGACCGCGATGGCACCGCCCTTGTCGCCGGTCGCCCACAGCAGCAGCGCCTCCTGGCCCAGGATGTCGGGCGCGTCGGGGTGCGCGGCCTTGGCGACCTTGCGCACGAACTCGAGCCCGGCCTTGTAGTCGCCCTGGATGATGAAGATGCCGGCACGCTTGCCGTAGGCCTCGGGTGGCACCTGTGTGGGCGCACTCCTGATGGCCGCGTCGAAGGCCGCCGCCGACTTCTTGAACTCCTTGTCCTCGTAGTAGCGGTCACCGGCTTCGAGGTCGTCCTTGACGTCCGCGACCGCAACGCCGGAGGCCGCGACAAACGCGACGCAGGCGATGGCGAGCCCCCGGGCCCCCAGGCTGATTTTACGTGCTCGCACGGGTTCCTCCGTCAGTAGATCTTGCCGATGACGAGGGTGATGTCGTCCTTGCGGATGTTCTCACCGAAGAAGTTGGCGGCGTCGGTCACGACCGAGTCGCGGATCTCGCCGGCCTCGAGCGCGGCGGCACGCCGGACCGAGGCGCGGAAGCGCTTCTCGCCGTACTCCTCGCCGCCGCTCGACTCGCACTCGACGATGCCGTCGGTGTACCAGACCAGGATATCGCCGGGGATGAGCTCGGTGGTCTTGAGCTCGTACTTGGATTCCTTGAGGTCGCCGAGGCGATTGCCGCGGATCATCAGCGATCCGAACTCGCCCTGCCCGCCTTCCGTGGTCCGGTACAGGTAGGGGAAGTTGTGGCCAGCGTTGGCGTAGGTGATGGTGCGGCGACGGACGTCGAGCACCGACGCGAAACACGTCATCACGAACTTGCGCTTGGCGCTCTGGTAGATCGCCGCGTTCATGATCTCGAGCAGCTTGTCCGGCATGATGTTGTCGCCGTTGACCGCGCGGGCCACGTCGCACGCCGCCTTGGCGGCGGCGGTGATCATCGCCGACGGCACGCCGTGGCCGGTGACGTCGCCGATCACGACCAGGATCTTGTCGCCGACCATGTCGTGCCAGGTCCACCAGTCACCACCGCACTGCGACGCGGGCTGGAAGTAGCCGGCGAACTTGAGCGTGCCCTTGTCGATGGGATCGTGGGTCGGGACCAGGGTCTCCTGGATCGTCCGCGCCACCTCCATCTCCTTCTCCATCGTGGCCTTCTCGGCGGTCTGTTGCAGGAGCACGACCAGCTGGTCGGCCATGAAGTTGAAGTTCTCGCCGAGCAGGCCGAGCTCATCGGTCGACTTGACCTCGACGCGCGCGGCCAGATCGCCGCGGGCGATCTGATCGGCCTTCCAGGCCAGCAGCTTGATCGGCTTCGAGATCTGCACCCCCTGGAAGATTGCCAGCAGGGTGCCGATGAGCACGAACAACGCACCGAAGGCGCCGGTGCGGAGCGCGGCCTTGCGCGACTCGTCGTCCTTGAGCTTGGCGCTCTCCTTGGCGAAGGTGTCGACCGGCGACAGGTCGTAACCGAACACCACGTAGCCTTGGCGGTTCTCGCCGGGATCGTCGGCGGAGGCGCCAGCCGCGCTCCAGCCGATCTCGTCGCCGGAGAACACCGGATAGGCGAAGAGCTGGAGCTTGCCGTCCTCGCCGGCCAGCTCCTGGGAGACCTTGATCTCGGGATTCGAGGCCTTGGCCCGCTCCTTCCAGACGTTCATCACCAGGTCCCAGGACTTGTGCTTGACCTTCTCGCCCTCGGTCTCGCCCGCGCCGTCGCACTTGTCGTCCTTGCGGCGGCAGTACTTGATCAGGTTCTGCACGCGACCGACGACGTAGACGAGCTTGAGCTCCTTGTCCTTGGCCAGCGTGCCCTCGACGATCTCCTTGATCTCGAGGTCCTGCGTGTTGATGAAGTACGACCGCAGGCCCTGGCCGAAGAAGACGGTATTGGTCTCGCCCTTGCTCTCGAGCTGCTTGCGGAACTGGGCGATCTTGTCGTTGGCGGCGCGATCGTATGCGTCGCGGATATTGCACGCGTTGAGGGCCCCGAAGCCGAGCACCGTGAGGAGGATCAGGAACGTGGTGGTCAAGATCATCTTGACCGAGATGCTCAGGCCGCCGCGCTTTGCCATTGGCCAAGCAATGTTACGGCCTGCGGACTCGATGGGTCAACGAACGGAACCCCGTACACGCCAACGGGAAATTTCTACGTGCGCCCGTGTGGGTGCAGGCCGCGGGTGTGGCTTCGCGGTTGGCGGACCGCTCCACGGCTCTGATACGATCGGGCGGTGGAATCGCACCCCGCGCTGACCCAGTTCCTGACCGAGTTCAAGCGGGTGGCCAACGCCATCGTCGACAGCTACTTCATCGTCGACACCGAGCGCCGCATCGTCGACTTCAACCGGGCCTTCTTCGCCATCCTGCCCCGCCAGGTGGCCCGCGGCCTCAAGGGCAAGCGCTGCTTCGAGGTCATCGAGCTCAACATCTGCCGCACCGAGTGCATCGCCCAGCAGTGCTGGAACGACAACCGCCACGTCCGCCTCGACGAGATCAGCGGCAAGGTCCTGGGCGAGCCCGACGCCAAGGAGCTTCGCTTCATCCTGTCGGCCGTGCCCATCACCGACGAGAGCGGCCAGCACGTGGGCGCGGTCGAGATCCAGCGCAACGTCACCGACGAGGCTGTGGTCCAGGTCAAGTACCAGGAGATGCTGGAGACCGAGGCCCGCGAGCGCGAGCGATTGGCCAACCAGATCCGGGCGCGGACCAAAGAGCTGCTGGAGACCAATCAGCTCCTGCTGAAGACCCAGAAGGAGCTGCTCAACTACAAGAAGGGCCTGAGCGCGTAGCGAGCCCGACGGTAGATACGGTCGGGCTACTTCGACGAGAACAGCAGGAACGCCAGGACGGCGATGGCGGCCAGGAGCACGGCGACCAGCACGTAGATGATCGCGCTCGACTTGGGCGCGACCATCGACGAGCGATCGCTGACCACGCCCGCGCCGAAGCTGGGCGTGCCCGGGTTGGTGCCCGGGTTGGTGCCCGGGTTGGAGAAGTTGCCGGGACGGCTGCCCGGGTTGGTGCCCTGGAACGAGCCGACCGGGCGCATGCCGGGCTGGGTGGTCGTCGTCACCGGCGTCATCGACGGACGGCTGCCGGGCTTGGCGACGATCTGTGGCGAGCTGCCGCTCGGACGCGAGATCGACGGCAACGACGGCACGCTGGGCAGCGACGACACCGACGAGCTGTGCAAGCTCGACGTGCCGGTGCGCGAACGGATCTTCGACTTCTCGCCGTTGTCGCCCGACGCGAACTCTTTGATCACGCCGTTGATCTTGTCGGGCTCGGCGATCTTCTTCTGGTTGGACAGGAACGCGAAGTACGAGTCGGCCATGTCGTCGAAGTCCATGACCAGATCGCACTCGTCGCAGCGGCAGGTCGGCGGCTCGTGTGGTCCACCGCCCATGTCGGCAGCTTCGACCAGCAGCACCTTTTCCTCGTCGCACTCGGGGCAGAAGTACGGGACGTAGAAGCTCTTCACCACCCCCGACCCGGTGAAGTTGTTCACCAGGTTGATCTGGGCGACGATCGCCGGCGAGCACTCGACCAGCACGGCCTTGGTGGCCTGGGTCTCGAGCTTGCCGAGCCAGTTGACCCAGTCGCGCACGCCGCACGAGTTGATGCGCTCGATCTCCCCCAGATCGATCACCGCCGTCCCCGCCGGAATCTTGTCCGTGAGTGTCGTGAGCTCGTTGTCTTCGTCGATCACTCCGCTCAGCTTCACGTAGCTGACGTCATCGCGGTGATGAACCGACGCCTGGAACTTCTGGCTCATTGCCTCTCCGTCGACATGTAATCCACGTGGTCGCGATTACACTTGTACCCTGGAACGTCCAACGCGGACAAACATATCTTGATCAGGGATCCCGGATCCACTCCACGAGCACCGAACCATCCCATCCCTATCCCTCCTCAATTGGCTTGCTGGGCTGCGGTCAGGTGGTCGCGTAGGCGCTGGTAGTCATCGGACAGATAGAAGCGCACCAGATCGGCGCCGCCGAGGACCGCACCAAGCGCAACCGTTGCATCGTGCGAGAGCAGCATCTCGCCGGTGAGGCGAGCGATCATCCACGTCGCCGCCGCGAAGTCGTCGCACGCGAGCAAGCCACCGCGCTTGGAGGTGCCGAGGATGCCGTCGATCCAGACGTCGCCGTCGACCTCGCGGCCCCAACCCTGATGACGTTCCAGGACCTTCTGCGCACGCTTGGGCAGCGCCTTGACGAACTCGTTGGTCGGGCCCGGCCGATCGGCCTCGGGTAGCAGCAACGACTTCATGAAGTTGCCCAGCTCGTTGCGCTGCCGGCGGCCGAGGTGGTGCAAGAACGCATAGCCGCCGCGCAGCGCCTCGAAGGCCCAGCCCAGGAGGAAGCGGCGCGGTCCGTCGCCCTCGCCGGCGAGCAGCCGATCGATCACGACCAGGCGACGCGGCGCGGCCACCAGCGTGACCAGGCCGGGCACACGCTCGCCAACGAAGACCTCGGCGTCGATGCCAGTCAGGCGGGCGACGTCGGCGACTGCGACCTTGAGGCCGGGGTCGTCCATGCCCTGCACCGGCACCAGGTTCTCGCCCAGCGGCGGCGGTGGATACAGACCGCCCAGCTCGTTCGACGCCGCGGCCAGCACCTCGCCGAACGGATCGCGCGCCGCCTGCGTGACCAGGAGGCGCATGCGCATCTCGTCGTCGAGCGCGCGCCGCACCGGGTGATACGGCAAGGACGCGCGCACCTTGGTGGCGGTGCCGAGGTCGCTCTCCTCGGCGAAGCCGAGCTGCTCCATCACCGCCAGTGCGCGGGCGGCGCGCTCGGGCTCGGCCAGGCGCGAGTAGAACGACGACAGCAGCCGGTACGCCGGCGCGTGGTGAATGTCGCGCTCGACCACCTTGCGCAGCTCGGAGATCGCCTTGCCGGGATCGTCGATGGCGTAGATCTCGGCGAGCGCCACCCGATCGGGCGGACTGTCGTCGACGCCGAGGATGCCGCGGTAGGCCTCGATCGCGGCCGGGCGATCGCCCGAGGCGAGCAGGATGCGGGCGAGACCGCGCTGGAGCGGCACCGCCGCCTTGGGGCCGCCCTTCTCCATCGCGGAGTGAGCGGCGTCGATGAGCAGGGTCTCGGCTCCACGCTGATCGCCGGCCTCGGCGGTGCGGCGGGCCAGGGCCAGCGCCGGCGGCGCGTAGCCGGGGTCGTACTCGCTGGCGCGGCGGTACTGCGAGGTGGCGCCGCGCTGATCGCCCGAGGTCTCGGTGATGCGGCCGCGGTAGTAGTAGTAGCGAGCCAGGTTCTCGGGCGAGATCGCCGAGCCGGGCGCGGCGGCCAGCTCGATGACCCGATCGATCGCGGCCTTGGCGTCGGTGTGGCGGCCGAGCAGGTAGTGCTCCTGAGCCAGCCGGTAGTAGGCCTCCTCGTGCATCGGATCGAGGCGGATGACCTCGCGCAGCACGCTGATGGCGCGGTGCGGCTCCATCTCGCAGTCGGCGTGGATCTCGGCCTGGCGCATGAGCGCGCCCACCCGCACCGTCGGCGACACGTTGGACGCGCCGTTGAGGAACTTCACGATGGCGTCGACGGCGTGGCTCCAGCGCCGCATGTTGAGGTGGAGCGTGATGAGGGCTGACAGCACCTCGAAGTCCTCGTTGGCCAGGCTCACCGCCTCGGCGTAGAGGAGCTGAGCCTGATCGAGATCGCCGTCGCGCTCCTTCATGCCAGCCTGGGCCACGCGCACGCGGGCCAGGAACGGGCCGGCGTCGTCGCGCTTCTTGTAGAGCTTTTCGAGCTCGCGGTAGATGGCGTCGAAGTCCCAGGCGTCGGGGTGCTTGCGCTGGAGATCGAGCAGCCCGTCGAGGGCCTGCAGGTTGTTGGGTTTGATCTCGAGGGCGACGATCAGGCTCTCGGCGGCGCCGCGCGAGTCGCCGGTCATGTGCGAGACCACGCCGCGGCGGCGGTAGAACTCGCTGCGGGTGTTGGGATCGCCCTCGCGCATGGCCTTGACCGCCAGGGCCTGGGCCAGCGGCAGCGCCCGCGCCCACTCACCGGCGTCGAAGTAGTGCTCGAACAGCGCCTGGTTGGCGGGCAGACACTCGGGATCGACGGCGAGCGCGCTCTCGTAGTAGTGCATCGCGCGATCGGGCTGGCCCAGGCGCGACTCGTAGATGCGGCCGATCTGGGCGAACACGCCGGCGCGCTCCTTGTCGTCCTGCCAGAGCTTGACCTCGAGCTCGAGGGTCTGGATGACGCGCGGCCAGTCCTCGCGGCGACGGTAGAGATCGCGTAGGCCGTGGACGGCGGGCAAACACGACGGCGAGGTCTTGATGGCCGCGTCGTAGTAGCGGATCGCGTCCTCCTCCTTGCCGAACTTGGCCTCCATCACCGAGCCGCACTTGAAGTAGAGCAGCGCCTTCAGGTTGCGATCGGTGGTGACGCGGATCTGGCGGCGGGTCACGTCGACGAACTCGGCCCACTGCTCGGTCGACTCGTAGATGCGGCCGAGGGCTTCGAGCGCCTCCTTGTTGGCGGGCGCGATCTCGAGGATGCGCTGGTAGTGCTCGACGGCTCGACCCTCGTCGCGCAGGCCCTCCTCGGAGATCTGGGCGATGCGCTTGAGCAGCATGGTGGCGGCGTCGCCGGCCGGCGCGGTGGCCAGGCGGTGGCGCAGCACCTCGACCAGCTTGCCCCAGTCCTGGTTGCGCTCGTACCAGCGCTCGAGGGCGTCGAGGGCCTCGGTGTCGGAGGGATCGATGTCGAGGATGTGCTGGTACAGGCGCGCGGCCTCGCCGAAGTCGCGCATCTTGGCGGCGGCGACGCGGGCGGCCCGGCGCAGTGACTCGAGCCGGCGCTCGTCGTCGCGGGTCAGGCCGGCGCGCTTCTCGTACACGCCGATGAGGCCGCTCCAGTCGCTCTTCTGCGAGTAGATCGACTCGAGGAACTTCACGCTGGTGTCGTTCTCGGGATCGATCTCGACCACCTTCACGTACGACGCCGCCGCCGAGTCGAGCTCGCCCAGGTACTGGAGCTGGACCTGGCCGCGGCGGGCGTAGAGATCGCCGAGGCGATAGGCGCGAGAGGCGCCGCTCTCTACCAGATCGATCGCGCTCTGGTAGAGCTTCATCGCCGCGTGCCAGCGCTCGTGCTTGTAGCAGAGCTTCTCGAGCGAGGTGAACACCTCGCGGTTGGCGGGGTCGGCGATGAACGCGGCGGTGAAGGCGGCGATGGCGCCGTCGGGGTCGCCGCGGTTCTGCTTGACCACGGCGATGCGGCCGTGGAGCTGCGAGCGCTCGAGCTTGTCGATCGTGGAGTCGGCGCGGGCCTCGAGCACGCGCATCAGGTCCTTGTCGCGGCCGAGGCGCTCGTAGAGCCGCTCGAGGGCCTCGAGGGCGGGCACGTACTGGGGCCGGCGCTCGACGATCGACTCGTAGGCCAGCGCCGCGTCGGCCGGCTTGCCCAGCTTTTCCTCGCGGAGCTGGCCGAGCCGGGCCAGGATCGAGATCTGGACGTCGACATTGGACGCCGGCGCCGCCGCCAGCTCGCGCTCGAGCGCGGCGGCCAGATCGGGCCAGCGCTCGGTGCGCTCGAGGAGGCGGGTCAGATCGCGGTGGCTATCGGTCGAAGTGCCGCCCTGTGCGGCGATCTGGTGGAAGCGGATCGCGGTCTCGACGTCGCCGAGCTTGTCCTCGGCCATCTTGGCCAGCGTCGCGGCCAGGCGCGGCCGCTCGGGCGCCGGCGTCATCTCGAGCTCGGCCTGGCGGACCTCGGCCAGCTCGGTCCACTCGCCGAGGCGCTCGAGGGATTCGGCCAGCACGCGCAGGTTGGCCAGCGTCCGCGGCGCGCGCCGGTAGGCGGCGGCCAGCTCGCGCCAGCGATCGTGGCCGCGGGCCACGCGATCGACGCCGGCCAGGGCGCTGGCGTCGGTGGCGTCGATCGACAGCGCGTCGTCGTACGCGGCGAGCGCGCGCTCGGCGTCGCGAGCGTCCTCGTGGAGCTTACCGGCCTCGAGCTGGATGGCGAGGCGGCGTGAAGGCTCGACGCCGCGGGTCAGCTCCTGGGTGAGGATCACGAGCAGGCGATCGCTGCGGCGGGCCTTGCGGTGCAGCGCCTGCTGGGCCCGCAGCGGCTCGAGGGCGCGCTCGTCGAGGCGCTGGGCCCGCTCGAAGGCGGCGAGCGCGGCGGTATCGTCGTTGCGCTTGCCCTCCTCGAGCTGGCCGATCTCGAGGAACAACTGGGCCTGGCGGCGGACGTCCTTGACCAGCTCGGCGACGCGGACGCGCAGCTCGATGGCCTTGTCCCACTGCCGCGAACCCTCGTACATGCGGGCCAGCTCGTAGGTGACGTCGGGATCGTCGGGGCGCAGGGCCTGAGCCTGCTCGAGCACGGTGCGGGCGCGCCGGGTGTCGCTGAGGTGGTCGGCGAGGATGCGGCCGTGCTCGCGCAGGAGCGCGAGCTTGAGCTCCTCGGACGTGCACAGGCCGACGAGATCGGTGAGCGTGCTCGACAGTTCGCGCCAGCGTTCGGCCTTGCGGTAGATCGCGGCCAGCGCGCCCTTCGACGCCGGATCGTGCGGCGCCTGGCGCGAAGCCTGGACGAACAGCTCCTCGGCCTCGACCGGCTTGCCCCGGGCCAGCTCGAGGGCGCCGGCCCCGCACAGCAGCGCGGTGGCGGCGCGGCGATCGCGCGCTGATTGGGCGGCGGCCCGATAGATCTCGCCGAGGTGGGCGCGGTCGCGCTGGCGGCGGGCCAGGCGAGCCAGGTGATCGAGCTCGCTCTGCCGCGCCGGTCCGGCGACCTTCTCGGCCGACGCCACCTTGAGCAGCTCGAGGGCGCGGGCCACGTCGCCCAGCCGCGACTCGATCACCAGGGCGGCGCGGCGGTTGCCGGCGCGGGCGCCGTCCTTGGCCTGGGCCAGGAGCTGCGCGACCAGCGCGGCGGGGTCGGAAGCGAGCAGGCGCTCGAGGGTGAGCAAGCCGCTGGCGGTCCGCGCGCCGGACACCGCGAGCTGAGCCAGCTCGCCGGCCATGGCCAGGCCGTGGGCGTCGGCGATCTCGAGCGCGCGCCAGGCGTGCGCGGCCGACA
>SXJR01000492.1 GCA_005779305.1 Myxococcales bacterium
CCGCCCGGTGCCGGCGTGGGCGCGGCCGGCGCCGCCGCCGTCACCGGCTTCGCGCTGCTCGGGCTCACCGGCGCTGCCGGCGCCGGCGCCGCCCCGGTTCGTCCCAAGGTCTGCCTGTACACGCCCCAGGTCGCCGAGTCGATCATGGCCAGCTTCCCCGAGGCCGACATCGACGGCGACGGCGCGCTCAGCCGCGCCGAGGCCTGCGAGTTCCAGGAGTCGATCCGCCGCCGCGTGATCGCGGACCCGTTGACCGCGGCCGCCGAATCGGAGGTCCTGGCCAGCGTGGTGCCCGAGCTTCTCGAGGGTGGGTCGCTTGCGTCCTCCGGCCTCTGCTGCGATTGTCCCGACCTCTCCGCGCTCGGCGGAGTGTCTGTCCGAGCACCGGACACGGCCGGGCTTGAACCCAACGTCACGAACGCTATCCCTACGTGTTCCCGAGGAGTCGATCCATGAAGAAGAGCCTCTCGCTCGCCACCGCCCTCGCGGTGGCCTCCCTCGCCACGCTGACCGCCTGCCAGCAGGACAACAAGGCGATCCTCGACAAGCTGGCCGCCATCGACAAGCGCCTCGAGGGCATCGAGAAGCGCGGCGTCGGCGCCGCCGCCGGCCAGCAGCGTCCGCAGCGGCCGGGGCCCGATCCCACCAAGACCTACGGCGTGCCGGTTCTGGACGCGCCCGCGATCGGCAACCCCAACGCGCTGATCACGATCGTCAAGGCCTACGAGTACGCCTGCCCGTTCTGCGAGAAGGCGCGCCCGACGCTGGCCCAGATCCACGAGACGTACGGCGACAAGGTCCGCGTCGTGTACCAGCCGTTCGTGGTGCACCCGCAGACCGCCACGTTGCCGGCCCAGGCAACCTGCGCCGGGCACAAGCAGGGCAAGTTCAAGGAGATCGACGAGCTGCTCTGGGAGAAGGTCTTCAAGGCCCGCAAGTTCGAGGAGGACGTCATCCTCAGCCTTGGCAAGGACGTGCCCGGGATGGACGCCGGCAGGTACGCCACCGACCTGAAGAGCAAGGAGTGCGAGGCCTGGGTGCAGAAGCACCAGCAGGGGCTCGGCGCGCTCGGCGTCGGCGCCACCCCCGCGTTCTTCATCAACGGTCGCTTCCTGTCGGGCGCGCAGCCGTTCCCGGCCTTCAAGACCGTCATCGACGAGGAGCTCAAGAAGGCCGAGGAGCGCGTCGCGCAGGGCACGTCGGCCGACGCCTATTACCGCACCTGGGTGATCGAGAAGGGCCTCAAGCGGCTCGAACCGCCCAAGTGAACTAGAGCGCGATCGGCTCTCACGGCGGCCCGTCAGGTGACGGGCCGTCGCAGTTTTCGGCGGCGAGCGCCGTGGTACACCAGCGCCCTCGATGTCCCCCTCTGCAGACCGCCCCGTTCGCGTGCGCATCGCACCGTCCCCGACCGGCGATCCTCACGTCGGCACCGCGTACATCGCTCTGTTCAACCTCGTGTTCGCGCGCCAGCAGGGCGGCACGTTCGTCCTGCGCATCGAGGACACCGATCAGTCGCGGGCCCGCGCCGACAGCGAGCAGATGATCTACGACGCCCTGCGCTGGGTCGGCCTGTCCTGGGACGAGGGCCCCGACGTCGGCGGTCCCTTCGGCCCCTACCGGCAGAGCGAGCGCAAGGACATCTACCGCCAGCACGCCGATCTGCTGCTGGCCCGCGGCGAGGCCTATCGTTGTTTCTGCACCGCCGATCGGCTGGCTCAGGTCCGGGCCGAGCAGCAGGCCCGGAAGGCCAGCTTCCTCGGCTACGACCGTCACTGCCGTGGGCTCGATCGCGCCGAGGCCGATCGCCGCTCCGCCGAAGGCGAGGTCCACGTGGTGCGCCTGGCCGCGCCGCTCGACGGCAAGGTCGTGGTCGAGGATCGCCTGCGCGGCACCGTCGAGTTCGACGTCCACCAGATCGACGATCAGGTGCTGCTCAAGTCCGACGGCATGCCGACCTACCACCTGGCCAACGTGGTCGACGATCACCTCATGGAGATCACCCACGTGATCCGCGCCGAGGAGTGGATCTCGTCCACGCCCAAGCACGTCTTGCTCTACAAGGCGTTCGGCTGGCAGGAGCCGGCGTGGCACCACATGCCGCTGTTGCGCAACGTCGACAAGTCGAAGATCTCGAAGCGCAAGAACCCGGTCTCGATCAACTACTACCGCGATGCCGGCTTCCTGCCTCACGCGCTGCTCAACTTCCTGGCGCTGATGGGCTGGTCGTTCGGCGACGACCGCGAGAAGTTCACGCTCGACGAGATGGTCGGCGCGTTCTCGTGGGACAAGGTCTCGCTGGGCGGGCCGGTGTTCGATCTCGACAAGCTGACCTGGCTCAACGAGAAGTACGTCCACGATCTCTCCTACGAGCAGCTTGTCGACGCGCTCCTGGGCTGGCGGCTGTCGCGTCAGCACCTGATCAAGGTGATGCCGCTGGTGCGCGAGCGCATCAAGCGCCTCGACGAGTTCGTGCCGCTGACCGAGTACTTCTTCTCCGGTGACCTCGACTACACCGCGGTGGCGGGCGAGCTGTCGGTGCCCGACGTGGCCCCGGCCGGCGTGGCCCAGGGCCTGCTCGCCCTGGTCGAAAAGCTCGAGGCGCGCGAGGGCTGGGACGCCAAGGTGCTCGAGGAGGAAGGGCGGGCGTGGGCGACCGAGCTGGGCTGGAAGACCAAGCACGCCTTCATGCTCCTGCGCCTGGTGGTCACGGCGCGCAAGGCGTCACCGCCCTTGTTCGACACCATGGCGGTGCTGGGCAAGGAGGTCACGCGCCGCCGGCTGCGGCAGGCGGCGGAGCTTCTGGCTCGCAAGGCATGAGCGGCGACGCCGGAGAGCCGCCGCGCGGCGACACCGACTGGCGCATCGGCGTCCTGCTGGTGGCGGCGGCGATCGCGCTGACTCTCCAGGAGTACCTGGGGCCGCGCGTCAGCTACGAGTGGTTCGCCTACGATCCGGCGCTGCCCACGCGTCACGGTGGTGCGGCCGGACAGTGGTGGTGGACGTGGTGGAGCGTGCTGGGCTACGTGCTGGTGCCGCTGGCGGTGGTGATCGCGCTGCCCGGTGAACGCGCGCGCGACCACCACGTGGGGTTGCGCGGCCTCGGCCGCTACGGTGCGCGGGTGGTGGCGGCGGCGGCGGCGCTGGGCGTCGTGCTGTGGCTGGTCTCGACCACCAGCGCCTTCCGCGAGCACTACCCGTTCGCGCGCGGCGCCGAGCGATCGGCCGAGGACCAGGCACGGTGGCTGGCGCTGACCGCGGTGCAACTCGCCGCCGCCGAATTCTTCTTTCGCGGCTACCTCCTGGCCGGGCTGCGCCGGGTGATGGGCGACCACGCGCTGTTCGTGTCGATGGTCCCGTTCTGCCTGATCCACTTCAACCCCGACCGGCCGATGTGGCTGGTGTTTGCGTCGATGGCGCTCGGGCTCGGGCTGGGCGTGCTGGCCATGCGCACCCGCTCGATCTGGCCTGGCGTCCTGCTCCAGCTCGCGGTGGCGGTGGCGCTGGATCCGGCGCGGCGGATCGCTACCGGCACCCGCGTCGACTGGCATCGCCTCGAGCGGCTGGCGCCGTCGGCGGCGATCGCGGTGGCGGTCATCGGCGCGGTCGTGGCGCTGCTGGTCTACGCGCGGGCCCGCAACAACGTGCTCTGGCGCGGCGTGGCCAAGCTCACCGTCGAGCAATGGCGCGCCATCGACGCCGACGGCGGGCCGGGCTCGGCCCAGGCGCTGCCGCCGGCCAGGGTCCACCTCACCGTCGCCGTGGTCCTGGTGGTGGCGTGCGTGACCCTGACGCTCCAGGAGTACGTCGGCCAGCGCGCGCAGTACGAGCGGTGGTGGCCCTACGACCCGGCGACCTCGGGCCCCTACTGGAGCCTGCAGGGCTTCGCGTGGTGGACGGGCTGGCGCGTGTTCGGCTATCTGCTCCTGCCGATGGCGGTGGTGGCGCTCCTGCCCGGCGAGCGCCTGCGCGACTACTACGTGTCGCCGCGCGGCTTCTTCAAGCACCTGTGGATCTACGCGGTCATGTTCGCGCTGATCCTGCCGGCGGTGGTGATCGCGTCGCGCACCCAGGTCTTCCGCCACACCTATCCGTTCTATCGCCTGGCCGGCCGCTCGGCGTTCGACACCTGGTCGTGGGAGCTCATGTACGCGCTGCAGTTCCTGTCGCTCGAGTTCTTCTTCCGCGGCTTCCTGTTGCAGGGCCTGCGGCGGGTGATGGGCGCCAACGCCATCTTCGTGATGATCGTGCCGTACTGCATGATCCACTACGGCAAACCCATGGCCGAGACCGTCGGCGCGATCTTCGCCGGGGTCATCCTGGGCACGCTGGCCATGCGCACGCGCTCGATCTGGGGCGGCGTGGTCATCCACGTCGGCGTGGCCTGGACCATGGACCTGCTGGCCATCGCGCAGTGCCCCACGGATGGACGACCATGCCCACGCTGACGGCGGCGGCGTGGGTGGTGTACCTGGCGGCGCTGGCGCTGCTCGGCGTCTACGGCGCGCACCGGCTCACGCTGGTGATCCGCGCGCTGCGGGCGGCGAGGCGGGCCGGAGCGGCGAGCCCGGCCAGGCCGGAGCTCTCCGACGACGATGCGGCACTGCCGGTGGTGACGGTGCAGCTGCCGCTCTACAACGAGCGGACGGTGGCGGCGCGCGTGATCGCGGCGGCTGCGGCGCTGGAATGGCCGCGCGATCGGCTGGAGATCCAGGTGCTCGACGACTCCACCGATGACACCGAGGCGCTGTGCGCGGTCGAGGTGGCGAGGTGGCGAGCGGCAGGCGTCGACGTGGTGCACCTCCACCGGCGCGATCGCGTCGGGTGGAAGGCGGGCGCGCTCGAGGCCGGGCGCCAGGTGGCGCGCGGTGAGCTGGTGCTGGTGCTCGATGCCGACTTCGTGCCGCCGCCCGACTTCCTGCGCCGTACCGCCGGCTACCTGGCCGGCGCCGGCGCCGATCCGCGGACCGCGCTGGTGCAGGCCCGCTGGGGTCACCTCAACCGCGGGCGCTCGCTGCTCACCCGCCTCCAGGCCATGCTGCTCGACGGCCACTTCGCGGTCGAGCAGGCCGGCCGCGCCGCCGCCGGCGCGTGCTTCAATTTCAACGGCACCGCCGGGCTGTGGCGGGCGAGCGCGATCGCCGACGCCGGTGGCTGGCACCACGACACGCTCACCGAGGATCTCGATCTCTCGTACCGCGCCGCCCTGCGCGGCTGGCGCTTCGTCTACGCCGGCGACGTGGTCGCCCCCGCCGAGCTGCCGGCCGACACCCGGGCCTTCAAGGCCCAACAGCACCGCTGGGCCAAGGGCTCGGTCGAGTGCGCGACCAAGCTATTGCCCGCCGTCGTCCGCGCCCGCTGGCCGTGGTGGAAGAAGCTGGAGGCCTGCTTCCACCTCACCCACAACCTCCCGTATCTGCTGACGCTCGTCCTCCTGCTCGCGGCAGGTGTCACCCACTCGCAGGGCGGCGGCCCGACGTGGGCGCCCGCGCTGCACGCCGTGACCGCCGCGGTCACGCTGCTGGTGCTGGGGTCCTTCGTGATGGTGTCGGGCACCGAGGTGTCACCCACGTGGGGGGAGCGCCTGCGCACCCTGGCCCGGTTGCCGGCCCTGGTCGCGCTCACCGCCGGCATGGCGGTCTCGCAGGGCAAGGCGGTGCTCGAGGCCCTGGCCGGAATCCGGACGCCGTTCGTGCGCACGCCCAAGGACGGCCTGGCCGATGGCGAGGGCGATCAAGGTGTCACCCACCTGCCGCGCTCCGACCTGCCGCGCTACACGGTGTCACCCACCTGGACGCGATGGCTCGAGCTGGCGATGGCCGCGTATCTCGCGACCGGCACGGTGCTGGCGGCGGCGCGGGGCGCGGCCGTGGAGACGGCCATGCTCGCGCTCTTCGCGGGCGGCTCAACCGCAGTTGTGCTCGCCGCTCTACACCCGGCCACGAAGTGGCCGTCGAGCGCTCCGCGCTCAGCGCCCCAGCGAAGCTGGGGAGGGGTGGCCGAGCGTCAGCGAGGAAAAAAACGAGCCCGACAGGTTCGAACGTAGGGCGTATCTATCCCCTACCAGCGTGGTAGGTGGGCTCCGCGATATCTCATCGGGCTTCCCGACGTGCGGGCATGCACTCCCGAGACAGAGGCAGATCCCTGGATAGACGGTGTAGGAGAAAGATTCGCCCCGTTTGTCGTATCGAATCGCCGGGCTCGACTTCACGGTAGCGACGTCGATCACGAGCGTCAACGGAAAAAACGCACGCGCGATCGAAGTGCGATCGCATGCGGCCGTCGAGCGATCGACGCACGGCGGCAAGTCAGCGTGACTCTTCGTCAGCGTGCACTCCCGAGCGCTTCGTCGACGCTGAGGTGCCATCTCGTCGTTGCTTCTTCCTGCAACTCGTGGGCGGTGGCGACGAAGGCGCGCGTGTTCCAGCGCAGGATCGCGCCGTCCCAGCCCGCCGACCACAACACGTCGCCGTGGAAGCCAACCCACGTCGCGCGCTGACGGTGACCGCGCAGGCGCGCCACCACGCGACGCGAGCCCACGTCCCAGACGTCGATCCGCCCGACGCTGGTGGCCGCGGCGATCCACCGCCCGTCGTCGCTGCGCGCGGCCGCCAGGATCTCGGCGTCGTGAACCTCGAGGAACGACGTATCCACCGCGGCCTTCGCCGCGACCGGCGGCGCCACCTCGGTGGTGAGCACCCACGTGTCCGTGGTCCAGACCTGCACCTCGGCGTCGCGGCCGGCGCGGGTGACGATCAGGCGCCGGCCATCGGCGCTGAACGCGAGCGCGGTGACGCCGCCGAACCCGACCTCGAGCCCGCTCTCGCTGTTGCCGGTGGCGGTCGACCACACCACGACCACGCCGTCTTCGCCAGCGGCCGCGAGCAGCGACGCGTCGGGCGAGAGCGCGGCGACGGTGAGCCCGATCGAGGCGTGGAACCGCCGCGGCGCGCCGACCGGGCGCGACCATCGCCGCCACGCTCGCCCGCCGGTCACGATGCCGGTCTCGTCGAGATCGACGGTGCGCGATCCGCTCATCGGCACCCGGATCTTTTCGGCACCCGCGCCGCGCTCGACCTGGATGGCGTCGCCGTCGTCGGCGACCACGAGCGCGGCGTCGCCGAGGTCGGCGATGCCGCGGATGGCGTGGGCGGTGACGGCGCGGAAGATCTCGACCCGCCGGTGCGCGTCGCAGTCGGCCGCGAAGCACGGCCGCAGATCGTGGAGCGTGACGTCGCCGCCCAGGCCGCCGATCGCCACCGAGAACTCACCCTCGGCGAGGGCGAGGGCGGAGGCGACACGCCAGTCGACCCCGAAGCGGGTCTCGACGACGTCGCTGACCACGCCCTCGCCGTTGGTCGCGCGCACCCGGCCGCGCGCACACACCACCCACGCGCCGCGATCGCCGGCGGCGGCGGCGGCGATGGCCTCGTCGCCGCACGGCTGGGCGACCCGCCGCGTGTCGCCGCCGTCCTCGACGATCAGCAGGTCGCGGCCGTCGTGGAGCACGGCGCGGGCTCGCTCGCGATCGGCGACGCCCGCGATCACCGACGTCAGGCCAACGACGGCGCCGCGATCGGCGCCGGTGGCGACGTCGAAGGTCAGGATCGCGCCGTCGCCGGTCCAGGCCACGATGGTCTGCGTCGCCAGGGCGACCGCGCCCGCGACCTCCACGTCGCGCTGCCAGCGCAGGCGCCGCGGCGCGAGCTCCCACAGGGCGAGCCGTTCGCGCTGGTGACAGAACGCGAGGCCGTGGCCGGCGGGCACGACGTCGGTGCACCCGGGCAGATCGATCCGCTCGCTCCGGGCCGGCCGTGGCCCGGCGGTGGCGGCGGCGAGCACGCCGCGCGCGTCGGGCGACTCGC
>SXJR01000493.1 GCA_005779305.1 Myxococcales bacterium
CCTTGCCCTTGCCCTTGCCCTTGCCCTTCACCGTCTGGACCCGAGGGCCCCCATCCAGCGGTCTTGGGCACACCTCTCGCAACCGGCACCCCGCGCACTCCCCACCTCGCCACAGGTGGTCGTAGATCGCCTGGAGCTGATCGAGCATCGGCCCGTCGTCGGTGACCACGCCCAGCTCGAAGTTGCGCCGACCCGTCCCGCGCACGCCCAGTCCGGCGCCGGTCCAGTTCGCCGATCCGAGGTACCCGAAGCCGCCGTCGACGATCACGACCTTCAGGTGCACGCGCGGGCACTGCCGGATCGGCAGCGCCGCCGCCAGCCCGGGATGACGGGCCAGCTCGGCACGAAACGGTCGTGACGGCTGGTCGGCGCACAGGACGCGCAGCTCGACGCCGCGCTGCGCTGCCTCGGCCAGCGCGGCCAGCACCGAGCGATACCCGGTCCGGCCCATCCTCCGCCGCACGCCGGGTCGGGCCCGCGCGTCCTCGATCATCAGCTCCTTCAGGTTGGCGGTGCCGATCCAGGCGCTGGTCTCGGCGGCGAGCACCGCGGCGATCACGCGCTCGTAGTGCCCGCGCCCGCCGACCAGCTCGATCGGCACCGCGCGCCGGGGCGCGACGAAGTCGACGATGGTCACGGCGGTTCCCTCACGCGGCCGCTCAGGTCAGGCTCATCATGGCGCCCATCACCGAGTTGCCGCCGTCGACGACCAGCACCGCGCCGGTGATGTACGCGGCCGCCGCCGAGCGCAGGTACACCGCCGCCGCCGCGATCTCGTCGACCTCGCCGAAGCGACCGAGCGGCACCGCTTGCTTGGCCTTCTTCGCGGCGTCGCCGGGGGCGAGCCGTCGCATGCCCTCGGTGTCGCCGATCGGCCCGGGCGCGATCGACACCACACGTACGCCGGCGCCGCCCCACTCGACGGCGAGGTTGCGGGTCATGGCGTCGACGCCGGCCTTGGCCGCCGAGGCGTGCAGCTGCAGCGGCGTCCCGTGGTAGTGCAGCGTCGCGGTGATGTTGATGATGAGGCCGTCGCCGGCGTCACGCAGCGACGGAAACACCGCGCGCACGGCGTGGAACGATCCGATCAGATCGATCTCGACCACGGTCTTGAACGCGTTGGGCGACAGCGCCACCGCCGGAGCCAGGAAGTTGCCGGCGGCGCCGTTGACCAGGGTGTCGACCTTGCCGAACCGCGCCCGCGCCGCCTCGACCACGCGGACCACGGCGTCCGGATCCCGGACATCGGCGGCGACCGCGAGCACGTCCTTGCCGGTGGCCGCCTTCAGCTCGGCGGCGGTGGCGTCGAGGACGTCCTGCTTGCGGCTGGTGATGCACACGTCGCAGCCGAAGCGGGCGTAGGCGGCGGCGATGCCCTTGCAGATGCCGGTCCCGCCGCCCGTGATCACGGCCACGTGGCCGGCCAGCGCGCCATCGCGAAAGACGTCGAGAGGATTGCTCATGGTCGAAACGTACCCGATGGCGACACAAAGACGGAACCGGGCGCGCACGCCGTTGTCCATCTTCGCGAGCCGACGCCGCGCCTGGTGATTCGCGGGTTCCCCTGGAGCCCGGTCGACCGCCGCGCAGGTGTCCCGATCTCGCCGGAGGACCCTCATGTCTCGTCCGTATGCTCTCGCTGCGCTGTCGTGCGCAGTGCTCGCCACCGTTCTGTCCGCGACCGCGGGCGCCCAGCCCAAGAAGAAGGCGAAGGTGAAGAAGAAGGTGCCGGTGTCGACCTGCGCCCACTTCGATCAGATCGACAAGGACGATTCCGGCGTCGACCTGGTGGTCGCCAACCGGTGCGAGATCAAGCTGTCCTGCTCGGTGGCCTGGACGCTCAAATGCGTGCCGCGCAGCGGGCGCGGCGCGAGCTCGCAGCACGCCGCGGCCTTCGAGCTCGAGACCGGGACCGACCAGAACACGCTGGCGTCCCCGAGCGAGTGCGGCAACGACGGCTGGGTGATCGACGACGTCACCTGGAGCTGTGCGCCACTGGCGCCGGTGCCCTGATTCCGCCGGGTGATCTGTAAGGTGCGGGTGGGCACAAACGTTCCGTGTCGTTACCCCGGCCGGTCCCCAGGTCGGCTGAAGAGAATCAGGTGGTTGGCGGGTCGGCCGGCGCCGCGTCAGCGATCGCTGACGATTCGATAGATCGGGTTCCGCGGTTGGGCGTGTACATCCTCGTAGCAGTAATTCGTCACGAGGCTCACGCCACCGTCAGGTAACCCCGCGAGGAGATGGAAGGTACGTCCGTCCGCCCAGGGTCCGGTTCGGTGGTTTCGAAACACCGACGTAGTATAAGGACCAAAGGCAATGGCCGACCGCCAGGACATCGACGCGCTGCTCATCGGCGCTCTCTACGGAGAGCTCGATGGTGACGAGCGCGCGCGCCTCGACGCGCACCTGGCGAGTCATCCTCAGGACAAGTCGGCGCTCGACGGGTTGCGCTCCACCCGCGATCTTTTGCGCGAGGCCGACCTGCCGGTCAGCCTGGCCGCCGCCGAGCCCTCGCCGGCGATCACCGCCAGGTTGCTGCAAGAAGCTGCCCGTCGGGCCCCCGCGCCGGCGAGTGGCGGCATCCTCGCGTTCCTCGCCTCGCTGCTGCGCCCGTTCGCGGCCAGCCCGGCCCTGTCGGCCGCGACGGCCCTGGTGCTGGTCGGCGGATCCGCAGGGCTCCTGTACTCCCGCGGCGCGTTCGACCTGAGCGAGCCGACCACTCGCCAGGCCCAGCACCAGGTCGGCGGCGATACCACCAAGCTCGCAGGTAGCGCCCCCGCCCCCGGCGGCGCCCCTGGCGTCGATGACTATCGCGTCGCGCTCGAGGACGGTGAGCGCGACAACCGCGGCGAAGGCCTCGACCAGCTCGACGGCGACAAGCGCCGCGAGGCTCAAACCGGCGACGAAGCCGGCCGCGCCACCGCCGATCGCGCCGATCGCTCATTGGCCGCTGCCGAGGGCGCCAGTCGCACCGCCGGTCAGCGCGGGGCCGAGGAGAACGAGGTCGCCGCGTCGGCCAAGTTCCAGACCGCCACCGGCAGCGGCAGCGAGGTCGCCGTCGGTGACGCCGTCGGTGCCAAGGCCGACTCCCGACGCCCTGGCTACATCGAGCTGACGAAACAGTCCAAGGACGAGCCCAACGTGCTCGCGCTCGACGGGACCACCTTCAAGAACGAGCAGAAGAACGTCACCGTCGTGCCCGCCGACAGCGACGGGTTCGCCGATGACGGTCGCCCGGTCGCACCCGCGGTCGCTCCGTCGGGGGTCGCCCCGTCGGGCGGCTCGAGCGGTGGAGCCGCCGTCGGTGGCGGCGGTGGGACCACCGACAAGAAGGCGCCCGCCAGAGTCGCGCTCGCCGAGGGCCGTGCCGCCGATCCGGCCGCCGCGCCGCCGCCGGCGCAGAAGGGCAACAAGCCCATCGCCGGCAAGCCGTCGACGACCCAGCAGGTCGCACGCGATCAGGGCAAGGCCGGGGGCTCGTCCTACGACCCGGCCAAGGCCGCGGCGCTCGACACCTGGGCCCGCGATCAGCACGCCCGCATGGTGAAGCTGGTCAACGCCGGCAAGTGCACCGACGCTGGCACGGTCGGCGCCGACATCGCCCGCAAGGCGCCTGACTACTACCAGTCCAACGTCGCCAACGACCGCGCGGTGCGCGCGTGCCGCCCGTACGTCGACCGCGCTCGTCGCGCCAAGGCCGCCGACGAGGCCAAGACCAAGGCCGCCTCGCCGCGCTCGCCGCAGCCCGACTCGCCGTACCAGTCCGACAGCGCCGAGAGCGTCAAGTAGTCAGCGACCCATCCACGCCCGCATCGAAGCCGGCGCGGCGTCGATCTCGTCGTCGATGGCGCGGGGCAGGGGCGCCGACGACTTGGTGGCCCAGAAGATCATCGGCCCCGGCTCGTGGCCGACGCGGTCGAGCAGCGCTGCCGCCGCCTTGGCGGTGTAGACCGGATCGAGCGGCGGCGCGCCGGCCCGGCGCATGCGCTCGGTGGCGCGGGCGCCGTCCGCGGTGGCGCGGCCATAACCCTTGCCGATGAAGCGGCCGTCGACGTCGAGCGCCGCGACCAGCGTCGCGTAGCCGGTGTTGCTGCTCGCGCCGCGCAGCTCGTCGAGCAGCGCCATGGTGGCGTGGGCCAGCGCGGCCAGGCGCAGGCGGCTGGTGACTGGCCACGGCGTCACCCGCACCGAGGTAACCCGCGGCGGTGGTGGCGCCAGGCCGAGCTCGTGGGCGAGGTGGAAGCCGGCCACCAGTCCGGCGGTGGTGCAGCCGCTGCCCACCGCGAGCACGACCCGCCGGGGCCAGGGCAGCTCGCCGCGCGCCGACTGATCGGCGAGCTCGAACGCCGCGGACGCTGCGCCCAGCGCGCCCTCGGGCGTGGCGCCGCCGGGCGGCATCACGTAGGCGCCGGTGCGGCGGCGCACCCGCGCCATCACGAACGGGAGCTCGATCACCGAGCCGATGCTGATCACCTCGGGTCGAGCCGCGAGCAGCGCGCTGGCGTTGGCGAGCGCAGGCTCGCCGGCCGGCTGCGGGAAGAGGATGGCGCCGCCGTCGAGGCCGGCGGCACGGGCGTGGAGGACGGTGGCGACGGCGTGGTTCGAGCCGTAGGCGCCGGTGGCCCACATGCGGGTTGCGCCCGCCGCGCGGGCGCGTCCGAACATCGCCTCGAGCGTACGGACCTTGTTGCCTCCGTAGACGGTGGAGGTCAGATCCTCGCGCTTCACCCACACGTCGCCGCGGTCGCCCATCGGCTCGACCGGCGTGGGCCAGTCACCCAGGCGGACCCAGGGTACCTGGCGTCCGACCTGCGGCAGGGCGCGGAACAGCGCGACCTCGTCGAGCGATCGGGTCAGGCCTTCTCCGGAACGTAGTCGGGCGGGGCGGCGATGCCGCCGTCACCGAACAGGAACTGCTCGCACTGCTCCTTGAGCACGTCGTGGGACTTCTTCTGGGTCAGGTCGAGGCGGTACTCGTTGACGATGCGCTTCGAGTGCTCGATCCACTGCTGCCAGGCTTCTTGCGAGATGCTCTCAAAGATCCGCTGGCCGAGTGCGTCGGCGAAGGGCTTGTAGGGGACGCCGGGAAGATCGGCGCCGAGCTTGGCGCAGCGGACCATGCGTGACATGGCGCGGATTCGACCAGTGAACCGTCGCGACGGCAAGGACCCGAAGCCATTCAGCGCCGGCGGGCCGGCAAGTGCCCGCCGTTACAGGGTTTCCCAGTAGATCCGGCGGGCCGCCCTTGGGTGACGGAATCACATCAATTGGGAGACGATTTTGTTAGGCTCGGCGACCGATGAGGATCTTTAGCTTCGTACTGTGTGCGCTGGTGTCGGCGGTGGCGGCGTGCGGTGATGACGGCGGGCCGTCGCTCGAGGACTTCTACCCCGAGCTGCCCCCCACCGGCGGCGAGCAGGGCGCCTTCGCCGGCGAGATCACCACCGCGAACACCAACGAGCTACTCACCGGCCCTGCCGCCCAGGGCCAGGTCGGCGACTTCTTCCTGCGCAACGACAAGGTCCGGTTCGTGGTGAGCGCGCCCACCCGCGTCATCGGCGTGGTCCCGCAGGGGGGCAACATCATGGACGCCGCCGAGGTGGCTCCCGGCGGCGGTCAGCTCCTCCCCGATCATTTCGGCGAGCTGTCGGTCATCTACAAGGCCGGCCGCACCTGCGAGCACACCACGCTCGAGGTCGTGCGCGATGGCTCCCAGGGCGGCGCCGCAGTGCTGCGGGCCCGTGGTCGCAGCGGCAACAACGACTTCATCAACCTGAAGGGCATCGGCATCCTGCCGGTCGGCGACGACCTCGATCCCGACATCGTCGATCAGATCGACTGCGCGACCACCTACGTGCTCGCGCCCGGCGCCCGCCACGTCGAGGTGTACTGGTCGCTGTTCAACGCCGGCTCGACGAGGATCATCGGCCCGCTCGGCATGCTCAACGACACCGGCGGTGAGACCGAGTCGTGGGGCAACGGCCGGAGCTTCGAGCGCGCGGGCGTCGAGGCGCTGACCACGCTCGCCGATCCGTCGCCGATCGACTACGTCGTCTACCAGGCCACGCCTGGCCCGGGCTACGGCATCATCCCGCGCTTCGACGACCCCACCCCCAGCTCCACCTTCCTCATCGCCGGCGTGTCGATCGTGCTGTTCGGCGCCGACAACCTGCTCGACATCCTCGATCCCAGCACCTACACGCTCGGGCTCGATCCGCGGGCCGGCAAGCTCCAGCGCGTCGACCTCGTGGTCGGCCAGGACTCCGAGGACACCGACGTGGTGTTCCGCGAGGTCCGCGACACACCGGAGCCGATGACGGCCATCGGTGGCACCGTGGCATGGGCCGGCGGCGCCGCGTCGCTCCAGGGCGCGCGGGTCGGCCTCTACAGCGACGGCAACGGCAACGGAACCATCGAGGACACCGACAAGATCGTCAGCTACCTCGACGTCGCCGCCGATGGGACCTATGCCGGCAAGGCGCCGGCCGGCGCCTTGCTCGTCCGCGCCGAGGCCAAGGACGCGGCCCGCTCGCCGGCGGCCGCCGCCACCGGCTCGACCGCGCTGACGCTGCCGCGGCCGATCAAGCTCGACTACCAGATCATCGACGACAACAACAACGAGAACATCCCCGGCCGCCTGCTCGTGATCGGCGACCACCCGGCCTCTCCCGACAAGCGCGTGTTCGAGACCTACGACCGTCTGGACGGCGTGGTGCGCTCGATCCACTCCATCAACGGCACCACCACCGGCGCCGGCGCCGACGCGCCGCTCTACCTGCCGGCCGGCGGCACGTACCGCATCTACGCCAGCCGCGGCACCGAGTGGTCGATCGCGTCGGCGCAGTTCACCGCCACCGCTGACGGCGCGGTGAGCCTGCACCTGCGCCGCGTCATCGACACGACCGGCTACCTCTCCACCGAGTTCCACGTCCACCAGGTCGGCTCGCCCGACTCGCCGGTGGGTTCGCCCGAGCGCGTGCGCTCGGCGGTCTCGGCGGGCATGGAGCTGTTCGCGGTGACCGACCACGACGTCGTCAGCGATCTGCAGCCGGTGGTCGAGGACCTCGGCGTCGAGGACGTCCTCCGCATCATGCCCGGCATCGAGATCACGCCGTTCCCGTACGGCCACTTCAACGCCTTTCCGCTCGACGTTCAGCCCAACTCCAACGGCGGCGCTATCGACTGGGGCCGCGGTCGCGAGGGCTTCGCCATGACGCCGGGCGAGATCTTCGACGCCGCCCGCGCCCGCGGCGCGCGCGTGGTCGAGGTCAACCATCCCCGCGGCGACAGCGCGTTCTCGCGCTTCCAGAAGTTCTTCGACGTCGCCGAGCTCGAGTACGACTACGTCAATCGCTCCATCTTCGGCGACTTCGCCGGCTCGCCCACGCCCAACTCGTGGCTGCGCCTGCCCGAGGAGACGCTGTGGGACGATCAGTGGAACGCGCTCGAGATCTGGAATGGCTTCAGCATGAAGGACACCGACGGCGACGCGCGCACCGAGTGCACCTCGCTCGATCGCGTCATGCGCGACTGGTTCAACATGCTGTCGATGGGCTTCTACGTGGCGCCGATCGGCAACAGCGACACCCACGAGTCGGTGAAGACGCCGGTCGGCATGCCGCGCACGATGGTGCGCGTCGCCGACGACTCGGCGGCGGCGCTGATCTCGGGCTCGGCGGTGGAGTCGGTGCTGGCCACGATCGAGGGCACGCAGGCGGCGCGCGACATGGTCGTGACCAACGGCCCGATGATCGCCATCACCTCGGGTGGCAACCCGGCGATCGGGCGGCAGGTGCCGGCCAGCGGCGGCTCGGTGACCCTGGTGGTGACCGTGACCTCTCCCGAGTGGGCCGAGCTCGACACCATCGAGATCTTCGCCAACGACACGCCGGTGACGCCCGTGACCCGGTCTGCTGATCGGGTGAGCTTGCAGCCGCTCAAGTGCTTCACCTCGCGCAACATCGGCCAGCTCAACACCATGGACCCGTGCGCGCTGGCCCCCATCGCGCCCGAGTCGTTGCAGGTGCAGGCCCAGACCGTCTCGGGCCCGGGCAACCACCGGTTCTGGCGGGCGCAGGTGACGGTGACGCTCACCGCCGCCGACATCCGCACCCGCACCGGCGGCACCGGCACCGACGCCTGGCTGGTGGTGCGCGCCCGCGGCGACAAGTCGATCTTCCCGGTCCTGACCGACGGCGCCATCGATGAGACCACCCTGCCGGTCCTGGTCGGGGGCAACGCCAACGCGGTCGATCTGGCGCTGCGCGGCCGCGGCGTGCCCGCCATCGCCTTCGCCGCCCCGGTCTTCCTGGACTTCGACGGCGGCGGCTACCGCGCCCCGTTCCAGCCGTGAACAGGCAACCCCCTGGGGCCCGGACGGGTCGATACCGATGAAGCGAGCGGTTGGACTCCGATCAGGACAGGCCTTGCGCGGACCCCCGGCCCGGGCCAACCTGGAAGAGCCTGTCCTGAGCGCAGTCGAAGGGCCGGACGGAAAAGTCCAGGAAGTCATCGATGGATAGCTCGATCTGGGACCTCATGAGCCACGGCGGTTACGCCATGTGGTTCATCGTCGCCTTCTCGGTGATCGCCCTGGCGGTGGCCATCGAGCGAGCGATCGCCATGTGGCAGTTCACCACCCGCGCCAAGGCGCTGGCCGACACCGTGTCGCGCTGCCTGGCGCGCGGCGCCGCCCAGGAGGGCCGCAGCGCCTGCGAGCGGTCGCCGTCGCCGCTGGCCGACGTCTACCTGGTCGGCTACGAGCGGCTCGGCCGCAGCAAGACCGAGCACCTGGGTGCCGCCGTCCACCGCGAGCGCCAGCGGGTCGGGGCCGACCTGCGCACCCGGCTCTGGATGCTCGGCACCATCGGCGCCACCTCGCCGTTAGTCGGCCTGTTCGGCACCGTCATCGGCATCATGAAGGCGATGCGCAGCTTCAAGGGCGACGATCAGGTGAAGTTCGGGATGGTGTCGAAGCCCATCTCCGAGGCCCTGGTGGTGACCGCCGCCGGTATCCTGGTCGCGGTCGAGGCGGTCATCCTCTACAACTACTTCAACCAGCGCGCCGTGCGCATCGGCCAGGAGATGAAGCTCCTCACCGACGAGTTCCTCGAGTTGCTCGACGAGCTGCCGCCCGAGGCGCGTGAGGCGGCCAAGAAGGAGTCGGGCGATGGCCGGCAGGCTGCCTGACGACGACGAGGACGGCGGTCACGGCGGCGGCGGCATCTTCGCCGAGATCAACATCACGCCGCTCACCGACGTCTTCCTGGTGATGGTGATCATCTTCATGGTGAGCGCCCTGGCCGTGCAGGCCGAGGCCCAGGAAGAGAAGAAGCGGACCGACGAGGCCCTCGAGCAGGTCGAGGCCGACAAGCGCTCGGGCGTGAAGGTGACGTTGCCGGCGGGCGAGGCCCAGGAGATCGATCTCGACAAGGCCAGCCTGGTGCTGCTCATCCCGGTGCAGGGCGACATCGTGGTCTCGGGCAAGGTCGTGAAGGACACCGACCTCGACAACCTGTTCCGCGCGGCGTTCACCAAGGACAAGGCCACGCAGGTCGTGCTCCAGGCCGACAAGGGCGTGCCTCACGGTCGGGTCGTCAACGTCATGGAGCGGGCCAAGGCGTCGGGCATCCGCCATCTGGCCATCGGCACCAGCGCCGCCGCGCCCTGACCACCTACCGCCGCATCCCGTCGGCCCTGGTCCTGAAAGCAGTAGTACCCTCGCACCGTGTCACCGCTGCGCTCTCGGCCGCTTGCAGCACTGTGCCTGGTGGCAGCCCTGGTCGGCACCGGCGGCACCGGCGCGTGCGGCGGCTCGAGCGACGGCGACGACGCCCCCGACAATGGGGATGGCGGCGGTGGCGACGGCGACGGCGGCGGCAGTGGCAGTGGCGACGGTGGCGGCGGCAGCGGCGCCACCCTCGTCCTCGACGGCGCGCCCGGCAGCCGGATCCCGTCGTTCGACAGCGCCAACCCGGCGCCGCTGATCGTCCTGGCCCGCCGCGTCCAGCCCGCCGCATGGGTCGTGGCGCTGGTCGACATCGCCAGCGACGGGACCGTCGGCGGCATCGTCAACTACGATCGCCTCCGCGTCTTCCAGCCAACCCGGACCACGTTGCTCGTCGACGCCGCCTACCCGGGGGCGCGTCTGTCGTCGTGGAGTCCGTCGGCGCCGGTGCCGCTGGTGCTGCTCGCCCGCCGCAGCGGCCAGTCGACCTGGGTCACCGGTATCGCTCAGATCCTCGACGACGGTACCATCACGGGCATCACCAACATCGATCGCGTCCGCGCCTGGCGCGTCGACGACGTGCCTGCGCCGTTCCACGACGGTGCGGTCGCGACCGCCGTGGTGCCCAGCTGGAACGCCGCTGCGCCCGGTCCGCTCCTGCTCGGCGCCAGCCGCACCGCCATGCCCGGCTGGATCATCGGCATCGCCTCGATCACGGCCGACGGCCATCTCGGTGACATCGTCGCCGACCGCATCGTCGGCTGGCTGCCATGACCTTCACCCCGATGGCGAGCACCTATCGGCCCAGGCTGCGAGCGCACGTGACCGCCGAGGAAGGCAAGCTGGTCGATGGCCTGCTCGACCGCAGCTACCCGCTCGTGGGCGAACCGGCCGTGGTCGCGGCACGGCTCGACGGCACCCAGGAATGGACGGCGCTGCGGGCATCGCTCGTCGACGATGGCCTCGACGCCGGTCAGCTCGACGCGGCGCTGCGCCGGTTCCTGATGCTCCACCTCGTCGAGGGCGCCGGCGACGAGGCCTCCGCGCGCCTGGAGCGTGTGATCGGGCGGACCGAGCTCGTGCCGACCGTCATCCTCGAGGGGGCGCGGTTCGGTTGCCAGGGCTCCGGCGGCTGCTGCACGGGATACGCGTTCGGTCCGCTGACCGACGCCGACGTCGCTCGCCTCGACGAGCTCGATCTGGCCACGGCGTTTCCCCGACTCGCGCCGCCCTACGTCGAAGTGAACGACGCGGGCAGGTTCCTGCGCAAGGATGGCAATCAGTGCATCTTCCTCGCCGGCGATCACCGCTGCGGGCTGCACGCCGCCTTCGGCGCCGAGGCCAAGCCCGGCTTCTGCCGGCTATATCCGCTCGACTCGTTCGGCACGGTCGAGGGCATCCGCGTCGTCGACCGTGGCACGTGCGCGACCTTCGGCGTCAGCGCCCGGGTCGGTCTACCGCTGGCCGAGGACATCGGCCGCGTGCGATCGCTGCTCGGGGCGCCCCGCCTCCATCATCCGGTGGTCCTCGTCGATGGCGACGCGTGGGATTTCAGTCTCTATCTGCGCTTCACCACGGCCGCCACGGCGCTGGTCCGGCTGGGGCTTGGCACCGCGCCCGAGACCCTGAACGCGATCGGCCGCCTCCTCGACGCGCTGGCGCTGGTGGTGTCGAGGTGCCCCCTGGAGCCGGGCCAGCCCGACGAGGTCGCCGCCCGGGTCCTGTCCTCCGCCGACGCCCGCTGGTACCGGCCCGCGCGTCCGGCGGTGGCCGCCCGGGGCCTGGAGTCCCTCCGTGTGCTGCTCGCCAAGCTCGGTGAGAGCCTGACGACCACCATCAAGATCGGCGTCGCGCCGGCGATGGCGTCGCGCCTGGAGGAGCTCGTCGAGCTCCTCGGCCGCACCGCCGCTCGATTGGCTGCTCACGGCGCCGTCGCGGGCGGCGAGACGCCCGCCGCCGCCCTGCCAGCCGAGGTCGACGACGCCCTTCGCATCTCCCTGCGCCAGCAGCTATTCGGCCGTCACGTCCTCGTCAGCGGCCATGCCGGCGCCGGCCTCCTCCGCATCGGCCTCATCCAGCTCCTCGCCCTGGCCGGGGCTCGCGAGCGTGCCGGCACTGGCCCCCTCACCGCCGCTGACCTCAGCCACGGGCACATGCTCTCGATCCGTGGCTTACAGACCGGCATGGTCGACGGGATCCTGGTCGACCACGAGCCGAGCTGGCGCGGCCTGCTCGACGGCCTCGAGCTGGCGACGCGGATCGTCGCTGCCTGATCCCGGGTCCAGGTCTAGCTAGACTCAATACCGGTCAGATAGCGCTGTGGAGCCCAGACCGTCCAGGTCCACGCCCACGTCGACGTCCACGCTCTCGACGTGGACCTGGAGGCTCCGGCTCCTATCTGACCGGCACTGGGTCTTGACTAGAGTCCGAGCTTGTCGAGCTTCTTGTGCAGGCCCTCGCGGGTGATCCCCAGCGTGGCCGCGGTGCGCGTCTTGTTGCCGCCGTGATCGCGGAGGGCTTCGGAGATGAGCCAGCGCTCGACCTGGTCCATCATCTCCTTGAGGGTGCCCTTCTTGGGGGCGACCTTGGCGACAGTGCCCTCGATCTTGCGGAGGCGGGGTGAAAGGTCGGTGACCTCGACGAAGAGGCCGGGTTCGGCCTGGATGACCAGGCGCTGGATCTCGTTCTCGAGCTCGCGGATGTTGCCGGTCCAGGCATAGCCGGCGAGGGCGTCGATGGCCTCCTGGGAAAAGCCCGGAAGCTCGAGGCGGTACTCGGCGGAGTACTTGGCGAGGAAGTGCTTGGCGAGGAGCGGGATGTCCTCGCGGCGCTCGCGCCGCGGCGGCAGCCGGATCGGGAAGACCAACAGGCGGTAGTAGAGATCGGAGCGGAAGCGGCCCTTCTCGACCTCGGCGGCGAGGTCGCGGTTGGTCGCGCAGATGATGCGGACGTCGACCGTCTGCTCGGCGGTGGCGCCGACGGCGCGGATGGTGCCCTCCTGAAGGACGCGGAGGAGCTTGGCCTGGAGCGAGAGGGGC
>SXJR01000494.1 GCA_005779305.1 Myxococcales bacterium
CCGAGCGTGCCGCCGTCGAGCAGCGGCATGACCAGGTAGACCAGACCGTGGACCGTGCCGACGTCGAAGACCGGCACCACGTTGGGGTGGCGCAGGCGAGCCATGGCCTGGGCCTCCCGCAGGACGCGTTCCTGCCCGATCGCTCCCCCGGGGTCGCGGACCAGCTTGATGGCCAGCGGGCGCTTGAGCTCGGGATCGCTGGCGCGATGGACCACGCCCATCCCGCCGGCGCCGATGACCGCGCCGATCTCGTAGCGCCCGATGCGCGTGAGCGGCGAGGGCACGCCGCGGCGAACGGCGTGCGGGTCGGTCATCGTCGCCTCGGCTCGCTCCTCCGAGTCCGCGCCGAGATCGCCTGAGTCTCGGCGCCCCACCCCGCGCAACCTATCACGGCACGCGCCAGTCTCAGACGCCGTGGTTGGTGTACGAGGCGCCGCCACTGTTGAAGATCGCGAACAGCACGGGCAGCGTGTACCAGCCGTACCCTCCGACCAGGGCGAGGTTGCCGAACGGATTGCCGGCGAAGTTGCCGGCAAGCACCCTCACGCCGCTGTGGGATGCCCACCCCGCGAACTCGGGGACGCTTGGATTGGTGACCGCGAACGTTCCATCGCCCCGTGACCGAGCCATCGGCAGGGTTGTCCAGCCGCTGGGGCCGGTGAGGAGGAGGTCGTCCCCTCCATCGGCGTTGAAGTCACCGACCACCGTGCGAGCTCCGCTGACGGCCGCCCACGCGGGGAAGCTCTCGACGACGTGGTTGGTCACGCTGAAGGCGCCGCTGCCCAGCGAGAAGGCGATCGGGATCGTCGTCCATCCCGATGGCCCCGTCAGAGCGATGTCGCTCTTGCGGTCACCGTTGAAGTCACCGGCGACCGCGCGGGCACCGGGAGACTGGGCCCACGTCGGAAAGGCGGGGACCTCGGCGTTGATGACCGCGAAGCTGCCATCGCCCATCGACAGCGCGACCGGAACCGTCGACCAACCGATGCCGCCGGTCAGGGCGAGATCGGTTCGACCATCGCCGTTGAAATCGCCTGTGACTGACTGGACGTTGGGCGATGCGGCCCAGATCGGGAACGCCGTGACACCCACGTTCGAGATTCGAAACGTGCCATCACCGTTCGAGAACGCGACCGGGATGGTCCCCCAACCCGCGCCTCCGGTGAGCAGCAGGTCGTCGCGGCCGTCGCCGTCGACATCGCCGGTGAGCATCCGGGCACCAGCGATCCGCGACCAGACCGGGAATGCCGGCACCTGAGCGTTGGTGATCTTGAACGATCCGGTGCCGTCGGAGAACCCGATCGGGATCGTGGTCCAGCTTGCGCCGCCAGTGAGGGCGACGTCGTCGCGGCCGTCGCCGTCGAAATCCCCAGCCACGGCCGTGACGCCGGGTTGCGCCGCCCACTCGGCGAACGCGGGGACGTACTGGTCGATGAACGCGCGCGGGACGAAGGCCTCGCCGCTCTCCCCTCGGTCGCTCGGGCACTGGTTATTGGAGAGCGGTCCTGTCCAGTTGTCACCGAACGAGTTGACGCCGCCGACCTCGTACCGGCCGAAGCGGCCGCGCCACATCGCCGGCCCCCCCGAGTCCCCGGGGCAGATGCGCGAGCCGACGAAGTCTCGACCATGGCCATCGAGCTTGAAGGCGCGGCCGTCGGCCTCGATGTCGCACTCGACCTCCGCGAGGCCGATGCGGCGAAGGCTGGGGGCGTCCCAGTCGCCGTTCCTGCTGAAGCCTGCGATGGTAGGCGTGGTGAGCTCGTACCGCTCACAGAGGTTGTCGGGTGTCGGGACCTCTGCGGCCTGCATGACCGGGATGTACTGGCCCCGGAATGGCACGGTCGTGCGGAGGAGGGCCACGTCGGGAGCCCCGGCCACCGAGTCGAAGTGAGCAAGCGTCGGGAAGTAGACCGCGTCGACCGGGTACTGCATGCCTGTACCACCCAGGACGCCGTCGAAGACGACATCGGTGTACGGCCCACTACGCCCCGCCCACGGCCCAGGATTGACCTTGCCGGCGCGACACCCGACCTCGGTCGCGGACGCGCACGCGCGGATGCAGTGTGCGGCGGTGAGGACGAAGTTGGGGCTGATGAACGTCCCCGAGCACAAGTCGCGGGTCGTCACGATCGCCTTCACGTCCCAGCCGTCGACCACCTGACCGTTGACGATGCCCTGCTCCTCGTCGCCCAGCGCCGGCTCGTCAGCTTCGATGCATGCCGCGAAGAGCAGGGCGCCGGCCGCGATGATGATGCGGCCGCTCACAGCTTGAACCCCAGGTAGCCGACCAGGCGCGCGCGCTTCTTGTCGGCCCACACTTCGAGGACGGCGCCGCGCTGGGGCTCGCCGAACTTGGGCGAGTCGGGGTTGACGATCGCGAACACCCCGGGTTTGAGGGCGGCCGCGTCCTCGGCGGGGACCAGGACCGGCACGGGCGCGCGGTCGACGATCTTGGTGCCGGTGGAGTGGCAGTTCTGCTCGTAGGAGAAGCGGCCGTTGTAGTCGATGCCGACGATCTTGTTGCTGTCCTTGCACGACCACGTGGTCTCCTCGTAGGGGTCGGGCTTGAACACGATCTCGACCAGGTCGCCCTTCTTCTTGGCAGTCTTGACCGTGCCCTTCCACTGGTCGGTGGTGATGTTGAACTTGGTCGTGACCTGCTTCGACGCCTCGGACAGGAGCGAGCCGGGCCCGCGCCGGGGCAGCATCTGCGGCTCCATGGCGAAGCGCGGCCGATCGGCGCGGATCGCGACCACGGCGTCGATCACCGCGTAGTGGGCGGCGAGGCGCGGGCCGCGGGTCGGCCGGCCGCGCGAGACGATCTGGTTGAGCGCGCGGAAGCCGTAGGCGCGGTCCTCGGCGGCCAGGCACGCGGCCAGGTGGGTCGCGAAGACATAACCCATGCCGGTGGTGAGCGCGGCCCTGGCCTCGTCGAGCGTCGCCGGCGCGCGCGCCTTCAGCCAGGCATCGACGTGGCCGCGCAGCTCGGCCTGGCAGCCGGTGATGCGCTTCGGCGACGAGGCCATCAGCTTGGTGCCGTACGCGATCGACGCGGTCCACGCCGCGCGGTGGGCGTCGATCTCTGCGACCCACGCGTTCCAGCCGGCCTCGGGCGCGTCGAACAGGATCTGCTGATACGCGGGCTCCTTCGCCGCCCAGGCTCGCGCCTGGGCCTCCCAGATCCGGGCCACGCGCCGGGCGTGGCCGTGGAGCTCGCGCGCCGTGATCGTCGCGTACGGGTTCCAGCCCGCCGCCGCCAGCTCGGCCTCGAGCTTCGGCTCGTCGAGCCGGCGGGCGTCGACGCCGCACGAGGCGTAGCGCCCGAGATCGCTCTCCTCGGCTCCGTCGGTGCGGGTGCCGGGCAGACAGCTCAGCACCCAGTACGCCGCCACCACCTGCGATGGCGCCTCGACGGTGTCGTCGAGGTACCAGAGCAGGTTCTTCTCGGGCGGGTTGGACTCGTCGAGCCAGAAGGGCTGGGTGCGCGAGCCGCAGCCGAGGGCGCGCTCGGTGACGACGCCGAGCTCGCGATCGCGGCCGATGAGCTCGTTCGAGGTCGCGAGCGCCGCGCACGCCTCGGTTTCCATGCGCTCCCACGCTGCGGTGTCGAGCCGCGCCGTGATGCTGGCGATGGTCTGCTCGCGGCTGGTGCCGGTGAGCGCCATCCAGCCCTGGACGATCTGCGCGGTCTGGGCCTGGTAGTCAGGCGCCTTGGGATCGAGGCACACCAGCTGCGCGACCTCGACCAGGCCCTCGGGGTACCAGCCGCTGCTCTTGATCGAGCCCAGCCGGCGCTCGAGCTGTCCGCCGCTGCCCTTGCTGGCATCGACCTTCGCGCACCAGCTCGGCGAGAACGGCGCCAGCGCCGGCTGTCCGTCGGGCGGCGCGAACTCGGTCACCTTGGGCAGGCGCTTGCGGCCGTCGTCGTCGGACTGCGCGCCCGCGGCGGCGGTGTGGAGGATCACCGACGCTGCCGCCGGCAGCGTGGTGAGGAGGAAGAGGCGTGACGGGTTCATGGTGTGGTCCTGTTCGGTGCGGGGCTGCCGGATCGTGGGTGGGAGAGGTGACGGCTCACGGCTGTGCGTCGTCGATGCGTTGGGCTTGTTCTTGGTTCGCGGCCGCGAGATGACGGTTGACCAGCTCGATCCAGGCGCCCGGCGCGCCATGGCGCTTGACGATCTCCCGGATGAGCGCGGCGCACGCCTTCGACGCGTCGTCGTCCTTGAAGTCGGGGTCGACCTGTCTCTCGCGATCGCGGAGGTCCTTCATGAACGTCTTGAGATCCTCGGGCGCGTCGCGGTAGAGGCGCGCGAGCGGACCTCGCCACTGGACGGCGCCGAGGTCGTGATAGGTGGCGCCGCCGTAGCCGTCGAACCCGGACTTCTCGGCGACCCGCTTCTTGTACGCCTTCATGACGTTCAGGAAGGCGTTGACGTAGTTGGCCGGGGCGCTCAGCAACCCCTTCCACATCTTCAGGATGAAGCTCGGGATGCCCGGGATGTCGTCGGGGATGAACCCCGCGGCCTTGGTGAAGATGCCGGCGGTGTGAACCGCCCACTGCTCGGCCAGGGCGTCGTTCTGGGGATCGGCGAGGAACGCGTCGAGCGGGCCATCGTCGAACAGATCGCCGATGAGATCGACGGCGTCGATGAGCTTGCCGGCCTGGTCGACGAGCTTGCCGGCGTTGGTGACCGCGTCGTTGACCGAGCCGGTCAGGTCGAGGCAGCCCTTGTAGACGTCGATGACGCCCTTGGCCACGGCTTGCACCCGCCTGGAGGCCTCCAGGTACTTCTTCTCTCCGAGGAGCGGCGTGCCGAGGACGAGGAGCCGTTCGCCCAGCTTCTCGAGCTTGCCGGCGACCTGACGCACCTGCATCGCCTTCTTCCACAGCTGGTACGTGGTCTGCTCGAGCGTGCGGGATCCGTCACCGGGGGCGGTCTCCTTGCGCTGGATCCCGGCCGCGCCTCGACCGTCACCGGCGCCGACGTGCTCGTCGAGCAGCGCCTCCACCGACTCGCCGCGGGCGAAGGCGGCGCCGACCTCGTCGGCGTGGCGCTCGTAGGGATCGCCGGCCTCACCGACGCCGCCCTCGAGCTGGACGCCGCCGGCTTGCTGGACCAGGTGCGCCGCCTCGTGCCCGGCGAGCGCGCGATCGGGCGCGGACGAGAAGCCGATGCGATTGCCGGTGGTGAAGGCCTGGGCGCCGATCTGGGTCGCGGCCTCGGCGGCGTCGCCGCCCACGTGGGCGGTGGCGCCGTCGAGGACGCCGGCGTGACGGCCGAAGCTCGACTTCAGCTCGGCGAGGTACGGCAGCGGCGCGCCGCCGCCGGCCACGCCCCGCGAGGCGATCAGGTGAAGCGCAAAGGGATCCTCGTGAGCCTGGGGGCCGGGCGCGGCGGTGGCCGCGTGCAGCTGCACCGGCATGAGCCCGCCGAACTCGACGTCGCGGCTGGCCGACAGCTGCGAGGTGAGCGTGACCTTCCCCGGCGCGCGCCGGGCCGCGCCGAGGTCGCCGTCGTGCTCGCGATCGGCGTACCGACCGTCGAGGTCCGGGCGCGCCTTCACAGGCACCCCGGAAAGCCAGGGTTGATGCAGCAGCTGTCCCACTCCTCGCAGTACGTGGCGGTGAGCGCGCGGTTGACCGTGAGGGTGAACGTGCACACCGGCGAGTTCGTGCAGCCGGCGCCGACGCCGCTGAAGCCCTTCACCACGTACCCCGGTGGCGCGGTCCCGCTCACCGTCACCACCGTGGTGCGCGGCATCTGGTAGGTGCATGGGTCAACCGCGCAATCGGCGTTCACCGGATCATCGACGTGGACGGAGATGACGCCCGGCGTGATCGTGAGGGTGCGCATCGGCTCGAAGCCGGCGCTGACCGCCATCGACGCCGTGGAGAGCGTCAGCGTGCAGGTGGGGCCGGTGTTACCGCTGCACGCGCCGCCCCAGCCCACGAAGCCGTTGTCGGCCGCCGGCTGCGCGGTCAAGCTCACCGGCGCGGTGTCGAAGCGACCGGTGCAGGTGGTGCCGCAGTCGAGGCCAACCGGCGATGACGTGATCGCGCCGGCGCCGATCCCGCTGCGCGAGACGGTCACCACCGTCTGGCCACGGCCGCCCAGGGAGGCGGCGCTGGCGCCCGCCTGCCCGCCGTCGACCTCGAGCGAGGCCAGCGCCGGTCCAAGCGCCGACGGCGTGAAGGTGACGCCGATCGCGCAGCGGCCGCCGAGGCCGAGCAGCGCGCCCGTGCACATGTCGCTGACCACGTGGAAGCCGTTGCTCTGGCCGAGCACGATGGCGAGCGGTCCGCTGACCAGCTCCCCGGTGTTCTCGATCTCGAAGCTCACCGGCGCGGTCGCGATTCCGCGGTCCTGCGCGCCGAAGTCGTGGAGCGGCGGGGTCACGGTCAGCGCGCCGGCGAGGCCGCGGCCGAAGAGCGTTGCCGGCACGGCGCCGGTGTGGCTGGCGGCGGTGAGCGACAGCATCGCCTCGCGCGCGCCGGCGGCGGTGGGCACGAAGGTCGCCACGATGCGGCAGGTGGCGGCCGGCGCGAGCGTCATGCCAGTGCACTCGTCACCCAGCTCGAAGTCGGCGACGTGGCCGCCGGCCTGCGCGGCCAGCGGCCCGACGTCACCGCTGCCGCGGTTGATCACCGTGATGGTGATGGCCACGCTGCGCCGGCCCACGCCCACGCCGGCGAAGTCGAGGGTGTCGTCGCTCAGCTCGAGCGACAGCGCGCCGGGGTCGCCGGCGTCGACGCCATCGTCATCGCCACCACCATCGACGGTGTCGTCGTCGGCGGGATGCACCGAGCCGCACGCAGCGGCAGCCGCAAGGCCAGCACACAGGAGGAGCGTCCGCATGACGCCGCGGTTTTGCAGCGCATGTGCCACGGACATCGCGAGCGTTGTCGCGGAGTTCCGCCGCAGGCAGGCCGGCGCGGACGTGACACTCGACGAGGTGACGGCCCGGCGTGACAGCCACCGTCACGCCCTTCGACTCGCCTCGCTCGGCGCCTACGGCGCCGGTCACCGGCAGTCGTTGTAGCTCTCGGCGCCGTTCCAGCCGCAGGTGCGTCCGTGAGCGCCGCAGTCGACGGTGACCAGCTCGCCCTCGTGGCAGTACGCGACCACGTTGCCGTCGCACTCGCCGGCGGCCGAGACGCCGCCGCACTGGCTCTCGAGCGCCTGGCCTTGCGACAGGCCGACCGAGCCCCAGTTCTCCACCGCCGGCGCGATGGTGCGGGTGATGGTGCGCGCCAGGTAGCCCGACGCCGACGCGGTGATGGTGACCGCGCCCTCGGCGACCGCCGGGAAGCGGTAGACGCCGCTGGCGTCGGCGGTGGCGGTCTGGCCGGTGCCGAGGCGCACGGTCGCGCCCGGGAGGCGCGCGCTGGAGTCCGTGCCCTTGTAGATGACGCCGATGAGCGGGCCGGTGGCGCCGCCGCGGGTGAGGCTCACGCTGCCCCAGGTGTCGGCGCCGGCGGCGACGGTCTTGGTGGTGGTGGCGGCGCGGAAGCCGCCGGCGGTGACGGTGATCGTGTACGTGCCGGGGGCGAGGCCGGCGAACTCGTAGGTGCCGGTCGACGACGTGGTGGCGCTGCGGCCGCCGGAGAGCGCGACGGTGGCCCCGCTGATGCGGGCGGCGGTGTCGGTGCCCTCGTAGATCACGCCCTGGAGCGTCGCCGTCGACGGCGGCGGCGGCGTGTTGGGCGGCGGGTTGGGCGCGCCGCCGCACTGCGGGCCGATGGCGAAGCCGCCGGCGGGCGAGCGATCCATGCGGCTGGCGGTGCCGGTGCCGTAGACGCCGTCCTCGGCGATGCGATCGCCGGGGTGGTTGCGGTTCCACAGACGCTGGAACGCCTTCACCGCGAGCGGGCGGATGTCGACCGCGCCCGAGCCCTGGTAGTCGAAGTGGACCGGGTCGCTCGAGCCGAGCCACTTGTAGCCGCGGGCGGTGAGCTTGCTCTTCCAGGTCCCGTACGCCGGCACGTCGATGGCGACGCCCGACTCGTGGTTGCTGCGGCCGGGCTTGGCGGCGAGCGAGACCACGCTGGTGCAGCGGCCGTTGTCGTACCAGTAGTAGAGGACGTACTGCTGCACGGTGGCCCGGGTCGACGACGAGATCGACATGGTGCCGCCGCCGGCGACGGTGTTGCGCAGGGCGGTGGCGGCGCCGGCGTTGAGCTTGGGCAGCGCGCCCGAGCCGAGGCTGACGTTGGCGATGTTGTCGATGCGCGCGAGCGTGCCCGGGCGCAGGCACTCGACCTCGGCGAGCAGCTGCTCGGCGAGCGGACGCACGCCGGCGGTGCTGCACGCTGTGCGCGCGACCTGGCCGACGGTGGTGGTGGCGGCGAAGAGCCAGCGATCGGGCGCGTCGGGATCGGCGAGCAAGATGTCGTGATCACCGTCGTCGCCGTGCTCGTCGCCGGGGTCATCGCCGGTGCCGATGCCGTCGTCGACGGTGACGTCGGTGCAGGCGCCGATGAGCGTGGCCACGAAGGCGGCCGCGAGGAGCAGGAGGACGCCGTGGGCTGGAGCAGCTCGGAGCATGGACACCTCGGTAGCCACCCATCAGCAACCGAAGTGCCACGTGATAACTGACGTGATTCCATGTGGTTGAGTGGATGATCCGGCGCCGAGGTTGATGACTTCGGGCGACGCCGTGCCCACGCCCGTGTGCAACCTGAGTGGTCCGACCTTTTGTCTTGACCGGCGAACCAGGGTTCGGTTGAATCCGCGCCATGACACTT
Organism: Myxococcales bacterium; assembly: GCA_005779305.1. GTDB lineage: Bacteria > Myxococcota_A > Polyangia > Haliangiales > Haliangiaceae > UBA2376. Next base: position 8,747 of record SXJR01000494.1, read on the forward strand.
CGCCTGCTGCTCGGACTCGCGCTGTCGGTCGTGGTCGCCTGCACCGGCGACATCGGTCCGGGTGGCGATGACGACGGCGGCAGCACCGATCCGGTCACCCTCGCCTTCACGACGCCGACCGTGGGCGCGGCCTTCGTGCGCGACACCATCGAGCCGTCCAACGGCTGGCGGGCGGCGGCGGTCGACGTCGAGCTGGCGATCACCGGCGCGCCGGCGACCATCGAGCTCTCGGCCGGCGACGCCGCCGCGACCGTCGCGCTGGGCGCGATCGACGTGGCCACCGGCCGCGGCCAGGCGATGCTGATCGAGTCGGGCGCGGTCACGCTCACCGCGATCGCCAAGGATGGCGCCGGCGCGACGCTGGCGACCGCGACGGTCGACGTGACGGTGGGCGAGCCGCAGGTGGCGAACTGCCGGGGCTGGCTCGATCTCTACGGCGCCAGCTACACCGTCGGTCCCGCCAACCAGGGCGTGGCCGATCCGGTGACGATCATGACGCCGATCAACGGCATGCAGTTCCGTTACCTCGGCAACGCCAACGTGCGGCCGATGTTCTTCATGGACTGCTCGCTGGCGCGCTCGCTGCTCGAGGCGGCGGCGCACCTGCGCTCGCAGGGCGTGGTCGAGGTGACCGACATCGGCGTCTACAACTACCGCTGCATCGGCGGCGGCACGCCGCCCAACTGCGCCAACGGCATCTCGCAGCACGCGTACGCCAAGGCCATCGACATCGCCGGCTTCACCGACGCCGACGGCGTCTACTACTCGGTCAACGACGACTGGGTGATCGATCCGACGACCGAGAAGACCTGCGAGGCCGCGACCTCGAACGAGCTCGACGCGTTCCTCCACCAGATGATCTGCCAGCTCAAGGCGGCCAAGGTCTGGAACATCGTGCTCACGCCCAACTACAACGACGCCCATCGCAACCACTTCCACGTCGACCTCACCACCGGCTCGGATTTCATCCGCAAGCCCGGCGCCGTCGCGGTCGAGGACCTCGTCGACGTCGACAGCGGCCCGGATCTGCACTGAGCCAGATGCGGTGAGGAACGCCGGCTGGCTCGTCATCGCCGTGGTCGCCGCGTGTGGCGGCGGCGGCGGTGACGGGGACGATGACGGGGACGGGACCGGGGACGGGGACGGGGACGGGGCGACGGGTGACGGGGCGACGGGGGACGGGGGAGCGGGGGACGGGGCGACGGGTGACGGGGGAGCGGGGGACGGGGGAGCGGGTGCTGGGCGCATCCTGTTCCAGTGCGACGCGTTCAACGGCGGCATCTGCGTCATGGACGCCGACGGTAGTGACCGGCAGACGATCAACGCGACCGGCTTCGCGCCGCACGACGCGGGAGGTGGCGCGATCTATTTCCACACGTCGACGTACCGGGTGTCGCGGCGGAGCAGCGGCGGCAACGTGCAGGACCTCGGCGACGGGGCCTTTGCGCGCCCGCACCCCGACGGGCGCATCCTCTTCCAGTGCATGGGCCTCAACGGCGGCCTCTGCGCGATGGCGAGCGACGGCGGCCAGCGCACCACGATCAAGGCCACCGGCCGCTCGCCCGACGCCGACGCCAGCAACCGCATCCTCTTCCACAGCGACGACTACCACGTGTGGCGCCGCGATCCCGGCGGCGGCGAGAACGACCTCGGCGCCGGCGCCTTCCCGCGCTGGACCGGCGACGGCCGCATCGTCTTCCAGTGCACCGGCCTCGACGGCGGCCTCTGCCGCATGGACGCCGACGGCGACAACCGCGAGACCCTCTCCGCCACCGGCCGCTACCCCGACGACGACGGCGGCGGCCGCCTCGTCTTCCACTCCGAGTCCTACCAGGTCAGCACTCGCTCGACGTCCGGCCAGATCACGCCCCTCGGCGCCGGCGCCAACGCGATCTGGTGGTGATCCGCCCCACGCGGGCGTTCATCGCGCCGCGGAGCGGCTGTCTTGCGCTTGACTTTGATAGAGTTTGATATCATATTGTATATGTGAGAATCACCGACCGCGGAATGACAGTGGACCTCGATGATGACGACCCCCGTGCGGGCCGCATTCGAGCCCTGCTCTTCGAGCAACCCGGCGCCGCCGAACCGATCGCGACGCTCTGGACTGCGTGCAGGAACGAGCATCGTGAAGTCCTCGTTGCCATCGCAACGGCGGGCGAGATCACCCAGGCAGACCTCGAGAAGAAGCTCGACCTGAGCGGAGTCGGTCTTCGAGGCCGGCACGGCGGGCTCGCAAAGATCGCGAAGCGACTCGGCGTGGAGTATCCGATCCGCTCCGCCGGCACGCATCGCGACGCTCGTCGCTTCTCACTCGCATCCGACGTAGCCAAGCAAGTTCTCAAACTCGACAGCAAGACGCCCAGCCCCAAGAGGAAGCCATGAGCCACAGCATCCGCGACGAAGTTCTCCGCAGCATCACCTCAGAACTCGGCGAGGAGTTCGACAGCCACGACGTGATCTTCTCGATCATGCGACAGCACCCGCGCGAGTACGTGACGGACCTCTACGGGTTCGTCTCCAGCCCGGATCCGATCCTCAGCCTGCACGCGTCGATCGGTAAGCGGCTACTCGGGCTCGACACCCTGACCCCGACGAAGAAAGTGAAGTCGCGAAACGCGCGCGGCGAGGAGACCGAGAACCAGCAGTGGCGCCGCAAGAAGAACTAGGCCAGTGCCCACGTGGGCAATCACCGGATCCCCCCTGTGCCAGTCCCACGTGGGGCGAGTGCGCCCCTTCGACTGCGGGCTCGCTCGCGCTCGCCCTCCGCTCAGGGCGTCCGGTTGCTGGTCAGGGCGTCCGGCTGCCACTCAGGGCGTCGATGGCGGCGACCGGTGAGCTGCGGGTCTGGACGGACCCATAACCATGTGGGTAACAACCGGGCCCGAGGCCCTAGCTCGATCCGGGCGTTTCCGCGGAACCGTTCGCCCGCGCCTCGCGCTCCTCGCGGGCGATGAGCAGGGCTTCCTTGGCCAGGCGCAGGACCAGCGGGCCGAGGATGAGGCCGCTGGCGCCGACGAGGGCGAGGCCGCCGAACATGCCGATCATGATCAGGTACGAGGGCAGGTTGAGCTCACCCCAGCGGGCCAGGAGCGGGCGGACGAGGTTGTCGATGGTGCCGATGACGGCGACGCCGACGATGGCCATGCCGATCGCGGCGTCGGTGCGGCCGGTCAAGGCCAGGCCGATCGACACCGGCACCCACACGAAGGCGGTGCCCACCGACGGAACCACCGAGGCGGCCAGGGTCAGGAGGCCCAGGACGAAGGGCTCGGGCACGCCGATCACGACGAAGGCGGTGGTGGCGACGATGGCCTGGGCCAGGCCGGCGCCGCCCACGCCGATGAACAACCCGTGGCCGGTCTCGGTGAAGGCGTTGGCCAGACGGTGCGTCACCCGCGCGTCGATGGGCGCGTGGTCGACGAGCCAGCGGTAGCCGCGCGGGCCGTCGGCGAGCACCACGTAGGTGCCGCTGATGAACACGAACAGGCCGAGGATGGTCTTGGCGGCGATGGCGAAGACGGTGCTGACCACGCTCCAGGCCTGGCCGCCGTGGGCGACGATCAGATCGAGCGGGTTCTTGCCGTCGGCGCCGGCGCTGGGGCCGGCGGTGACCAGCTCCTCGAACAGATCGCGGACCTGGGTCGACTCGGCGAGGCGCTGGGCCAGATCGACCGCGTCGCCGATGAGGGTCACGGCGATGAGGCCGATCGGCACCAGGATGATGGCGATCAACGCGACGGTGAGCACCGCCGCCGCTCGCTGACGGCGCCCGGTGAGCCGGGTCAGCGGCGTCACCAGCCGGCGCCCGATCTGGCCGACCCAGACCGCCAGCACCAGCCAGGTCCACAGCGGCGCCAGCACCAGCACCGCTCCGACGCACAGGCCGATCAACAGGGCGCGGGGGACGTGCGGAGGCGAGGGCGAGGTCACGAGCTACACGGTCAGCGTGTCAGCTTGCGGTACTCGTTGATGTGCCGGATCGCGGCGCGCGAGTCGCCGCTCTGATCGAACAACGTGGCCAGGTTGTAGTGGGCCTCGGCCAGCGCCGGATCGAGCTCGAGGGCGCGGCCGTAGAGGAAGATGGCGTCCTGCTCGCGGCCGCCGTCCTGGGCCACGACGCCGAGGTTGTAGACCGCGGTGGCGTCGGCCGGGTCGAGCTTGACCGCGGTCGAGAAACACTCGGTGGCGGCGTCGGGCTCGGCGCTCTCGGCGTGCAGGCGGCCCAGGTTGATCCAGGCCTCGACGCAGTCGGGACGCAGGCGCAGGCTGCGCCGGTAGGCGTCGACGGCCGCGGCCGGGTCCGACTCCTCGAGCACGAGGGCGCGCTCGAACCAGTCGTCGGCGGTGAGCGCGGGCGCGGGCGCAGGTGGCTCGACCGGGCGCGGCGGCAGATCGTGGAGCTCGCCCGACGGCGGCGGCGCCACCGGCGTGAACGGCAGCGGCAGCTGACCGGCGAGCGGCGTCGACTCGCCGCGGATCCAGATGTGGCCGTCGCGGACCTCGAGCGGCAGCTCGGCCAGCGACGTCCCCGACGGTAGGCGGCGCGCGATCTCGGACAGCTCGCGGCGCGCGCGGGCCAGCGGCACCCCGGCGCCGACCAGCGACTTCAGCTGCCGCAACGCCGACAGATCGCGGAACGACAGGCGCACCGGCACATCGGGCCCGCCGATGATCCCGGCGCGCACGCAGCTACGGATCGCCGACTCCGGCAAGCCGATGAGCTGCGCGGCATGCCGCGCCGAGTAACTCGACCACACGAGGCCATGATTTCCCCTTGCGATCGATCGTGTCAAGGAATCGCGTTCGCTCCCGTACCCCAGACTTATCCACAGCCCGTGAGGAACGCGGCCACCGCGTCGGCCGCGCGTTCGCTCGGATCGAAGCCGGCCTTCTTCGGCACGTCGAGGCCGTGATCGGCGCCGTCGAGCTCGACCAGCGTGGCCCGCGGCAGCGCCGCGACGATGGGCCGGAGCAGCGACGGCGTGGCCAGCGCGTCGCGGGTGCCCTGCACGAACAGCATGGGGATCGCGACGTCGGCGAGGTGGCGGGCTCGCTCGGTGCCGGGCTCGCCGGCGGGGTGAAGCGGGAAGCCCAGGAAGACCAGGGCCTCGATCGCCGGCATCGCCGCCGCCGCCTGCGCGCGCGAGGTCATGCGCCCGCCCATGCTCTTGCCGCCCGCGCACAGCCGCTGGGTCTTGCGGGCGATCGACTGCGCGTACGCGCACGCGGATCGGGCTAGCACCTCGACCATCGCCGGCGGATCGGGGCGGCGCTTGCCGGCGGTCATCGCCGGCTGCTCCCAGCGCAGGGTCGCGATGCGGCGCTGGGCCAGGGCCTCGGTCATCGCCTCCATGAAGGCGTGCGACATGCCGGCACCGGCGCCGTGCCCGAAGACGTAGAGCCAGCGGGCGCCGCGCACGTCGCGGTGGAGGCCGGCGATGGCGCCGCGCGGCGTGGGGATCTGGATCGGCTCGCTCAATCCACGACCAGCGCGCCGCACGCACCGGTGGAGCAGTCACACGCACCCGTGCAGGTGTTGGTGATCGAGCCGTCGTCGAGGAACGCGTCGATCTGATCCATCAGCCGCTCGCGCCGGCGCGGGTTCTCGTGGGCCTCGTTGCCCTGATCGTTGAGCTGGTTGGAGGCCGGCGGCATCGGCGACGGCCGCTCGTCGACGATCACCAGCGCCGAGCTGGGCTCGCCGGTGGGGGAGGTCAGGCCGTATGGCGTCGTCACCGACGGACCGAGCAGCGGGATGCCCATGGTTCGGGCCTGCACGTAGGTCGCCAGGTTGGTCACCTGGGCGTCGCCGATCGAGGCGTGCAGGAGGTACTGCTTGCGGCTGGTGCCGGGGCCGGTGGCCAGCGGCGCCCAGTGCACCGGGTCGATCACGTCGAGCCCCATCTGCAGCACCTGCTCGAGCATGCATTGCAGGAGCGGATCCGGGTAGCTGCCCTTGAAGGGCAGGCTCAAGACCGCCCAGTTGGTCGAGCGCTCGAACAGGACGCTCCAGTTGGCGCCGCCGACGTGCAGCACGGCCTTGGTCATCACCGGATCGATCGCGAACAGCGTGCTGCCCAGGATCGAGCCCTGGGAGATGCCGTAGTAGGTGACCTCGGCGTCGACGTCGGCGACGCTGGCGCCGAGGCCGTCGGTGAGGATCTGGGTGGCGATCTTGGTCTTGGCCAGGGCGGCGAGGGCCTCGACGTCGATCATGCCCTGGACGATGCGCTCGCCGAAGGCCTGGCCGCGCTGCAGGTCGCCGAGCGCCAGGATCACGTCGGCGGTGTCGTCGCGCATCATGCCGCGCCAGTCGGTGCCGATGATGATGCGGCAGGTGCGCGCCGCGAACGACTGCACGTAGCCGCCGCCGCTCTCCTCGATGCCGCCGAAGAAGCCGTGGCCGAAGATCGTGATCGGCACTCTGGTGGTGGTGGTGGCGCAACTCGGGATGAGGGCCACGCCGCGGGCGCGGGTGGTGCCGCGGACCTCGGGCACTCCGCTGCCGTTGCGGAGGAGGCCGCCGGCGTCACGGACGCTGGGCGAGTCGAAGCTGAACCGCACCTTCTTGGCGATGCCAGCGCGCGGGTTGTCCTCGACGACGATGTCGTGCAACTCGAGGTTGGCGCCGCCGGCACCCTGGAAGGCGGCCGCGGCGTCGCGGGCGGCGAGCAGATCGGCGCGCATCTCGAGGTCGGTCGCGGTGTGGAAGTCCCAGGCCAGGAGCAGGTCGCCTGGCAAGACGCCGTGGTTGTCGAGCGACGCGAAGATGTCGGGGTAGCGCTCGCGCAAGGCCTCGAGCCGCACGTTGGACGTGGTCTCGCCCGAGACGATCGCTTCGAAACCGTCGGGGACGGCGATGCTGGCGCCGTCGGCGGAGCGCAGCGTCTTCTTGATGGCGACCACGTAGTGGCGGCCGCCGCCCAGGCGCGCCGCCGGCCGCAGGTAGAGGGCCTGGCGGTCGAGCTCGTCGCCCTTGAGGTTGACGTCGACCTCGGCGAAGTGCGGGACCAGCACGTTCTGGGCGACGTCGAGGATGATGGTCGGGCTGTCGGCGGTGAGGCTGCGCGCCATGTCGCCGGGGCCGACCAGGTTGCTGGTGTCGATGGGCACGCCGAAGTGGGCGATGATCTGCGTGGCCGGCGAGTAGCCGGCGCGGCCGTTGAGGCGCGTCGGGTCGAACGGCACGCCGCTGTTGCCAGCGGGGATGGCGCCGGCCGGGATCTCGACGCGGTACCCGGTCATCGAGACGTCGTCGAGGACCTCGTACGTCGACGGCGGCCACGGGGCCAGGCACGCGCCACCCTGTAGCGGGTTGCACTCGGGCGGCACGTCGAGGGTGGTCTCGCCGCCGCAGGCCACCAGTGCACACATGGAAGCGACGCCGAGGTACCGCATGTGGCGCGAGCGTATACCATCGGCTCTGGTGAACATGCGTCCTTCGACACGGCCCTCAGGCCGAACGGGGTTCGTCGTCGCGGTCGCATGGGTCGTGAGCGCCTGCCACGTCACCACCCGGTTCGAGGAGACGCGGCAGGGCGAGATCCGGCACGAGGTGGCGCCCGACGCCGTGCCCCGGGCGCTGCCGCCGTCGATGGACGTCAGCGAGGACGGGCGCTTCCGCTTCGTGACGCCGTTCGTGTGCGCGACCCAGTCGGTCACCGACATGGCGGTGTTCGACGTCGAGCGCCGCCGCCCCAACGTGGCGACGCTGGTGGTGGGTGTGATCGCCGCCTCGCTGAGCGCGGTGGCCACCGTCTCCGCCCTCAGCGACGACGATCCGGGCGGGTCACCGCTGGCGTACGTCGGGCCGGCCGGGCTCGCCGTCGGGCTGCCGCTGGCCATCGGCCCGATGATCGGCAACTCGATCTCGCGCGTGCCGAAGGACGTGAAGGAGCTTCGCGCGCCGGCCGGGGAGGAGCCGTGCGGGACCAAACCCCTGCCCGGCCGCCACGCCACGATCGCGTGGAGCGGGCTGCGCGTGGCTGGCGCCATCGACGCCGACGGCTACTTCGCGGTGTCGCCGTTCGCGTTCATCGACGCCTTCGACGTCGGACAGATCCCGGCGCTGGTGCTGCAGATCGAGATCGAGCAGGAGAGCGGCACGATGCCGATGGAGGTGGTCCTCGACGCCGCCGCGCTGGCCGGCGCCCGCGACGGCTACTTCAAGCGCATCGGCATCGACGCCACGATCGAGGAGCTGCGCAAGGTCCCGCGCCTCGAGGCCAGCGGGCTGCGGGTGTCGCGGGTGCGCCGCGACGCCGAGCGCGGCGTGCGGATCGCGCTCACGATCGCCAACAACGGCCCGGGCGACGCCTACGGCGTGCGGCTTTCGGTCAACACGCCCAGCGGCGAGCTCGACGGCCGCTTCATCTACGTCGGCCGGCTGCCGGCGAAGACCACGCTGGCGATCGACACCGTCATCCCGATCTCGGAGGCCGGCGAGCGCGCGCTCAGCGCCGACGACCTCGAGCTGGCCGTGATCGTGCGCGACGCCCACGCCACCGCCTCCGACGCCCCGCTCCGCTTCCGCGGCAGGGTCCTGCCCGACCCGTCGCGCTGATCACCGGCAAAAGCTGCGCGACGCGGCGCCGGTCCATGCGAACACTTGTCGCACGGGCAGCGTCTCGCCGGCCCGCTAGCATCGCCCCACATGGACGTGACCAGCCGTCGCCGGTTCCTCCAGATGTCGGGCGTCGCCGGGGCCGGCGTGCTCGCCTCGCCGATCCTGGGTTGCGGCGACGACGCTGCCGGTGACGGCGGCGTCGACGCCGCCCCCGCGCCTGCGTTCCCGGTGCCGCCCCTCGACGACGGCGAGCTGGTCGGCGGGGTGCGCCTGTTCCGGCTGCGGCTGCAGTCCGGCAGCGTCGAGTGGGTCGCCGGCTTCCCGACCGCCACCTATGGTGTCAACGGCGCGTTCCTCGGCCCGACCCTGCACTTCCGCCGTGGCGAGCGGGTCCGGCTCGAGGTCAGCAACGCGCTCGGCGAGACCACGACGCTCCACTCGCACGGCCTCCAGCTGCCGGCGGCGAGCGACGGCGGGCCCTACCAGACCATCGCCGCCGGCGCGACCTGGGTGACCGAATTCGACGTGGTCCAGCCGGCGATGACCGCCTGGTACCACCCGCACCAGATGGACGCGACCGCCCGCCACGTCTACATGGGCCTCGCTGGCGTGATCCTCGTCGCCGACGACGCGCCGGGCGTCGAGCTGCCGTCGACCTACGGCGTCGACGATCTCCCACTCGTGATCCAGGATCGCCGGCTGGCCGCCGATGGCACCCACCCGTACTCGCCCGGGCGCGCGCCGTCCATGCACGACTTGATGGCGGGGATGCGCGGCGAGACCATGTTGGTCAACGGCGTGCGCCAGCTGCGCGGCGTGGTGCCGCGGGGCCTGGTCCGGCTTCGTCTGCTCAACGGCTCCAACGCTCGTGCCTACCAGCTCGGGTTCGTCGACGGACGCACCTTCGTGCAGGTGGCCGGTGACGGCGGCCTGCTCGCGGCGCCGGTGACGGCGACGCGCGTGCTCCTGTCTCCCGGCGAGCGCGCCGAGGTGCTGGTCGACTTCGGCGGCGATGTTGCCGGCACCACCGTGGCGCTGGCCAGCTTCTCCGGCGAGGTGTTCTCCCGGCTCTACGCCGGGACCATGGGCGGCAACGTCTCCGACACCCTCGACCGCACCACCTTCGAGCTCGTGACCTTCGAGGTCGGCGCGGCGCCGGTCACGTCGCTGACGCCACCGGCCACGCTGCCGGCGATCGAGCGGATGACGGCCGACCAGGCGGTGCGCACGCGGTCGATCGTGCTCGACATGACCGGACCGTCGGTGACGATCAACGGCGCCCGGATGACCTCGCTCGGCGCCTCGGTCCCGGCCGCGATCAACTTCCAGATCCCCAGCGGCTCGGTGGAGCGGTGGGACGTAACAAACAACTCCTTCATGATGCACCCGCTGCACATCCATAACCGGCACTTCCAGATCCTCGACATCGACGGCGTGCCGCCACCGGTCGAGCTGGCGGGCTGGAAGGACACCGTGCTGGTCGCGCCCGGCCAGATCGTGCGCCTGATGCTCCGCTTCGACGGCACCACCGACGCCGCGTTGCCCTACATGTTCCACTGCCACATCCTCGAGCACGAGGACATGGGCATGATGGGTCAGTTCTACATCGTCGAGCCCTGACTACGGGTTCTCGATGAAGCCGGTCGTGGTCGCCGCCGCGTCGACGGCGTCGCCGACCTCGACCACCGCGAACGGCCACCGGGTCGGCCCGGCCGGCGCCGGCATCCCGCCCAGCGGGTCGCTGCCGATGCGTGGCCCCCACAGGCCGTCGACCCACAGCGCGCACGACATCGCGGTCTCGCACTTCGCCCGCACCTGCTCGACCAGCGCCACCGACAGGCCGGCGCCGTCGAGCTTGAGCAGGATCGCATCGGCGGGGGGAGCGCTGCCGGGCGCCGCCGGTGCGGTGCCGATGTACGCGGTTCCGATCGCGAAACGGCCCGGGTTGCTGAAGGTGATCACCACCGGGAGGCGCAGGAGCTTGCGCGACTCGCCGCCGCTGGCCTGGAGCCACGCGAGCAGCGGTTCCGACGGAGACAGCGCCGGTCCGGGAACGAAGGAAGCGGGAGCGGAAGCGGTCATGGCATCACTCTGGGCTGGAGGCTCAAAAGGACTGGCATCCGGAGACACCGGCGTGGGCCCGGGCCCGGACGTCTGCGGCTTGGCCGGGCACGCACACGCCGCGAGCAGGATCCCGAACGCCGGGACGGACCATCTCGTCATCTCGTCGCCACCTTGGCGCCGAGCTTACTCCACGTAGTTGAAGTCGTGGCCTTTCGACGGCGTCGTCGGGTGGCTCCAGATCCACGGGTGATCACCCTTGCGGCCGTCCTTGAGCAGCTTGTCGGTCTCCTTGTCGGAGAGCTTGGCCTGGCACATCTGCTTGCCGCGCTCGTTGAGGCGGATGCCGGCCTTGATCGCGTTCTTGGCGGTGGAGCCGTTGGCGGTGCCGGTGGCGTGGCGCAGGACCTTCTTGCGATCGGCGATGAACGCGAAGTGGTCCTCCCACAGGGTCGCGACCGGCGCGGTCGGCCACGGATCCGAGACCACGATCTGGGCATCGGTCTCGCTGTCGAGGTCGCCGATCAGCACGAAGGCATGATCGAAGCCCTTCTGCTGGGCCTTGGTGATGTTCTCGCCGCCGGACGTGGCGCACAGGTAGTCGAAGGCGACGTCGGCGTGCTCGCCGCAGTTGCCGCCGCCGCCGCCGTCCATGAGCTCGGCCTTGGCCGCGATGAACGACGAGTAGTTGTCGTTGATGAGGTCGTAGACCGCGGGATCGATCTCCCAGTACTCGTTGTTGTCGTCGCGCATCACCTGCATGCGGAACGTCGAGTTGGCGTTGGTCGCCTTGATCGCTTCCATCTGGTTGCCGGCACCCTTGGACATCACCGACTTGGTGTGGGCGATCGCCTTCTGGGCGATGCCGAGGCGGCCCATCCCGCCGCCGCCGACCTTCTTCTTGGGGCGCTTGTCCTCGTCGCCCTCGTCCTTCTGAACCGCCATGGTCGAGGTGCCCGACTGCCCCGACATCGTGTCGAGCAGACCCTCGGCGCTCTTGCCCTGCACCACCATGTCGGCGACCGCGTCGGCGTGCTGCTCGTAGGCGTCGCCGGACTGTCCGACGCCACCCTTGAGGTGCACGCCGGCGCGCTGCTGCACGACGTGCGCGGCCTCGTGGGCCGCGGTGTGGAGATCGGGGGTGCCGGCGAAGGCCACGTTGTTGCCCATCGCGTAGGCCTGGGCGCCGATGTCCTTGGCCGCCGACGTGGCCTGATCACCGGTGTGCGCGCTGGTGCCGCTGACGTCGTGGCCGCCGAACGACTTCTGGATCGCGTCGAGGAACGGCAGGCGTTCGCCCGGACCCGAGATACCGTCGGCGGCACGGGCCTGGACGTCGGCGTCGGTGGAGGCCCCGCCCTTCATCTGGACCGGCGGTAGGTTGTCGGTACGGCTGGTCTTGCCCGGCGCCACACGGCGCCGCACATCATCCTGATCGTCATCGGAAGAGCTGCGGCCGTAGCCGTGGCGCTGGGTCATGGCCTTCATAGTACGGTAAACGCTGGCACGGCCTTCCCCGCCCTTCCTGCTAAGGTAAGTGCGGATGAGGACACCGGAAGTCGCCATCGTGGGGAGCGGCATCGCCGGCCTCGCGTGCGCCCGCGCGCTGGCCGGCCGGGCGACGGTGACGATGTTCGAGGCCGCGGCCCGGCCCGGCGGCCACGTCCACACCCACGATGGCGTCGATCTCGGCTTCATCGTCTTCTCGCGCCCGAGCTACCCGCGCTTCTCGGTCCTGCTCGACGAGCTCGGCGTCGGCTCGCGTCCGACCGCGATGTCGTTCTCGGTGGAGGTGCCGGACGGGAACGGCACGCTGGTCTGGTCGAGCGCATCACCGCGGGGCTGGTTCGCGCAGCCGCGCAACCTGGCGCGAACGTCGCACTGGCGGTTCCTCGCCGCGGTGGTGCGGTTGCTCGCCACCGGCCGCGCCGATCTGGGCGGCGAGCTGGCGCGGCGCGCCACCCTCGACGAGTACCTGGCGACGCGCCGGGTCCCGGCCGAGGTCCGCGATCGCTTCGTCGTGCCGCTGGCCGCCGCGTTGTGGTCGCTGGCACCGGCGCGGTGCGGCGCGTTCCCGGCCGAGACCTGGCTCCGCTTCCTCGATCAGCACGGCATGCTGCGCGCGACCCGGCCGCACCCGTGGCGCACCGTCGCCGGCGGCAGCGCCACGTACGTCGACGCGCTGGTCGCGCGCCTGCGCGCCGCCGGAATCGCCCTCGAGCTGGCCAGCCCGGTCGCGCGCGTCGACCGAGACGGCGCTGGCGTGACCCTGGCCGTGCGCGGCCGCGAGCGCCGCGTCGATCGGGTCGTGCTCGCCACCCACGCCGACACCGCGCTCGCGCTCCTGGCCGCGCCGACGGCGGACGAATCATCGACGCTGGGCGCGTTCACGTACAGTCGCAACCCGACCGTGCTGCACGGCGACGCTTCCTGCTTGCCGGCCCGGCGCAATGCGTGGGCGTCGTGGAACTACGTCGCCGATCCCGACGACGGTCGGGTCGCGGTGACCTACTGGATGAACGCGTTGCAGGGGCTGGCGCCGGCGCCGCTGCGGCTGGTCACGCTCAACCCGCGCCGCCCGCCGGCGGGCGCGCTCGCCCACGCCGACTTCGCGCACCCGCAGCTCGACTTCGCGGCGCTCGCCGCCCAGGCCGCGCTGCCCCGGCTGCAGGGCGTGGCCCGCACCTACTTCGCCGGCGCTCACGCCGGCTTCGGCTTCCACGAGGACGGGCTGCGCTCGGGTGTGCGCGCCGCGGCCCGGGTGCTGGCGGACGACGCCGGCGCCCGCTCGCGCGCCGACCAGGCGGTGGCCTGATGCGCTCGGTGCTCTACCGCGGCCACCTGGTGCACGCGCGCTCGGGTGACCACGCGCGCCGTTTCCGCTATCCGGTGTTCATCGCCGGCCTCGATCTCGACGAGCTGACCGCGCTCGATCGCTCGCTGCGCCTGTTCTCGTACGGGCGCGTCAACCTGTTCTCCCTGCGCGATCGCGACTACGGCGACGGCGTGGCGGCGATCGCAACCTGGCACCGTGCCCAGCTCGACGCCCACGGCCTGCCGGCGCCGGCGCGCGTCGAGCTGGTCACCTGGCTGCGCACCGCCGGCTTCGTCTTCAACCCGGTGAGCTTCTTCCTCGGCCGCGACGGCGACGGCCGCATCGAGACCCTGGTGGCGGAGGTGCGCAACAACTACGGCGGGCGCCACACCTACGTGCTCGGCCCCGGCGACCGCCGGCCCGACGGCGCCTTCCGCGCCGACAAGCGCTTCTTCGTGTCGCCGTTCCTGCACGGGCCGGCCACCTATGACTTCCGCTTCGGCGAGCGCGACGGGCGCCTCGATGCCCACATGGACGTGCGCCGCCCCGACGGGACCCGCGTGCTGCTCGCCCACCTCGGCGGCGACGCCACCGCGCTCACCGATCTCGCCCTCGCCGTCGCCGCGATCCGCTACCCGCTGATGTCGATGCAGGTCATCGCCCTCATCTATGGCGAGGCCGTGCTCGCTCACCTGCGCGGCGTGCCCTACCGACGCCCGGGCCCCGATCACGCGGTGACCGAGCTCGTCGAGGCCGCCGAGGCCACGCGATGAGCGGCGCCGGCTGGCATCCGCTGATCGCGCCGGCGCCGCGGCTGGTGACGCCGCTGCCGGCGCTGGCCCGCCGCCTGGTGCTGGGCGCGCTGGCCCGCGGCGCCCGCGACTGGCACG
>SXJR01000495.1 GCA_005779305.1 Myxococcales bacterium
CCACAGCGCGATCCACGCCGCCCGCGAGGACGCGAAGTGCGTGCTGCACACCCACAGCATCAACGGCGTGGCGGTGTCGGCCACCCGCGACGGGCTCCTGCCCATCTCGCAACAGGCGTCCCTGGTCCTGCCGTCGCTCGGCTACCACGACTACGAGGGCATCGCGCTCGACGCCGACGAGAAGCCGCGCCTGGTCCGCGACCTCGGCGACAAGAGCTACCTGATGCTGCGCAACCACGGTTTGCTCACCGTGGCCGGAACCATCCCCGACGCGTTCCTGCTCATGTACACGTTCGAGACCGCGTGCATGGTGCAGCTGCGGGCCCAGGCCACCCGCGCCGAGCTCATCCCGGTGCCGTCGTCGGTGCTGGAGAAGTCGGCGATGTACGCCCGGATCGCCACCCAGGGCAGCATGGGCCAGCTACCCTGGCCCGGGCTCATGCGCAAGCTCGACCGGATCGACCCCAGCTTCCGGACCTGAGCCGGCCGCCGCTACCCGACGGCCGTCGTTCCGGGGCTTGTCGGCGTCCGGTCGGCGGAGGATGATTGGCTCATGCTCGGGCTGCGACGGGGGGTCGCGACCGTTGCTGGCGTGTGGATCACGCTCGCGACCGGTGCCGCGATCGCGGAGGATCTCGAGGCCGATGACGGCGTCGAGGACGCGACCGACGACGAGGCCGATGACGGCACCGGAGACGGCACCGACGACGGCGCCGACGACGGCGACCTCGGCGATCTGTCGCTCGACGAGTTGATGCAGGTCTCGATCACGACCGCGTCCAACGTCGGCGAGAAGCTCGGCGATGCACCGGCTTCGGTGATCGTGCTGACCCGGTCCGAGCTCGAGCAACGCGGCTACCGGCAGCTCGGCGACCTCTTCGACGATCTGCCCGGCATGGACGTGGTCCGTCCCTACGGCGACAACTGGGTGCTGATCTACTGGCGTGGCTTCCGCGGCGACGTGTCGGCGCCGTTCCTGCTCATGATCGACGGGCTGCCGGTCAACTCGCTCTACTTCCTCGACGTCGACGTGCCGATCACGTCGTTTCCGCTGTCGGCGATCGATCGGGTCGAGGTGGTGCAGGGCCCGGCGTCGTCGGTGTACGGCCCCAACGCCTTCATGGGCGTGATCAACGTGATCACCCAGAACGACGCCGACGCCGATGGTCTCATCCACCGCGTCCAGCTCGGGGTCGGCACCGAGACCTCGCGGGTGGCCGATGCCACCGTGCTCTACAAACAAGGCCCGCTGCGGATCCGGGTCAGCGCCCGCTTCGAGACCGGCGTGCTCGACGACGCCCACGCCGGGCTCTACGAGTACACCCGCGGGCCCTACTATCGCGATCGCCAGCTCTGGGGCGGCTTCGTCGACAACCCGGGCCTGGCCGGCTTCCACTCGCGCCACGCGGCGGAGGCCATCGACGCCCGTCTCCACTACGCCGACACCGAGATCGCGGCCCGCTGGATGAGCTTCGCCAGCGGGTACGGCGTCGAGTACGCCGGCGACCGCGCCCTCAACAACGCGGTGTGGCGCCGCTACGAGCTCGACACGTACCTGCGCCACAAGGCCGCGATCACCGCCCACGTGGAGTCGCGTACGGCGCTGCGCTACCGCCACGGCGGCATCGCCAACGATTCGTTCTTCGTCGACGGCTACAGCGATGACACCGACGGACGGCTGGCCGCGTTCTCCTTCTGGCAGAGCCACAACTACAGCCTGTCGGCGTACCAGGATCTCGCCGTCGCCCGCGATGGCTTCACCGTCGTCGCCGGCCTCAAGCTCGAGCAGAAGGATCTGCAGAAGGCCTACGACATCAACGGCGAGAGCGCGGCGGGGAACCCAGGTGGGTACGAGCAGGTCGGCGACATCGACGCCGGCGACTACGCCTATCCCGAGCCGCCAGCCAAGGTGCGCGAGCCGCAGAACCGCATCCTGACCGAGGACGTCGGCGCCTACGTCCAGCTACGCAAGGACATCGACGACGATCACCACCTCCACATGGGCGGCCGCATCGATCGCAACTCGGGCTACGACGTGGCGCCCACCCTGCGCGCCGGTTACGTCGGCAAGCTCGGCAGCCGGGTCGGGGTGAAGGCGCTCTACGGCCAGGCCTTCCAGGAGCCGCCGCCGCGCGTCCTCTACGGCGGGTGGACCGGCTCGGGCTCGGATCCCGAGCTCAAGCCGCAGCGCTCGGAGACGTTCGAGCTCGACGCGACCCTCACCCTGCAGGACCTGTGGCAGGGGCTGGCGTTGTACAGCGTTCACTCGAGCGACACGATCGTCGTCGGCGCACAGCCCAAGAACCTGGGCGAGCAGCTCGTGATCGGGCTCGACTGGTCGTTCCGCGCGCTGATTCCGGCCAGGCGCTGGGCGCGGATCGAGCTGTGGGGCAGCTACACGCGGCTGTTCCACGCCGAGGAAGAGGTCGAGGTCGACGATGGCCAGGGCGGGGTGGCGGTCACCCGGATGCGTATCGGCGATCTGTCGCGCGACAAGGCCCACCTCGGCGTGTCGGTCGAGAAGGACCGCCACCTGGGTGGCACATTGCGCGGGCGCTGGTACGGGCGGCGGACGACCACGCCGACCAACCCGATCGGCGCCGTCGACGGCTACGGCACCGTCGACGCGACGGTCTCCTACCGCAACGTGAAGGACACCGGCCTGGGCATGTCGCTGGCGGTCCTCAACGTCCTCGATGCCGGCTACGTGCACCCGGGCATCAACGACGCGTCGGCCGGCGACACGCCCGGGCGGTTCGTCGACGGTCAGTGGCAAGGTTCGAGCGGCTTCTTCGCATCGGCGATGCCGCAGCCGGGTCGCACGTTCCTGCTGTCACTCTGGATCGCGCACTAGCAGGTGCCTCGTAGCGCCTCCGGCGCTTCGAGGTCAGCTGCTCCCTTGCCCTTGCCCTTGCCCTTCTACTCTCCGGTCATCACGGCCGCACCACGCAGCCGCCGATGACGTCGCCGTGCCAGCGGGCGCGCATCGCTTCGGCATACTCCGCCAACCCGAACACGTGCGACACCCGCGGCCGGATCTTGCCCTCGGCGGCCCACTGCATGACCTGGGCGAAGCGCGGCGCGCGGATCGACGGATCGTGGACGACCGAGATCGCGGCCGGGCAGCCGAGCACGTCGAGGCCCTTCATCATGATGAGGTTGGTGGGGAGCACGTTGGCGTTGGGCGCGCCGCGCTGGCCCTTGCCGTGGGCCACGGTCGGCGTCGCCGCCCAGCCGACGATCAGGTAGCGCGCCCCGAAACGCACGCAGCGCAGGCTCTCGAGCGAGATGTCGCCGCCGACGCCGTCGTGGACCACGTCGACGCCCTTGCCGCCGGTCAGCGCCTTGACCTGGTCGCGCATGCTGATCTCGCCGCCGAGCGCGATGACGTGATCGGCGCCCTCGGCCGCGACGGCGTCGAGCTTTGCCTTCGAACGGCCGGTGGCGATCACGCGCGCGCCCAGCAGCTTGCACAGGTGCACCGCGGCCAGGCCGGTGGCGCCCGAGGCGCCATGGATGAGCACGGTCTCGCCCGCCTGGACCCGGCCGCGCGCGATCAGCGCGTGGTACGCGGTCTCGTAGCTGCCGAGCAGGTTGCACGCCTGATCGAACGAGAGCCCGACCGGGATGCGATGGACCGCCGCCGCGGGCGCCACGCCGTACGAGGCCCAGCCGCCCCAGCGCTGGTGCGCACCGAGCGAGCGCGGCCCGGCGAGCAGCCCGTCGACCAGCACCTCGTCGCCGATCGCGACCCGATCGCCGGCGCCGGCGCCGACCCAGCGCACCACCCCCACGTACTCCAGGCCCGGCGTGTACGGCGGCTTGAGCAGGTGCTGGTACTGCCCGCTGGCCATGATCAGATCGACCCAGCCGACCGAGGCGCTCTTGATCTCGATCAGCACGTCGTCGGCGCCGAGGGCCTCCGGATCGGGCGGCGCCATCGGCTCGAGCGCGAAGCCGCGCTCGATCGCCTCGGCCGGCGATTCGGCCAGCTCGCGGACGACGACACGGAGTCCGGACGGAGCGGTCACACGGATCAGGGTTCGTCGAGGCCGAGATCAGCTGCCCACGCCGCGGTGTCGACCAGCTCGGTCGAGCCTGTGACCTCCTGCTGGATCGGCGCCTCGGGCGAGTCGACCAGCGAGGTCAGGCGGGCCAGCTCGTCGGTGATGAGGGCGTCGACCAGCGAGGCCCGCGGCGCCGACTCGCGCTGCTTGTCGATGTCCTGCTTGGTCTCGCGGACCAGGAGCGTGATGTCGCGCGACGTCACCTTGAGACCGCGCGAGAACAGGTACTGGGCCAGGGCATCGCCGAGGTCTGCCGCGCTCTGGTAGCGATCCTCGGGATCGCGGGCCAGCGCCTTGCGCACGATGGCGTCGAGCTCGGGCTCGACGCTGGTGTTCTGCGCGGTGATCGACGGCACCCGGGCGCGCCGCACCAGCTCCACCGTCTGCAGCGGCGTGTCGGCGTAGAACAGGCGGCGCCCGGTGAACATCTCCCACAGGAGGATGCCGAGCGCGAAGACGTCGGTGCGGTGATCGATCGGCAGCCCCGACGCCGCCTCGGGCGAGAGGTAAGCGAACTTGCCCTTCACCACGCCCGGATCGGTGATCTCGATCTGGCTGTTGGCCTTGGCCAGGCCGAAGTCCACCACCTTCACCTCGCCGTTCTGCGAGATCATGATGTTGGGCGGCGAGATGTCGCGGTGCACGATGTGCAGCGGCAGGCCGGTCTCGGGGTGCTCCATGGTGTGGGCGTAGTTCAGCCCCTTGCAGCACTCGAGCATGATGTAGATCGTGTGGGCGATCTCGAGGCGGCGGTTGCGCGCGTTCTGGCGCTCGATGATCTGCTTGAGGTCGCAGCCGTTGACGTACTCCATCACCAGGAAGTACGTGCCGTCGGGCGCCTTCGAGATGTCGAAGACCTGGACGATGTTGGCGTGCTGGAGGTTGAGCGACAGCCGGGCTTCGTCCAGGAACATGGCCACGAACTTCGAGTTCGAGGTCAGGTTGGGAAGCACGCGCTTGATCGCCACGGGCTTCTTGAAGCCCTGCATCGACTCGGCGACGCCGCGGAAGACCTCGGCCTGTCCGCCGCCGCCGAGTCGCTCGAGGATCGTGTAACGCGCCTGCATGAGCGTGGGGTCTCAGGAGTGTACACCGCTCCGGGCGGAGATGCCTCGCGCCCCGAGCGTCGCCGACAGGTCGCCGGCCATGAATTCTGCCGCCGGGGCGCGGTCGAGGATGCCGGCCTCGAGGTGGGCCAGCACCAGGCCCATGGTCGACTCGTGGCCGGCGCGGGCTGGCGCCAGCTCGTCAAAAGGCGGCAGCGGCCGGGCCAGGGCCACCGGGGCGACCGGCATGGCCCGGAAGATCTCGTGAATCTGGCGGGCGCCGTCGCAGAAGTGCATGTGGTCGGTGGCCGTGAGGACGACCAGCGTGGCCGGCGGCGGCAGGTCACGGTGGACCGCCTCGATGCCTTCGAGCGGCAAGAGCGAGTCGCGTTCGGCGGCGATGACCAGGACCGGGACGTTGCGCTTCCAGCGCACATCGAGGGCGTCGCGGAGCTGCGGTACCGCCACCGCCGGGGCCAGGGCGGCGACGGCGGCGATGCGCGGCTCACCGGCGATGACCCGCAACGAGGTCCAGCCGCCGAAGCTGTGGCCGGTCATGGCCACGCGGGCGGTGTCGGTGGCGACGCCGAGCCGGCCGTCGCCGGCGGCATCGATGAGGAGGCGGATCTCCTCGGGCCGCGCGGCCATGCTGGCCTTCCAGGTCTCGGCGCCGGCCTTCGCGCCGGCCAGCGCCAGGTCCTTGAAGGTGTTCCCACCGTGATCGGTGGCGGCCACGATCCATCCGTGGCTGGCGAGGTGCGTGCAAAGGAAGGTGGACTGGCGGCGATGGCCGGCGAAGCCATGCGAGAACAACGCCAGCGGGAAGTGGCCGGACGAGGACGCCGCCGGCGCCGCGTCGCGCCGGGCCTGCTGCCACGCCATCGGGAAGCCAGGGATCATCACGTAGGTATCGCGTGTCGCCTTGCCGAGGTCCTCGCCGGCGTGGGCGATGTCGGCGGGGTACCAGACCTCGACCGGCAGGGTGCGCCCGCGTGCCGTGTCCTCGAGCTCCACCGTGCGCACCCCCACCGGGTGAGGGCCGCGGCAGAACGGATCGTAGTGCATCGCTCAGTCGATCCCGCAGCGGGCCGAGCCCGGCGGCGACGTGTTGTTCGCCGGGCGGCACTCGCGCCAGGCATGGGTCGGATTCTCGTCGACCGTGGCGTAGACCGTCGCCGTCGGTGCGATGGGCGGGTTGACCGGCAGCCGCACGTCCTCGGACTCAGCCGAGTAGAGGACCTTGGTGGTCAGGACCGGGCTGCCGGTGATGAGCGCGCCGCCCGCCGCCGGATCGCCGAGGTAGAAGTTGACCGGGATGCCGGCCGGCGCCGACGCCTCGCCGAGGTTGGTCACCCGCGCCACCAGGGCGTAGTCGGGATCGCAGACCGCCGCCACCGTCACCACCAGATCGGGCGCCGAGAACTCGCCGAGCGGCTGCACGTTCTGGCGGAAGTTGTTGAGCCGCGGCTGGATGTGGTTGATGGGCTCGGGCGACGGGATGGTGCCGTCCTCGTTGACGTTGGTGACGTGGTAGCTGTGCTGGTTCCACACCCGCCGCGTGCGCACCCAGTTGCCGGCGCTGTCGCCGAAGACCCGCACGCCCGCGGTCTTGACGCCGGCGCAGTTGAAGCTCGAGTACGAGTTCGACACCGCGATGATGTCGGCCTGGCCGTCGTTGTCGACGTCGGCGACCAGCGGGTACTCGAACAGGGTTCCGTTGGTGTTGCAGGTCGTGAACAGCACGCCGCCGGTGCGGCCGTCGTAGACGCGCAGCGAGGTCTCGTCGCCGTAGACCACCTCGGCCGAGCCGTCGCCGTTGAAGTCGAAGACCGAGCTGCCGGTCGCCGCCGACGAGCAGTCCTGGGTCGGGGTGATCCACAGGAGCGTCATGGCGTTGGGGACGAGCGGATCCATGAGCTTCACGCCATCGAACACGGCGTAGCCGACGCCGCCGGCCAGGGCCACGTCGGGGGTGCCGTCGCCGTTGAAGTCGGCGATGGTGGGCGGGCCGCCGCCGCGGGTGTTGCCGGCCGAGCCGACCGGGCACGCCGACGGCGAGATGGTGCCGTTGATGTCGATGGCGGAGCGGATCATGCGGTAGCCGCCGGGCTGGCCGGCGTCGACCTTCCAGACGATGAGGCGATGGGTGTCGTAATCCGAGGCCACGATCTCGGCGATGCCGTCGCCATCGAGGTCGCCGACCGCGGGGTAACGCGCCGCGACCGGGATGGCCGTGACCTGGATGCCGCCGCCGGTGAGCACGCGGGTGGGGCCGACCAGGTCGAGGACCGAGTCGCCGGTGACGTCGGCGACCACCACGTTGGCGAGGGCCGGGCTGATCGGCGTGACCATCTGGCCTGTCGCCCCGTCGATCACCGCGCCCTCGACGATCACCTCGACGTCGCCGTCCTGATCGAGATCGGCCAGCGCCGGCATGCTGCACGCCGTGCCGGCCGGTGACAGCCACAGCTGGGTGCCGTTGGCGCGGTAGGCGCGCACGCGGCCATCGGTGGTGCAGACCGCGATCTCGTTGCCGGGCATGCCGTCGAAGTTGCCGGCGGCGATGGAGCGGCCGGGGTGGTTGGGCGAGGTCGCGGCGTTGGCCTGCCACTTGTGCACGACCAGGCCGCCGACGATCGAGATGGCGTGGAGGGTGCCGTTGCCGTTGTAGTTGCCCGAGGCGAAGGTGAAGAACACGATCTCGGGGATGTCGCGCTCGTCGACGGCGCCGTCGCAGGTGTCGTCGTCGAGCTGGATCACGACCGGCGCCATCATCACGCTGTCCTGGGTGTTGACCGCCGTCGGGCTTCCCCACGAGTACTTGAGCACCGGCGTGAACGCGCTGGCCGGCGGGACGTACTGGCACGACTCGAGGCAGGTCGGCGGATCGCCCGGCGGCTGGCCGCTCGGGCACTGCGGTGGGCGCGGCAGGCAGCGGCCGGTGGTGGGCAGGGCGCCGCCCTGGCATCCCGGGCCGGCGTCGACCGGCGACGGATCGCCCAGCGCGTACTCGCAGTAGAAGCCCACGGCGCAGTCGGTGGCGTCGATACAGACGTCGCCGGGCGTCACGCACTGCTGGAACGAGCACACCTGGGCGCCGCCGCAGCACTGGGCGCCGCAAGCCTGCGCGGCGGCGCAGCACACGCCGCCCGCGCATACGCCGGCGTCGCAGGGGTCGCCGTCGTCGCACTGCGACGCGTCGATCACCGAGCCGTCATCGGCGGTGGCGTCACCCGAGGTGTCAGCGTCGACGCCGCCGTTGCCACCGCCGCCACCGCAGCTGGCCAGCGCGATCCAACACAGGAGGGCGATCCCCACGCCCGGACGAAGTCGCATGATCCATCGTACCGCGGACGGGGGGAGGATCCGCGGCGAAGATGCGCGCCGATGGATCAGGCGGCGGCCACCGTGGCGTTGCCGCGGCGCGCCACCAGCGAAGCCACCACACCGGCGGTCAGGATGCCGGCCACCACGCCGAGGGCGTAGAAGTTGAAGTGCTCGCCGAGCCAGACCTTGAGCCAGCTGTGGGTGAGCATCTTGACGCCGATGACCACCAGTACCGCCGAGAGCGCGACCTTGAGGTAGCGCAGGCTGTCGATCAGATTGGCCAGGGCGAAGTAGAGGCTGCGCAGGCCGAGGATGGCGAACACGTTGCTGGTGAAGACCAGGAACGGGTCGGTCGTGATCGCGAAGATCGCCGGGATCGAGTCGACGGCGAAGATCACGTCGGTGAGCTCGACCAGGACCAGCGCCAGGAACAGCGGCGTGGCGATCTTGGCGCCGGTGGCGGCGGAGCGGGTGAAGAAGCGCTGGCCGTCGTAGTGCTCGGTGGCCGGGATGAGGCGGCGCAACCAGCGATACACCCGGCTCCGACTCGGGTCCACGTGCTCTTCCGAGGCGAACAGCATCTTGATGCCGGTGATCACCAGGAAGCCGCCAAAGAGGTAGAGGATCCAGCTGAAGCGCGTGATGAGCGCGGCGCCGGCGAAGATCATCGCGCCGCGCAGCAAGAGCGCGCCGAGGATGCCCCAGAACAACACCCGGTGCTGGAGCTGCAGCGGCACCTTGAGGAACCCGAACAGCATCGCGATGACGAAGATGTTGTCGACGGCGAGTGACTTCTCGACGACGAAGCCGGTCAGGTACTTGATCAGCGCCGAGGTGCCGTCGTTGTAGATCGGCGTGCCGTCGGTCGACTCGCCGGCCACCGCCATGGAGTCAGGCTGGGTGCCGAGCCCGAACCAGGCACGCTCGTAGCCAAAGTAGACGAACACCGAGAACAAGAGGCCGAGGCTGATCCACACCGCCGACCAGCCCAGCGCCTCGCGGGTGCGGACCACGTGGGCGTGACGATGGAAGACCCCGAGGTCGAGGGCGAGCAGCGCGGCGATGAAGACGATGAAGCCGAGGTAGAGCCAGATCATGGGGTCTCCAGGGCTCAGCTCAGCGCGGCGATCAGCCGGCGGCGATCGAGGGCGCGTGCGGTGGATCGGGCGGCGCGGCCGATGGCGCCGTCGACCGCCTCCGGCACGTCGACGGCGGTGCCCTCGACCACGATCGAGCCGAGGCGCGGGCCCAAGATCCGTACCCGGACCGCCTTGTCGATGCCGCCGCGCGGCCCGTTGATGTCGGCCAGGGTCACGTGCACCGCGCGGATCGCGTGGGCGAAGCGTGACAGGGCGAAGTGGATTCGTCTCGCGACCAGGCGATCGAGCTCGGGCGTGGATTCGAGCCGGCGGTAGCGGACGTGCAGCTTCACGGAGGCCTCCTGGGCCGGCGACTGGCCGGTCCTCCATGAATGAGGCCTGTCCATGATTCGGACAAACAGATAGTTCGGAAGCGATCGTTCGAAAAAACCATCGCTACTGCAGCAGGCCGCCGCGCGCCGCCTCGCGGATCGCGACGATCGCCGGGTGCACCAGCCGCCGCTCACCGGTGATGGCGTAGTAGCGCTCGCGGACCGCGTCGGTCGCCCCGGCCGATACAAGCCCATAACGGGAGCTCACGATCTTGGCCACCACCGACGGCGCGAACATCAGGCCCATGCCGTCGGCGGCGAAGGCCTTGAGCAGGGCCGAGTCCTCGGCCTCTGCGACGATGCGCGGCCGCACGTCGAGGCTGGCGAACCAGGCGTCGAGGTTGCGGCGCAGCACAGTCGAGGCAAGCGGCAGCAGCAGGGGCGCGTCATCGAGGCTGGCCGGGAACGTCCTGCGCCGGGCCCGGGCCAGCTCGGCCGTCCCGAGCAGCGTCATGTCGCTGACGCCGAGCGCGTGGTCCCAGGCGCGGACCGCGCCGCCGGGCGGCAGCGGAGCATCGGAGATGATGACGTCGAGCTCGTGGCGGCCGAGGGCTTCGAGCAGCCGCTCGAGCCCGTCCTCGCGGCACACCAGCCGCACTGGCTCGGGCAGGTGCAGGGCCGGGTCCAGCAGACGGCGGACCAGGAGCTTGGGCACCGCGTCGACGACGCCGACGTTGAGCCGCACCGGCTGACCCTTGGGCCCGCGCCGCACGGTGTCGAGCAGTTCGTTGCCGGTGGTGAAGATCTCGTCGGCGTAGCGATACACGACCTGTCCGATGTCGGTGAGCACCAGGCCGCGGCCCTTGCGCTCGAACAGCCGCTCGCCGAACGACGCCTCGAGCTTGCGGATCTGGCCGCTCAAGGTTGGCTGCGAC
Organism: Myxococcales bacterium; assembly: GCA_005779305.1. Classification (GTDB taxonomy): domain Bacteria; phylum Myxococcota_A; class Polyangia; order Haliangiales; family Haliangiaceae; genus UBA2376. The sequence continues at coordinate 10,787 of SXJR01000495.1, forward strand.
AGGCGCAGGCGCTTGCCCGCCGACACCAGGCTGCCCTCCCGCGCCACTGTCCAGAAGTACAAGAGATGGTGGTAGTTGAGCCACTCCATCGACGCCACCGTAGCACCCCTCCGGCCACGTCCCTTCCGAGAAGCCGAACCGTCGGGCGCGACCTTCGTAGGCGCCCTTGCCCCCGCTCAGTCGAAGACCTCGCCGGCCACGCCGGCGAGCACGAACAGCGCGCCGAGCACGATGGCGACGTGGGCGATGCCGGGCAGGTCCGCGAACGGCGCGTACCAGCTCGCGGGCAGGAACGCCTGCGCGGCGGCGAAGTACGAGTCGGTCAGGTAGCCCCATAGCCCGAGCGACGACAGGATGGCGATGACGGCGAGGCCGAGCAGCACCGCGCCGCCGCCGAGGAGCAGCCAGGCGAAGATGTGCGGGTGCGCCCGGCGACTCCGGCCACCGGACTCGGACGCGCTGCGGTCACGATGACGGCGCCCGTGGCGCGAGCGATCGAACAGGTCCAGATCGAAGTCCATGGCCATCTATCTAGGCCCGCGCGCCGACTTCGACCATGTCGAAGTTCGGCAGCGAGGCTTCGCTTTCGTCGATGGTTCGGCGCGGATCGGTCGTCGGCCGCATCTCAGCGGTGCACCGCGTTCTGCCGCGGCCGGCTAGGTCATGTCGGGGCCGACGTCCTCGAGCAGGCACTGGTCGACGCCGCGGAAGTCGAGCGAGTACACGAAGCCGCGCGGCGCGTAGGCGGCGGGCAGGGCCGCGCCGTCGAGGCTGATGTCGCCGCCCTCGCTGTCCCAGGCGGCCGACACGCCGTTGTTCCAGGCGGCGGCGCCGAGGAGCTGGCTCTTCCACACCGCCACGTCGTCGCCGACGGTGACGCCGGTGCCCAGCATGTTGGCGATCACGCGCCGGCGAGCGTCGCGCACCCAGGTCGGGTCGTGGACGGCGAGGTTCATCTCACCCTCGTAGATGATGCCCCGGTTGTTCTTGTTGGCCGAGCCCACGCTCAGGAACGTGTCGTCCACGATCAGCAGCTTCGAGTGAGTGTCGATGTTGGCGAAGCGCGACTCGGTCTCGTCCCAGCCCCAGGTGACCACGGTGTCGAACGCGCGCAACTGGAGCAGGGTGTAGCGGCCTGGGACCGCCGCCTCGAGCTGCGTGTCGGTGCGGTAGCTCCAGGCGCAGCCCGGATCGGTCCACTCGTTGATCGGCTTGGTGATCACGATGAGCTGGAGGGCCGGCACCTGGGCCATGCGCTGGAGGATGGCCTCGGTGAGGATGGGCGCACGCCAGTACTGGTCCTCGATCAGGATGTACTTCTCGGCGCGGGCCACGGCGTTGAGCCAGGTCTCGACGATGGCGTGCTCCCACAGCGGGTCGGGCATGGTGGTCGTGACCTGCACCTGCATGCCGTCGGCGTGGGTGACCTGTTCGCGGTCGACGGTGAACATGGTCGAGCGATCGCTGTACTCGACGTTCTCGAAGCGAGCCAGCTCCCAGCGGCGGTGGAAGACGTCGGCGACGTCCTGCACGGCCGGGCCGTCGACGCGGACCATGTAGTCCTTGCGCGGGCCGAGGTCGGGCAGGCTCTCCTTGTCGCGCACGTCCTGGCGGGCGGCGTCGCTGGCGCCGATCTCCATGCGGCGCACGTCGTAGACGCGGTGCTGCGAGCTGTCCCAGTCGGTCGACTTGACGTTCATGCCGCCGACGAAGGCGACGTCGTCGATGACCGCGAACTTCTGGTGCCACGACGCGTGCTGCACCTGCAGCGTGACCGGCCAGTCGGTGAGATCGACGTCGCGGGCGCGCACCCGCGACTCGACCATGCGCTCACCGTCGAAGCGGCGATCGCCGGTCTCGGGGTGAGCCGCGCGCACGCGCTCGCCCAGCTCGAAGCCCGGCACCTCGAAGCGGAACAGGCCCTCGGTCGGGTTGGCCTGGCCCATGTACTCGAAGCGATCGCCGGTGGCGGCGCCGTGGGCGGTGAGCGCGGCGTCGACGTTGAGGCCGGCCAGCCAGCCGTCCTGGCCCCAGAACTGACCGATGAGCACGCGCTTGTAGGCCGGGCTGGCCTCGAGCTTGGCCATGATGGTGCGGGCGCGGCGCTGCGCGGCGGTGAGGTTGCCCTCGGTGCGGGTGAGCTCGAAGTCCGACTCGAACCACCACGAGGCCAGCATGATCGACTCGTCGGCGGTGGTCAGCTCGTCGGAGACGGCGGACCACGCCTCCTCGCCGTCCATCAGGAAACGGACGCGGTTGCCGCGGCGGGCCGGGCGGCCTTCGGCCGAGAACCACTGGTGGCGGAGGCCCAGGTAGATCGAGTGCACGGGCAGCGCGTCGCCGCCGTCCTGGGTGCGCATCTCGTGACTGGCCGAGACCGCGCCGCCGGCGGGGATGGCGCCGAGCTGGGCGCCGTCGAGCTCGGCGGTGCCGTCGAACGAGAGCGTCACCGTCAGCGGTTCGTGATCGGGCGCCGACAGCGTGATGGCGTAGGCGCCGGCCTCGGTGAGCGAGAGGTAGCGGATGGGAGAGGCGCCGGCGCCGTCGAGCGCGACCGGGGCGCCGTCACGGACGACCTCGAGCCGCGCCGTCGCCGGCAGCATCTGGGCCCAGACGTCGAGCGGGTAGAGCTCGACCACAGCCACGGTACCGGCCGGCAGCGGCGGCAGGGGGTTGTCCGGTGGCAACGGCAGGTCGTCGTCGGACTCGGGACCGGCGCAGGCCAGGAGCGACGCCGAGAGGGCGAGAACGGCCAGGACCAGGGTGCGCGTCGACATGCGAGGTCAATCAGCAAGCCGGGTGCCGCGCGAACCCCCGTGATCATGCAGGGTTGGCGAGGCCGACGGGCGACCACTCGAGCAGCCGGCTAGCGCGCCGAGGGGTCATCCGTCCCCAGCGCCGGCCGCGTCAGAACGCAGCGAGATCGACGACCTGGCCGTCGTGCTCGCAGATGTACGGACGGGTCAAAGCACAGTCGCGCACGAACCAGTCCATGCACTCGGACGCCGAGAGCTGGACCACGCAGTTGATGCTGGCGTTGTTGGTGAAGCTGGTGCCGAGGAAACACGAGTCGGTCGACGGATCGAGGCCGCCCGCCGAGACCCAGCGAAACGTGCCCTCGGCGACGCGGTCGGTGTATCCGATCCAGATCTCGGCGCCGCCGCTGCCCAGGGTGGCCAGGTCGTGCAGATCGAAGTGCTCGGCGACGTCGACGATCGTCGCCAGGTGGGAGCCGTCGCCATCGTCGTGGCAATCGGTCTCGGCGGCCAGCCAGGTGCGGGGCGTGGACTCGACGCGGTAGCAGCTGCCGCTCATCGGAACGTAGCCCGCGGGGCAGGGGCCGTCAGGCCCGTCAGTCTCGTCGGCGTCGATGCCGGCAGCGTCGCCGTCGTCGTCGCCGAGCGGGTCGTAGTTGATGCGGCCGCAGGCGCCGGCGGCGAGCCCGGCGGCGACGAGGAAGGCGTGAGCCCCGGCCATCTCGCTAGCCCCGCCGGGGTGGGGGCGGGCCGCGGCGGGGGCCGGGGTCAGCCCAGCTGTTGGCCATGGCGCCGCGCTCGGCGGTGACGGCGGCGGCGCGGGCGCGCACGCGATCCATCAGCTCGAAGCCGCTCTCGGGCGCGTGCTGGGGCTGGATCAGCGCGGCCTCCATGGGCGCCGGGACGCGGCGCGCGAAGTCGATCCAGACCCGCGGATCGTTGGTGCAGTCGTAGACCCGGCAGGTGCGCGGGCGGTGATGGTGCACGGTGCAGCGCTGGGTGGCGGGATCGTTGTGGACGCAGTAACGATCGCTGGCGCGCTGGCGGATCAGGTAGGGCTGACCGTAGTCCCAGCGGATCACGCCCTCGTCGAGATCCTCGGTGGAGAGCGCGAAGTCGAAGCTGCAGCAGCGGGCCTGGCACAGGTGCAGGACCTCGTCGCAGGGTGGCGTCGAGGGTTCGGCCTCGTACTTGCTGCCGCCGACATCCAGCGACACCCGCCAGCGGCCACGGGCGTCGGCGGCGCGCACCGCGGCCAGGGTCTCGGGCAGGTTGGCGGCGACCGCGGCCTCGACGGTGTGTTCCGCGGCGATGGCCGGGGTGCCCGGCGGCGCCGGCTCGGGCTCGACGCCGTCGACCCGGCGGGTCAGCTCGTCGATCAGCGTGACCACGCGCGCGCCGAGCTGCATGATCGCGTCGCGCAGCTCGAGGTCGGTGAGGTTGAGGTGGCGCAGCGCGCGCTCGAAGTCGGCGCGGGTGACGGTCTCGTAAGGCGCTGCGGTGCCGAAGGCGTGGCCATCCCCTGCCTCGTCGCTCATGACCCGACGGTATCACTGCGGGCCGGAGGCCAGAGCACCGGGAACGCGGCGGCGGCGAGGTAGCCGTCGTCGTCCACGGGGAAATGGGCCGCGGCCTCGGGCGAGGGCAGGCGCGCCGGCACCAGCCGGCACGCGCCGTCGAACATCCGCACGGCCAGGGTCTTGCGCGGGTGCGCGCTGGTGTTGGGCTCGCTGCCGTGGAAGGTGAGGCAGTGGTGCAGACTGATGTCGCCCGGCGCGAGCTCGAGCGCGACCTCGGCGCCGGCGACGCGGGCGCGAAGCCCGGCCGGCAGCGCCGCCAGCGCGTCCTCGACCGACGCGCGGCGCAGGGCCAGGTTCTCGCCGGTGTGCTCCCAGCGATGGCTGCCGTCGAGCACGCGCATGCACCCGCTGGCGATCGTGCACGGGGTCAGCGCCAGGCGCACCGTCAGCGCCCGCGGTTGATCGAGGTAGGCGAGGTAGCTGTAGTCCTGGTGCCAGGCCAGGCGGGCGGGATGGGCCGCCGGCTTGACCAGCGCGGTGTCCTGCAGCAGCTGGAGGCGCTCGGCGCCGAGCGCCTCGGCGGCGATGGCGGCGATGGCCTCGTCGGTGGCGTGGCGCCGGAGCGCGGCCGACGCGCGCGACACCGCGGCGACCTCGACCATGCCGTCGCCCCACGCCGCGTACGCCGCCGGCGGCACCACCTCGTCGAGCGCGCGTTCGAGCTCGGCCACGCGCGCGGCGGGGACCACGCCGCGCACCACCAGCCAGCCGTGCTCGGCCAGGTGCTCGCGCGACGAGGTCACGGCGCCAGTGTACGGCGGTAGGATGGGAGGATGGGGCGCAGGTCACGTTCGATCGCAGTGATGGCCACGTTGGCGGTGTGTCTGGCGCTCGCGCCGGCGGGCCGCACCCAGCCGGCCGGAGGTGGCGGCCTGGGACCGGCGCTCGCCGCGCTCGAGCGCGGTGACCACGCCGAGGCCGAGCGCCGGCTGGCCGCCATCACCAGCGGTGTCGACGCGGTCGCGG
>SXJR01000496.1 GCA_005779305.1 Myxococcales bacterium
CGCCGCGCCGAGCGCCAGGCCGCCGAGCTCGCGCCGCGCCGTCCATCGTCGCTGGTGGCGGCGGTCGCGGCGGTCGCACGCGGTGAGCTCGACCGGGCGGCGCTCCTGGCGTTGACCGGCGATCTCTCGCCGCTGTGGGACGTGGCCTCGCCGACCTTCGCCGAGACGCCCTTGCTCCTCGACGACGCCGTCGAGCGGGCGCGCGCGCGTCCGTTGCCGATCTTCGAGGCGCCCGTCCCCGCCGAGCTCGCCGCCGAGGTGGCGCTGGCCCGCGCCGCCGCCGATCTGGCCGAGCGCGACGATCTGCTGTTCGCGCGGGCACAGGCGACAGTGCGCCGCGCCTTGCTGGCGACAGCGCGGCGGCTCGACCTCGCCGCCACCGACGTATTCTGGCTGCCGCTCGACGAGCTCGTGGCTGCCGAGCCCGGCGACGAGGCGTGGCGGGCTCGGGCCGCGGGTCGCGCGGCGGCGGCCCGCTCGGCGTCAGCGCGGGCCGCGGCGTGGGACATGCCACTCGTCGTGGACGGTCGTGCCGACGGTGGGAGCGCGATGCCCCCCGTCGAGAGCTGGCTCGGTGCTGGCGTCGGCGCGCACGTCACCGGTCCGGCGGCGCGGGTCGATCAACTCGGGCAGGCGGCGCGGGTGCCCCGCGGCGCAGTGGTGGTCGCCCGTGCGGTGACCCCCGCGGTAGCGCTCCTGGTCGAGGGTGCGGCCGCGATCGTGTGTGAGCACGGGTCGCTGCTCGACCACGGCGCCGCCATGGCCCGCGAGCTGGGCGTGCCCTGCGTGGTGGGCTGTGCCGGCATCACCGATGCGGTGATGGACGGCGAATGGCTCGAAGTCGATGGCGACGGTGGCCGCGTGGCCCGCGTCAGCTAACCAACGTCAATCGTCGTCGTCGTCGTCGAGCTCCGGATCGTCGGCGACGTCATCGTCGTGATCCGGGCTGGTGTCGACGGGCAGCGGCGTGCCCGTGAGCGAGTTGACCCGCTCGCGCAAGTCCTTGCCGACCTTGAAGAACGGAAGGCGTTTCGGCGCGACATGGACAGTCTCGCCGGTGCGCGGGTTGCGGCCCTCGTAGGCCTTGTACTCGCGCACAGTGAAGCTGCCAAACCCGCGGATCTCGATACCTTCCCCGCGCTCCAGCGCCTTCACCATGGAATCGAAGACGCAGTTGACGATCGCCTCCGCCTTGCCGGCAGGGAGCTTCAGGCTTTCTGAGATCTTCTCGATGAGCTCGGACTTGGTCACGGCGGCCGTAACTCCGCGAAATCGTAGTTAGAGGCTATCCGAGACCTGTTCACGAGCGCAAGTCTAACGTCGCGGAACAAATCACGAGATCTTGTTGGACCTCAGCGCGTGACCGGGAGTTCCTGCGCCCCATCCATTTCAAATGTCCGATATCCTTCTGGAAATTGATAACTCTGACAGGAATGCCGGGCGTAGAAGTCGACGAGATCCCTCCACCCCGTCGCCCCCGAATCGATGTCGGCGCGCACTGTTTGGGAGGCGACGGTGGTGCAAACGGGCATCCCGGCCGGCAACTCTGGACGGTGGCCACGGGACAGGCGCGTATCGGCGCCGACCGCCGCCGGCGGGAGTCGAGAGACGTACGCGCTCTGCAAGGGCTGAAGGGCGAGGGTCTCGACCCGCTCGATGGCGAGCGACATGCCCGATCGGTAGATGCACTCGCTACGCGATTCCTTGCCACCACGGGCGACGACGATCGCGTTGTAGGCGAGGACGAGGCGCTGGTTGCACGCGGCGCCGCCGGGCCGCGGCGTGGTGACGACGTTGTAGGCGAGATCGGTATCGGTGAGATTCTCGACGGTGAGCACCATCGCCTGGCGGTTGGAGCCTTCCTCGGGCATCGACGACGCAGTGAGCCGGAGGCCGGCGATCTCCACCGACCCTTCGCCGGGCGCGATCACGCGCGCCTCGTCGTCGGTCTTGTACGAGAGCCGCTTCGCCATGTCGTCATCGGTGGGCGTGGGCACACCGAGTGTGGCGGCGTCGCGCTCGATCTCGGCGCGCCAGCTGGCGTGGGTCGCCGAGGCTGTCTTCATCACGTCCTGCGCGCTACCCCGCATCTCGGGCGCCGGCGGTTTGGGCGGGATCGCGACGTCGCCGCACATGCGCACCGATGCGATCGCGATCGACACCGCGGCGACGACACCGACGGTGCCCCAGCGCAACGCGGGTGAAACGGCAGGAGCGCTCATGCGACCTCATATCGTGGGGCACTTCGCCACGGCGGGGTGAGGCCGTGGGTGATCCAGGCGAAGGTTGGGCCAGCGCGATGTGCGCCGGCATCCCACCACGAAGGCCAATCGATCACGCACACGACGTTACAGCATGCGTGGTCCGTCGGGAGCGCGCGTCGAATACGCATCTGCGTCAGCGAAGGTCAGTGCCGAAACAAATTGACTCGTCGATCCACGGCAGGCGTAATCGAGTCCACATGGCTCGCGCCTTTTTCCGACGATGGCTGGGCGCGGCGCCGATCGGCGCGCTCGTCTGCATCGTGCTGGGAATGGCCGCCGCGCCGGCATTTGCGGACGAGGAAGCCCGCATCGCGCAGCTCTCGGCCACGATGGACGAGCGCCACTCCGAGCGGGAGCGCATCGCGGCGGTGACAGCGCTCGCGCGCCTGGGCAGCAAGCCCACGCTCAAGCCACTGGTCGCGGCGCTGGGCGACAAGAGCGCCACCGTGCGCGCGATCGCCGCCGCTGGACTCGGCAAGCTCGGTCATCGCGCCGCCCTGCCGGCGCTGCGCAACACGTCCACCTCCGATGGCGACGAGCTGGTCCGCAAGCGCGCCGCCGAGGCGGTGTCCCAGGTCTCCGAGGCCAACGGCATCGAGCCGGCAGCGGCTGCGCCGGCCAAGGGCCAGGCTGGGTTCGGCAACAAGCCGCGCGCGCTCGACGCCCGTCCCGAGATCTACATGGTCGTGAAGAGTACGCGTGACGACTCGCCCGGCGTCCACGACAAGAAGGCGCGCGCTGTCCACGCCAACGTGCTGCGCTCGGCCATGAGCACCCAGGTCGCGAGCGACGAGACCCTGACCAGCGCCGCCGACGCCGCCCGCAAGTTCGGCCTCGATCTGCGCAACGTCGACATCAGCTGCGTTTCGCTCGAGACCCGGCAGTCGGGCGGCTACATCGAGATCGAGGCCCAGCTCCGGCTCGCCATCTCCGACGATCGGGGCAAGATGCTCTCGTTCCTCTCCGGCGGCGCCAAGGTCCAGGTTCCACGCAAGACCTACGACGCACGCTACCTGCCCCAGCTGCGCCGGGAAGCCCTCGAGAACGCGGTCCGCGGGCTGTTCGCGAACCTGATCGATCACCTGCGCCGCAACGCCGGTTCCTGATCACCGCGCGGACGGCGCGGGGCCGTCGAGGGTGAGGCCGCCGTCGTCGTCGCGCAGCGTGAGCGAGAACTTCCACAGGGCCGAGATGCCAAGCACGCCGTCGACGCCGGGCGGAAGCCCGTCGCCGATCAGCAGCTCGGTCTCTGGCGCGGTGGCGCCGCCGATCACCAGGGTGGCGGTGGCCGGTGCGCCCTTGCGGATGGCGCCGACGGCGATGGTCTCGATCATCGGGCCCGGGCGTGGGGTGACCTGGGCGAGCTGGGCGAACCCCGTCGACATCATCGTGGTCCCGCAGCGGGTCTCGATCAGGAACGTGCCCTCGACGCCGCCGATCGACACCTTCACCTCGACGTTGTCGGAAGACGGCGCCGGGAGGTTCTGGCTGCCGCTGCCCTTGGCCCGTGAGCACTGCGAGCTCTGGTCGAGGCCGCGGGCTCGGGTGACGAGATCCTGGGCCAGCCGGCCGTCGTGCTCGCTGGCGAAGTAGTCGATCGCGGCTACCGCCTCGCAGGGCCGGTTGGCCGGGCCGGCCGTGTCGAGCACGCGCGCTACGGCGAACTTGGAGTAGCCGGCGCTGTCGCTGTTGGCGATCGACTGGCGGTAGTCGGCGAGGGCCAGCTCGTGCTCGTCAGTGCGGCCGCGATCCTCGCCGCGCCACCACCAGTAGTCGCTGTCGTAGGGGTCGCGGGTGAGGAGCGCGGTCTCGTGCTTGATGGCCTCGGCGTTGCGGCCGAGCTGGTGCAGCGAGTAGATGATGTTCGAGCGGAGGCGCGGGAACTCGTCGCACTTGGCGAAGTAGGCCGAGGCGTCGTCGACGGCGTCGGCGTAGCGGTGCTGCTCCATGAGCTCGAGCACCAGCTTGCGCACCGCGTCCTGGTCGCAGGGTGCCAGGTCGCGGGTCTCGCGCAGGGTCTGGATGTACGGGTCCTTGTCGCCGCCGGCGTCGATCTGCTTGGCCGGCTTCTCGCTGCCCTTGCCGACGATGATCAGGCCGAACACGGCGAGTCCGACCAGGACCACCGCCATCGCGGTGATCTTGAGCGCGAGCACCAGCTTGCGGCGGCCGTAACGCTTCTGCGCGCAAGCCGGGCACATGAAGCCGTCGAGGGTGCCCTTCGTGCACTTGGTGCAGATGGGCTTCTTGCAGTCGTCGCAGTTGCCGGTGGCCTCGACGGTGGCATGGGCGAAGCAGAACGCCATGGGCGCCCTATACCATCTCGGACTTCACCAGGTGCCGCTTTCCGCCTGCGGTCAGCGGGATGTCGTCCACGATCTGGATCCGGAACGAGACCCCGGGCAGGTAGCGATCGAACACCGACTGGACGATCGCCTGCTTCGGCGGCGAGAGCTCCGTCCCCTTCTCGTTGAGGACCAGCTTGAGGATGACGCTCGTGTCCCTCGCCTGCACGACCTGGATCTGCCGGGCCACGTCGATCATCTCGCGAAACAGGAACTCGAAGACCAGTCCGCCGACTCGATTGCCGCGGCCGTCGCGGAGTGTCTCCGCGACGCGCCCGTCGACCGGGCCGATCCGATGCAGGCTACGCCCGCACGAACAGCGCTCGACCTCGCGCTGCACGGCGCGGTCTCCGTTCAGATAGCGGATGAATGGCATGAAGAAGTTGTGCAGGTCGGTGACCACGACCTCGCCGGCCTCGCCCGGCGCGGCCGGCCGGACCCTCCCGTCGGGGAGCCGCACGACGATCTCGGCGATGATGTTCTCCATGGCGACGTGCAGCCCGTCGTGGGCCTCGCACTCGGCGCCGATGAGCATGGTCTCGCGGCCGCCGTAGGTCTCGAAGACGGGACCGAACACCTCGTCCAGGACCGCGCGATCGGGCGCAAAGACCCGCTCGCCGCCGCAGATGACGGGGATCCTGCCCCAGTCGCGTCCGATGCCCTTGCGGACGATGAACCGCGCCAGATCGGCTCCGGACTGGGGAAAGGTCACGATGACGTCGGGGGCGACGTGCCTGATGGTATCCACGGCGCGGGCGAGGTCGTCGTCGCCGCGGGCCATCGAGTCCACATAGTGCTCGCGCCTGATGGCGTGGTCGATGGTCGACTTCCACCGTTGCTTCCAGGTCGAGGTCACCACCCGCTGTCCCCAGTAGTGCAGCGATCGAGCGCCAACCGGGCAGCCGGCCCACTCGTAAGCGCGGATGCGGGTGACATCGCGCCAGTGACGAGATTCGGCGTTGTATTCGAAGGTGAACGCATCGCCGGTCGATCCGCTGGTCGCCTTCTTGACCGCACCCAGTGGCGGCGCCGTGGACCGGATGGCGGCGCCGGCTGCTCGTAGGTCGTCCTTGGTGAGCAGCGGCAGCCGCGCCAGGTCCTCGACGGCGCGGAGGCGACCGGGCTCGAGGCCAGCGGCCTCCAGCCGTTCGCGATGGAACCGGTTGTGGTTCCAGCAGTGGGTCAGCAGGCGGTCGAGCTCGCGGACCTGCAGCCCGAGCAGCGCATCATGGCTCCACCACTGCGTGCGGTCGGCCTCGCGCAGCATCTCCAGCGTCGGCCGCCGTTGCGCGGCCTCGATCGCGGGAAAGACCAGGTTGCGAACCAGACGCCGCCGAAGCCGCATGATGGTCAGTTCCAGTCGTCGCCGGCGCCGGTGGCCTCGACGGTGGCATGAGCGAAGCAGAACGCCATGGGCGGTCTATACCGCGAACGGGGCCGCCTGCGCTGGCAACGTCCGATCGGGGCGCGCGATCCGCTGGCAGCGGTGCAGCTTCGACGATAGAACCCTCCGATGCGGACGTGGTTCCTGGTCGTCGTCGCCGTCGCTGCTTGCAAGAAGGCCGACGCTCCCGCTCCCTCCCCGCCGGCGCGCTCCAGCACCGACGCCGATGCCCTGTGGAAGCTGGCGCCGCCGGGCATGGTGAGCGGCGTGGTGGTGACGCCGCGCGCCGTCGGCCTGGCCGAGGACGGAGGGCTGGCGCTGCAGGCGCTGGTGACCCGGCCCGAGCTGACCGCGCTGGCCGGCGAGCTCGAGGCGAGCGTGAAGGCCGGGCTCGGTGGCCCGTTCCAGGGGCTGGCCGGCCTCGGGCTCGATCGCGGCCGGGGCTTCGCCTGGTTCGTGACCGACGACGACGCCACCGTGCTGGTGGTGCCGGTGAAGGACCTCGCCGTCCTCAAGAAGGTGATGCGCGACGACAGCGGGCCCGATCAGCTCCTGGGCCTGGGTTGCAAGGAGGTCGCGGGCGCGTACGCCTGCGCCAGCGATGCGGCGCTGCTCGGTCGGCTCGGCGCTGCCGGCGTGCCGGCCGCGCTC
>SXJR01000497.1 GCA_005779305.1 Myxococcales bacterium
ACGGCCGGCGACGGTGCGCGGCATGCCCGTGGTCGAGATGCGCCGGCAGGACGGTGACGCTCGACGCGAGGCTGGTCACCCGGCGCCTGCCGAGGGCGTGCCGGTGGTGGCGCCGCCGCAGTTCCTCGCCGGTGGCAGTGGCAGCGGCGCGGCCGCGGCGCCGCTGGGCACGCCGGCCCCGGTGGCGGCGATATTCGGCGCTGGGGCGCGGCCGGCGACGACCACCGCGCTCGTCGAGCCGCGGATCTATCCCCAGGCGGCGTACCCGTTCGTCGTCGCGCCCGACAACAGGCGCAAGCACCTCCTGATCGGTGCCGGTGTCGCGGCCTTGCTCGCGATCATCGGCATCGGCGCGATGATCGGCGGCGACGAGGCGCCCGGGCCGGCCGCGAAGGTCGTCGCCAGCGATGCCGGTGGCGGCAGCGGCAGCGCCAAGCTCCCCACGCCCGCGACCGACAAGCAGCCAGCGGTCGTCGACGATCAGCAACCACCCGCGCCCGCGATCGACGATCCGCTGCCGCCCACCCCGCCCGCGCCCGCCGTCGTCAACGACCAGCCCCCGCCCACGCCACCGCCCGCGCCCGCCGTCGTCAACGACCAGCCCCCGCCCGCGCCCGCCGTCGTCAACGACCAGCCCCCGCCCGCGCCGCCGCCGGTGCCGATCGTCGAGGACAAGCCGCCGCTGGCGCCGGCGATCGTCAAGCAGCCGGTCAAGCCGCCCGTACGTCCCAAGGTCACGCCGCCCGTGCGTCCCAAGGTCACGCCGCGCGTCGCAGTGCAGAACGACGATCTGCTGGAGAAGCCGAAGCCCGCCGTCAAGGGCCTCGCCGGGGCCGAGAAGAAGGCCGACGGCCTCTACCGCGCCAAGGACTGGAAGGGCGCGGCGGCGCTCCTGCGTGATGCCGCCGACGACGCCAGCGACAGCGACGCCAAGCGGCTCAAGGGCCTCGCCGCCGACTACGAGAACATCGGCAACAACCTCTCGACCGGAGCGACCCTGGCCAAGGCCAAGCCCACCGACGCGCTCGGCGCGCTCAAGAAGGCGCTCTCCGCCGACCGCCGCGCTGGCGGCGCCCATCAGCAGGCGATCCGCGAGAGCGTGGCCAAGGTCGCCCCCTCGGCCGCCGCCGCGTACATGGCCAAGCAGAACTACCCGGCGGCCAAGCTCGCCGCCGACGACGCGGTCAACGTCGGGGCCGGCTCCAACGCCACCGTCGGAAACGTGCGGTCGTCGCTCGAGCGTAAGGCCGGCGAGTTCTTCGCCAGCGCCCAGAAGCTCTTGAAGGACAAGCCGGAGGAGGCCAAGACCATCCTCCGCAACATCATGAAGATCGTGCCCGCCGACAGCCCCTGGTACGGCAAGGCCTACAAGCTACTCAACCAGCGCAAGCCCGCCTCCGCCGACGAAGACGAGTAGCGAATGTGTCCGTCGGCCGGGTCAACCGATGAGGTCGGTGATGGCCTTCTCGAGGGCACTGAAGTCGAAGGGCTTGTCGAAGTACGCGTCGGCGCCGTAGAGCGGCGACGTCATCTCGTTCATCTGCTGGCCGATGGCGGTCAACATGATGATCTTGATGCCCTCCGTGACCGGATCCTGCTTGAGCGCGCGCGCCACTTCCCAGCCGGTCTTGTGCGGCATCATCACGTCGAGGACGATCAGCGCCGGCCGGCTTCGTTTGGCCTCGGCCAGCGCCTCGAGCCCATCAGCGGCGGTGAGCACCTGGTAGCCGCGGCCTCCGAGCCGCGCCGCCAGCATCGAGACGATCTCGGGATCGTCGTCGACCACGAGCACGGTGAGAGCTTGCGGCGCCATGCTCCCAGGCTATGGCGCCGGCGAAGCCAGCGTCAAGCGATGACGGGGGCCGTCGGCCGCTCGTGCTAAAGAAGCGCCCGTGAGTCGTCCCCGGCGCGCGCTCGCCCTGGTGCTGGCCGTGGCCGCGTTGCTCGCCGCCCTGGTGCTGGTCGGCGACGTCCGCGAGGTACGGCAGCGGCTGGGCGGCTTCGAGTGGTGGGCGTTCGGCGCGGCCCTCGGGCTGGCGATCGCCAACTACGCGCTGCGCTTCGTGCGCTGGCAGCTCTACCTGAAGGACCGCGCCATCGTGGTCCCCACCGGCACCAGCGCGATGGTGTTCGTCGCTGGCTTCAGCATGGCGGTGACGCCGGGCAAGCTGGGCGAGCTGATCAAGAGCTACCTCTTGCGCCAGCTCGCCGGCGTGCCGGTGGCGCGCTCGGCGGCGATCGTCATCGCCGAGCGGGTGAGCGATCTGCTTGCGCTTCTCCTGCTCGCCACCGTCGGCGTGATCGCCTATGGCATCGCGGTCGAGGTCGCCATCGCCACCGCGGCCGTCCTGACCATCGCCTTCGTGTTCCTGATGTGGCGGCGGCTCGGCCACGCCACCGTCGAGCTGATGACGCGGCCGGCGCGGCTCGCGCGCCTGCGCCGGCCGCTGCTCGAGACCTACGATGGCCTGGCGGCGCTCGGCCGCCCCACCGTCCTGGCCTGGTCGACGATGCTCGGCGCCGCGGCCTGGGCGTGCGAGGGCATCGGCTTCGCCATCGTCGTCGACGCCTTCCCCGGCGCCCACGTCGACCTCGGCCTCGCCATCTTCATCTACGCCGCCACCACCATCGCCGGCGCGCTGTCGTTCCTGCCCGGCGGGCTCGGGGTGACCGAGGGCGCGATGACGCTCTTGCTGGTCGAGAACGCCGCCTCGGTCGACCGCGGCACCGCCACCGCCGCCACCATCCTCACCCGCCTGGCCACGCTGTGGTTCGCGGTCGCGATCGGCATGGTCGCCCTGGCCTGGGCCCGCCGCCGGGCCCCGGTCGAGGTCCCCGACGCCCCGGACGAAGTGTGATCGCGCGTCGCGACGCGCGGCGGGGGTGACTGGCCGGGGACCTGTGCCTCGGCCAGTGGGGACGGGAACGTCCCCTTCGAAATGATGCATACTGCGCGCATGGTCGATTTTGACTTCGCGCGCTACGTGCTGGAGCGTCGCGGCGAGGTGGCGGTTCGCGCGCAGACCGGCACGGCGTACGGGTTCTCGGGCGAGCGCAAGCTGCGCCGCACCTTCATCGGGACCCGGCCCGTGACCATGGCGGTCGAGGCCACCACCCGGCTGTGGAACGACAAGGCCCGCGACGAGCTGCTCGGCTCGGCCCGGCTCGCCTCCGATGATCAACCGCGGGTGTGGACGGCGGCCAAGCGCGCCGCCGACGCCCTGCGCATCACCGCCCCGTCGGTGTACGTGGCGACGCCCACCTTTCCGGTGCGCCTGGCCGCACTCGGCACCGATGACCAGCCCTACGTGGTCATCCGCAGCGACGTCGCCGAGGCGCTGAGCGACCGCGAGCTGGTGGCCGCGCTCGGCCACGAATTCGGCCACGTCCAGAACGGCCACGTGCTCTACGTGACCGCCACCCACTACCTGGCCCACGCCGCCGGCTTCTTCGTCCGCTGGATGGTGCAGCCGGCGATGATGGCGCTCAAGGCCTGGACCCGCCGGGCCGAGGTCACCTGCGACCGGGCCGCGCTCCTGGCCTGCCGCGATGTCCAGGTCGCGCTCACCACCATGGTCAAGCTCGAGATCGGGCTCGATCGCGGCGCCGACTTCGATGTCGAAGGCTACCTGGCGGCGCCGCCGCCCGAAGCCGACAAAGGCATCGGCAGCCGGATCGGGCAAGTCGGCGAGCTGTTCAAGTCGCACCCGCTCCTGTCCAAGCGCATCGCCGCGCTCCGGCTGTTCGCCGATGGCGCGCTCTACGTCCAGGTCACCGGCGGCGATCCCGCCGGGCGCGCCTCCACCGACGACATCGACAAGCAGGTCGCCGACCTGCTTGCGGTCTTCTGAACACCGAGGGCAATCGACGACCATGATCGACGAGCTCCACAACCAGGCCAAGCACGCGGTGCTGGCCCGCTATCGCGCGCTGGCCGACATCGCCGACGCCGTCGGCATGTCGACCTTGGCCCGCGACGTCCGCGTCACCCGCGTGCCCAAGCTCGAAGGCGAGCGCTTCCACGTCGTCGTGCTGGGCGAGTTCAACCACGGCAAGTCGACGTTCGTGAACGCGCTGCTCGGGCAGGACGTCCTGCCCACCGGCATCACGCCGACCACGGCCGCGATTAACCACGTCGTCTACTCGCTGGTGCCCAAGGCCCGCGCCGTCCTGCTCAGCGGCGAATCGCTCGATCTCACGCCGTCGGAGATCAAGGAGTGGGTCACCGTCGCCGGCGGCCGCGCCGACGACGTCTCCCACGTCGAGCTCGGCTACCCGGTCGAGATCCTCAAGGACAACATCGTCCTCGTCGACACCCCGGGCGTGAACGATCTCAACGAGCAGCGGGCCGAGGTCACTTACGGCTACGTGCCGCGGGCCGACGCGGTGCTGTTCCTGCTCGACGCCGGGCAGGCCCTCAAGGACAGCGAGCGCGAGTTCCTGTCGAGCCACATGCTCGACGGCAGCCGCGACCGGCTGATCTTCGTGCTGGGCAAGATGGATCTGCTCAACGACGAAGAGCGCAGCGCGGTCACGGCCTACGTCAAAGAGGGCGTGGCGCGCCTGGCGCCGAGCGCGCCGGTGTTCCCGCTGTCGGCCAAGTCGTGGCTGATCCGCAAGGACCCCGAGAGCGGCATGCCAGCCCTCCTCGATCACCTCGGCCACTTCCTCGCCGGCGATCGGGCCCGCATCCTCCTCGACAACGCCGCCGCCGATGCTGGCCGCACCGCCGCCTACCTCGAGTCGAGCCTGGGCGTGCGACTCCGCGCGTGGGACTTCACCGTCGAGCAACTCGAGGAGCGGGTCGCCATCGTGCGCCAGCAGCTCGACGCGTCCAAGCGCTCGCTCGACGAGCTGCACGTCCGCATCGACGCCGACGCCGCCGCCATCAAGGCCCACGTCGGCGCCGATCTCGACGCCTTCGCCCAGGCCTTCGTGGCCGCCATCCCGCTCCAGCTCGACGCCGTCGACGCCGACGACATCAAGCGTTACCTGCCCGGCTTCATCGAGGACAAGTTCAAGGAGTGGGCCGAGCTCGAGGGCGCCAAGCTGGCGGCGATGATGGAGCGCCTCGCCGAGGAGGTCATCACCATCACCAACCAGAACGTGGCCGCGGCCTCGGCGGCGCTGG
Source organism: Myxococcales bacterium (assembly GCA_005779305.1). Classification (GTDB taxonomy): domain Bacteria; phylum Myxococcota_A; class Polyangia; order Haliangiales; family Haliangiaceae; genus UBA2376. The sequence goes on from SXJR01000497.1 coordinate 5,132, forward strand.
CCGAGCGGCTCGGTCCCGGTGACACCCAGGTCGACATCGACGTCGACAGCTTCAAGTACGACGTCGGCATCTACGTCATGGGCGCGATCGGCACGACCGTGCTCCTGTTCGTCAACGTCTTTGCTGGTGGACTGCTCACCCTCGCCGCCCCGATCCTGGCGGTGGTGCTCAAGAGCAAGATCGCCGGCGATATCCGACAGCAGGCCAAGGAGAAGGTGCCCGGCGCCATCTTCCACGCCGCGGCCGCGATGAAGCCGCACTTCGATCAGTGCGTCGACGACTTCGCCACCCGCCTGCGCGAGTTCGTGACCACCGCCGGCAACTCGCTCTACAAGGGCATCACCGAGATCCTCGAGCGCACCATCAGCGAGCGCCGCACTCGCGGCGGCGAGGCCGAGGAGCTGCGGGCCGGAACCGCCGAGCAGATCGCCCAGGTCGCGGCCGTGCGCACGGCGCTCGGCGAGCTGCGCAGCGATCTGTGGAAGAACGCGGGCTGATCGCGAGCACGCATGGCCGGACCGACCGACAGCATCCGCTCTCTGTGGTCGCGGCTGGCGCGCAAGGCCGAGGACACCGCCAACGAGCTCCTGCTCGACGGCTATCGCGAGCAGGTGACACAAGCGCGCAACCTGCTCGCCACCGGTGATCCGGCCGCCGCCACCGAAGTGCTCGACGCGCTGCTCGCCGAGCGTCCCGATCACGTCGCGGCCCTGACCCTGCTCGGCGCGGCCCGGCTCGCGCTCGGCGAGGCCACCGCCGCCGCCGCTGCGTTCGAACGCGCGCTCGCCGAGCGTCCCGACGATCCTCACGCGCGGGTCGGCCTGGGTGAGGCGCTCGTGACGCTCGGACGCCCCGCCGAGGCGCTGCCCCATCTCGTCCGCGGCGTCGATGAGGCCCGCGGCGATCGCACCCTGCTCGGCGGCGCCTACCTGGCGCTGGGCCGGGCCTGGCGGGCGCAGGGCGAGCTCGACAAGGCGGTCCGCGAGCTACGCAAGGCGGTGGCCGAGTCTCCCGACGACGCCGACGCGCGCACCGAGCTGGGCATGGCCCTCCTCCACGACGAACGCACCACCTCGGCCGAGGCGCGCCGTCACCTCGAGCGCGCCGTGGAGCACGAGCCAGCGCCGGCGCGCGCGCTGGAGGCGCTCGGCCGCCTCGTCCTCGACGACGGGCTGATCCACGCCGCTGGTGGGTTGTTCGAGCGGGCCCGCGCAGCGGCGCTGGGCGCTCACGGCCCCGAAGGCCGGCGCGAGCTGTGCGGAGCCCTGGTCGGCCTCGGCGATGTCGCGCTCGCCCTGCGCGACCCCAACGCCGCCCATCAGCGTTACCTCGAGGCCCTCGAGCTCGAGCCCCGGCGAGCCTCGGTGCACGCGCGCCTGGCGGTCCTCCACCGCACGCTGGGTGATCTGCCCACCGCCGTCGCCGCCTACGAGCGCGCGCTCTCGCTCGGCGCCGGGATCGACGTCCTCGCCGACGCGGTCGCCGCCGCCCACGGCGCCGGCGACCGTCCCCGCGCCGTGCGATGGGCCAACGATCTCCTGTCCCATGACGCCGCGTCGCCGATCGCGCTGGCCGCCCGCGCGGCCGAGCTGCTCGACGGCGGTGCCCTCGACGCCGCCGCCGGCTTGCTCGCCGTGGCCACCCGCTCGGTCGAGATCGCGATCGAGGAGGCGCGGCTGGCCCGCCTGCGCACGCCG
>SXJR01000498.1 GCA_005779305.1 Myxococcales bacterium
CCGTCGCCGCTCGCCGGCCAGCTCCTGCGCCGGGCCAGCGGCCGGCCGGCGACCGAGGAGCTCGACGGTCGTGACCCGCCGCGGCCGCACACGAGCGACGACCGCTCCGACACCGAGCGTCGTCCGCCGCCGGCGCCCGAGCCCGCGAGCGAGGACAGCCGCCCGTGAGCGCCGCCCGTGCCTCCACCGCCGACGGCAACGACGTGGCCTGGAACGCCGCGTTCGTCGAGAAGACCGCGGCTCAGCAGAGCGGCGCGATCGTGCTGTGCGCGCTCGGCATCGGGCTACTCGCGGTGATCGGCCGCAACCCGTTCCCGCGCCATGTCGGCATGGCGTGCATGGCGGCGATCGTCGTCGTGCTGGGGCTGACACGACGGCGTGGCGCGTACTGGCCGTGGATCGTGTGCGGCGTGCTGAGCGTGGGGCCGATGTACTCGTTCGGGCTGCACTCGGGGATCGCGGCGGTGATGGTGCCGCTCGTGTTCGTGGGCGGCTTGTTCCGCGGCCACGGCTTCGGCGCGCGCCAGCGGCGGGGTCGCGTGCTGCTGGCGATCTGCGCCAGCCACGGCCTGTGGTTCGTGCTGATCGTCGCCGGCGTGTTGCCCGACCAAGGCAACGTGCCGGTGCTGGCGCCGGGCCACGGCGCCGCCGAGCCCTACGTGCTGCACCTGGTGCAGCAGGCCGTGTACGTCGCCGCCTTCGTCGCCGGGCAGGCGGTCGATCGCCGGCTCCAGGGCGCCGTCGACCTGGCCCGCGCCGCCAGCGGCGAGGCGGCGCGGCAGGAGACCGAGCTGGCCACCACCCGCGGAGATCTCGACAAGATCCTGCGCGGCGACGGCATCTTCACCGGCGCCACCGTCGGCGGCTATCGGGTCGGCCCGCTGCTCGGCCGCGGCGGCATGGGCGAGATCTACGACGCCCGTGACGGGGAACGGCGGATCGCACTCAAGGTGGTGCGGCCCGATCACATCGCCGAGCCGACGGCGATCGCGCGGTTCCGCGACGAGGCGCGGGTGCTGACCCGGGTGCGCAGCGACCACGTCGCGCGCGTGCTCGCGGTCGGCGGCGTCGACGACGGCCTGCCGTACATCGCGATGGAGTACGTGGGCGGCGAGTCGCTGGCGGCGCGGCTGCGGGCGCGCGGCGCGGTGCCGGCTGCGGAGCTGGTCGGCCTGGTCGGTGACATCGCCGCCGGGTTGCGCGACGTGCACGCCGCCGGCGTGGTGCACCTCGACGTGAAGCCGTCGAACATCATCCTCACCGGTGGCGCGTCCCCGCGGTGGACGCTGGTCGACTTCGGCGTGGCCCGGCTGCTCGCCGGTCCCAGCTCGCTGGTCGAGCGTCACGGCGGCACGCCGCAGTACATGGCGCCGGAGCAAGCTGCGGGCGAACGCGTCGATACCCGCAGCGATCTCTACGCGCTCGCGCTCGTCGTCTATCGCGCCCTGGTGGGACGGCCGGCGTTCACCGGCGCCCCCGCGACCGGCTCGAATACCGCCGGAGCTCTCGACGTCGTCGGACAGCCACGCCATCTCACGCCGCGCGATCCGCGGCGGGCCGGCCCGATCGCCCATGACCTCGAGCTGTTTCTGCGCATCGCGCTCGCGCACGCTCCGGACGATCGGTTCGCGACGGCGGCCGAGCTGGCCACCGCCTTCATCGCGGCAGCCGAGGGCGAGCTGCCGGATTCGCTCCGTCGCCGCGCACGCGATCAGCTCGCGCGCGAACCGTGGCGACGGGATGAATGACTGAGAAGAATCGGGGTGAGGGCGGTAGGACTCGAACCTACAACCAGCGGATTAAGAGTCCGATGCTCTACCATTGAGCTACGCCCCCGGACTACTAAGCTATCCTCTTGTTTTCAGTGAGCTCGGGGCGACTCGAACGCCCGACCTACGGGTTCGAAGCCCGGCGCTCTATCCAACTGAGCTACGAGCCCTTCGACGCGGCCGGCCGGATAGATAGAGAACCCCTGCCGCGGTGTCAAGCGGCCGGCTGATCAAGGTGGCCAGGACGTGTCCGTGGATCGGACGGGTGACACCTGGTCGGGCCCGGATCGGGGGTGGATGCCTGTGGGTCCTGGCCCACAACGTGAGCACTGCCCCACGCGGCGCTGGGGGTGAAGTCACCAGGAAGCCCCTGATTTTTCAGGCGTTCGGCCAAAAAAGGGGGTTCAAAAAGCGGCCTGACCGCTATATCCTGCACGCCTTCCTGGGGAGGTACTGCCGTGTTTAGCAAAGACTCGCGGATCAACGCGCTGTTCGTTCTGGTGTTCCTGGCGCTGTCGGCTTGCGGCGGCATCGGTTCCGGTTGCGGCTGTTCGCAACAACCGTTGCCAGCAGGCGGCCTACCCAAGGACCAGACCGTCGAGGGCGGCGGACAGATCCGCGTCACCCGGGCCGGCTTCACGAAGCTGACCTCGGTCGTCCCCGCGATCTTGAACGACACCCTCGGCGGCGGCATGTGCATCGACCGCACGAGCATCCTCGGCGCCGACGTCTGTTACCAGACGACCGGCCCCAACAACATGTGCAACCCGGGTTGCTTCGTCGACATCAACGTCACGCAGACCCGCCTGACCGTGACCAACGCGAACACGCTCAACGTGTTCGTCCAGGCCAACATCAGCAGCTCGGTCCGCATCGACCCGCCGATCTTCAGCGCGTGCACGATGACGATCACCGCCAACAACCTCTCGGCGGACCTCGACATCGGCTTCAGCATCGATCCCGCGACCGGCGAGCTGCGCATGCAGCTCAACCGCATCAACGACTACAACCTCTCCGGCGTCAACTTCTCGGGTTGCTCGGTGATCAGCTTCCTCGCCAACCTCGTCACCAGCCTGCTCGACTCGTTCCTCGGTGAGTTCATCGTCGGACTGCTCACCCCGACCATCAATGATCTGATCCAGAGCTTCCTCCCCGACCCGCTCGGCATCGAGGGCATGGTCGACATCGGTCAGATGCTGGGCGGCGTCTCCCCCGGCACCGAGGGCTTCATGGAAGCCCGAATGGTGCCAGGAGGATATGTCCAGCTAGGAGGAGGAGGCATGTCACTCGGCCTGATCACCGGCCTCAACGCCGACCAGAACCCAGCCACCCGCACCGCCGCGCTCGACAGCGAGCCGGCCTACTGCGTGCCGCCCATCCCGGCTCCCAACTTCGCCGCGCCGCCGGCGTCCCTGCCGGCCAGCACGCGCGGCACCTTCACCCTCATGCCGGCCGGCGCCTTCGTCGGCAACCCCGAGCCCGCCGACGATCTCGCGATCGGTCTGTCGGAGACCACGCTCGATCTCGCCGGTCACCACCTGGTCACGTCCGGCGGCCTCTGCCTCGGCGTCGGCACCAGCCTGGTCGAGCAGCTCCGGCTCGGCACCATTGGCCTCCTGGTCCCGTCGATCGGTGAGCTCGGCTCCGGCGACGAGCCGCTCCTCCTCGTCACCCGGCCCCAGCAGGCCATCGACTTCGAGATCGGCGCCGGCACCGAGGCCTCGCCGGCCATCACGCTGCACATCAAGCAGTTCGAGGTCGACTTCTACGGCTTCATCTACGAGCGCTACACCCGAGCCTTCACCATGGCCCTCGATCTCGACGTCGGCGTGAACCTCGAGTTCGTGCAGATGCCGGGCATGCCGGCCCAGGTCAAGCCCATCCTGGTTGGCCTCGAGTCGTCGAACATCGGCATCACGGTCCTCAACAACGAGTTCGTGCGCGAGAGCCGCCAGCAGCTCGAGTCGGTGCTGCCGACCGTGTTCGACCTGGCCCTGCCGCTCCTGGGCAGCGGCATCGGCCCGATCGACGTGCCCGACTTCGCCGGCTTCACCCTCAACAACCTCCGCGTCCAGAAGGTCACCACCGCCCAGGACGACTTCATGGCCATCTACGCCTCGCTGGGCGCCTCGATGATGATGCGTGACCGGGTCGCGAAGTACCCGTCGCTCGAGGGCGTGATCGACCGCCTCGACCAGTCCGCCGACATGGGCAACTGGCCCGACACCGTCGCGCTCTCGGCGCTGGATCCCAACCTCGGCAACCGCACCGACGGCGCGCGCGCCACCCTGAAGTCGGTCGCCGTGCCTTCGCCCGAGGACGTGCGCACCGCGCTGGCCATGAAGGACAAGAGCGGACTGCCCACCGTCACCATCGACGTCGACACCCACGACAACCAGGGCCGCCGGCTGGAGTGGAGCTGGAACATCAACGACGGCCTCTACCGGCCGTTCACCCAGGCCTCGCCGCTGGTGATCGCCGACCGCGCCTTCGTCTGGCAGGGCAAGTACCGCATCGGCCTCACCTCGCGCGTTGTCGGCGACTACCGCACCACGTCGCTCGAGCCGATCGAGGTCGCGGTGGTGATCGACTCGGCGCCGCCGAAGATCCGGACCGAGGACGCCCGCTGGTACATCGGCGACTTCCTGGTCCCGGCCACCGACGCGGTCTATGACTCGAGCGAGCTGCAGTGGGCGTGGGGCCGCGTCGGCGACGACGATCCCTCGACCGACTGGAGCGGCAGCGCCCGCCTCGAGCGCGCCACCGTCCAGGATCTGTCGTCGGCCGACGGCGAGATCTTGGTCTTCGTCCGCGACCCCAGCGGCAACGTCGACCAGGCCATCGCCAAGAGCAACTTCCACGGCGCGCCCGGCGAGAGCGGCTGCAACTGCGGCACCGACCGCACCGCGCCCGGCGCCGGTTCGCTCATCCTGATGATGCTGGTCGGAGCCTGGCTGCTTTTTCGCCAGCGCACCGCGGCGGCCGCCCGGGCCGTCGCGCGTGCTAGCAGCGCTCGGGCCGTCTCGCTCCTCGGTCTCTGGATCGGCGTGAGCGTGGTGGTGTCGATGGCGCCGGGCTGCTCGTGCGGAAACTCGGCGGGTCAGGCCTGCGAGATCACCGATGACTGCGCCAACTTCGAGTGCCCCGAGGGTCAGCTCGCGATCTGCTTCGAGGGCGAGTGCATCTGCACCGATGACGTGCCCTACGGCAAGATCGGCCCGTGGTCGGACGTGGCAGTGGCGCCCAACGCCGACGCCATCGTCTCGGCGTACGCCGAGAGCCACGGTGACCTCGTGGTCGCTCGGATGCCCGGCGCCGGCCGCATCGCCGACGAGACCTGGGAGTTCGTCGACGGCGTACCCGACGGTCCGGTCGGCTTGCCCGACTCCGACGTGCGCGGCGGCATCATCGAGCCCGGTGACGACGTCGGCCTCTACACCAGCGTGGCGATCGGCGCCTCCGACGTCCCCATGGTCGCCTACCACTCGCGCGAGACCGGCTCGCTCAAGTTCGCCGCCAAGTACGGTGGCGTCTGGCAGAAGCACGAGATCGACAGCGGCACCGGCGAGGTCGATCCCGAGATCGGCGGCGAATCGGCCGGCCTGTACACGGCCATCACCCTGCGCAAGGACGACGGCCGTCCCGGGATCGCCTACATGGCGTCGGTCTCGCAGGGCGGCGGTATCGTGACCGCCGAGGTCCGCTACGCCACGGCCAACAGCGCCCAGCCGATGAGCTCGGCCGACTGGACGGTCACGGTGCTCGACACCATGACGCTACCAGCTGCCGATCCCAACAACCCCGACATCTACCCGCTGCCGGGCGGCGTCGGCCTGTTCGTCGAGTCGGCTCGCGACGCCAACAACAACCCGATCGTCGTCTACTACGACCGCACCAACGGCAACCTCAAGATGGTGCGCTGGAACATGACGACCAACGCGTTCGCCACGCCCACCGTGGTGGCCGGCGCGACCACGGACGATGGCTGGTACCCGTCGGTGACCGTCGACGCCACCGGCGTGCCCCACGTCGCCTTCCAGGGCGCCGATCACGACGACGTCTTCTACGTGAACACCTCGGCGCCCACCGTGAAGGAGATGGTGGACGACGGCTACCGCATCGTCGGCACCACCCCCGACGGCTTGCCCAAGCCCGAGTACCACTTCGTCGGTTCCGACACCCAGATCGTCTGGACCGCCGTGACCCCCTACGTCATCTACCAGGACTCGACCACCCACGAGCTGCTCGCCGCCTCCAAGAACGGCAACATGTGGCGGCCCGAGGCGGTGGCCGGCGCCGAGGCGACGTTCAGCGGCGCCTACGGCTTCTCGGCCTCGGCGGCGCTGGGCTCCAACGAGATCGTGATGTCGAGCTGGGTGATCCACCAGGCGCTCAACGACAACTGGGTCGAGGTCTTCCGCCTGCCGATCGCCGCGCAGTAGCCACGGCAGATCTGCCGGAACGTGAACCTGCGCTCGCCCGAGAGTATGCTCTCGGTTCGATGGCGCGCGTGCACACGGACCGGGAGTACGAGGCCGAGCTCCGGGAGCTGAAGGACAAGCTCCTCAAGATGGCGGGGCTCGTCGAGCACATGATCGTGTCGGCGACCCGCGCACTGGTCGAGGGCGACACCGAGGTGGCTCGCCAGACCATCGCCGCTGACGCCGGCGTCAACGCCCTCGAGGTCGAGACCGACGAGCTGTGCATGCTCATCCTGGCCAAGCGCCAGCCGGTGGCCGGCGACCTGCGCATGATCACCCTGGCCATGAAGATGGTCACCGACCTCGAACGCATCGGCGACCTGGCGGTCAACATCGGCGAGCGCGTGGTGGCGCTGGGCGCGGCCCCGTCACCGTCGGTGGCCGAACGGCTGACCCGCATGAGCGACGTCGGCCAGAAGATGATCCGCGACGCCATCGACGCCTTCGTGGCCAGCGACGTCACCAAGGCCCGCTCGGTGTTCTCGCGAGACCAGTTCGTCGACGACGCCTACCGCGAGCTGGCCACGGAGATGCAGCAGGAGATGATGCGCGACCGCGACTTCGTCAACCGTGGCATCCATCTGCAGGCGTGCTCCAAGTTCCTCGAGCGCATCGCCGACCACGGCACCAACCTGGCCGAGATGGTGATCTTCCAGGTCGAGGGCAAGGACGTCCGGCACAAGGCCGGACACGTGAAGTAGTCCGGTCAGCGCATCCGCAGCTCGGCGCCGATCGTGACGATCATGCCGAGCTGACCAGTGCCGCCCACGCCGCCGCCGAGCCAGGCCCGGCCGGCGAAGGCGCCGCCGCTGCCGACCAGCGCCAGGTCCTTCCCGACCCGGGCGGCCACGCCGGCGCCGATGTCCACGCCGGCCGCGGCGCCGGACACGTCGTCCGCGGCGAAGCGGAGGACGCGCCCGAACACGCCGCCGCGCACGAACGGGGTGAAGGCGCCCTGCCCGCGCAGCTCGCGGCGCAGCCCGAGGGTGAGATCGCCGGCGAAGCCGTCGGCGATGCCGTGATCGCAGGTCATGCCGTCGGGCGGAATGCGGCCGCAGCCGGTGGCGGGCGCGCCGAAGGTGAAGGCCACGCCGCCGTCGAACCAGTCCTGATCGGCCATGCGGTAGAGGTAGCGGCCACCCAGCCGCATACCGCCCGGGGTGGTTCCGCCGCCGCCCGAGGCGCCGAGATCGGCGGCGAGCGCGACCTGGGGCTCGTCGTCGGCGCGGGCCGCGGGTACCACCGAGATCAACAGGCCCACGAGCAGGCCGAGCGAGAACTTCCGCAGCATGGCGCCAGGCTAGTCCCGGCGGCGCAACCCGGCCAGTTTTCGGCTACTGTGCGCGCCATGTACGTCCGGACCGCCTCCTCCTGGCTCCTCGGCGTGGCGCTCGTCGCCGGCGCCGCGGGCTGCCCCAAGCCGCGCACGTCCGCGGCCACCCAGCCCACGCCGGCGGCGTTCGAGCCGGCGCAGTCGGATCCCAAGGCCATCGAGGTGGTCGACGCCGGCGTGGCCGCGCTAGGCGGCGCCGCCAGCTGGGAGAAGCTCAAGGAACTCTCCTTCATGATCTCGTACAAGGACGGCGAGGAGGTCAAGGGACAGTTCCAGCACTCCTGGGACCGGTGGAACGGCCGCCACTACTTCGTCACGCCGATCGGGAGCACGCTCGGCGGCAAGCCCGAGGACGTGCAGTACCAGGAGGTCAAGTACGACCTCTTCGATCCCGACGCCAAGCCGTGGGCCGCCTCGGGCGGACAGGTCGCGGGCATGCGCAAGGACGCCGAGGACCTTGCCAAGATCGCTCGCTCGCGGCTGTCGGAGGACCTGTACCTCATCGCCATCGTCCACAAGCTCAAGGACCCGGGCGTGAAGCTCTCGGTCGACAACGCCCAGGTCACGGTGGCCGACTCCGACAAGTGCCAGCCGTCGTGCACGTCGATCAAGGTCTCGTTCGACCCCGCGGTCGGCAAGGACACCTGGTACGTGAATTTCAACAACGACTCCAAGCTGCCCGAGGTGATCGAGATGCAGAAGGGCGGCGGGCGCATCGGCTACGCGATCGGTGGATGGACCGACGCCGGCGGCCTCAAGTGGCCGACCAAGCTCCAGAACCTCGGCCTCAAGGCCGAGGTCATCGAGTTCTCGGACATCGCCGTCGGCGAACCCGAGGAGTCGACCTACATCCCCACGCTTCAGTAACGTTCGCCCCGGAGTCCGCCATGGCCCCCAAAGCGCCCAAGCCGCTGGTCTACAACGCCACCCTCACCGAGCGTGTCGATCTCACCGATGCGCTCGCCCTGTATCGCATCCAGCCTGACGAGCGCCCGGCGCCGGGATGGTTCACGCCCGGTCAGTACTGCGTGCTCGGCATGAACAACGACGCCAAGCCCGAGCTCGGCTCGGTGCGGCGCTCGATGTCGATCGGCTCGGCACCCGAGGACGATGGCCCGATCGAGTTCTACATCCGCTACGTCTCCAAGCCGGAGTCGGAGAACCCGCTCACCCACCTGCTGTGGAAGCTGAAGAACGGCGACCGCATGTACATGCGGCCGGTCGCGGCCGGCGTGTTCACGGTCAAGGACACCGTCGGCGTCGACGACCAGCGGCTCCGCGTCATGGTGGCGGCCGGCACCGGCTCGGCGCCGTTCGTCAGCATGGTGCGCAGCGAGCTGCGGCGGAATCCCAGCGCCGACCTGTCGAAGTGGGTGTTGCTCCACGGCGCGTCGTACCCGTCGGACCTCGGCCACCGCGACGAGCTGCTGGGTCTGGTCGAGACCCACGGCCTTCGCTACTACGGCACCGTCAGCCGTCCCAAGGAGGCCGCGGGATGGACCGGTGACACCGGTCGCGTCGAGGGCTACTTCGCCGGCGATCGCCTGGCCGAGCTCGAGCAGCGCCTCGGGCTGGCGCCGGGAGGCTTCTCGCCGACCAAGGCAGTGATCTTCATCTGCGGTCTGCAGGGCACGATCGGCACGACGATCACCAACCTGTGCTCGCGCGGCTTCGTGCCCGACCACAAGCGCATGCGTGAGGCGCTGGGCGTGCCGACCGAGGCCCCGGCGACCCTGTTCTACGAGCAGTACGACACCGAGCCGGTGATCGACATCAAGGATCCGGCGGTGGTCGATCCGCTCAAGGCCCAGCTCGGCGAGGCGCTGGCGCGGCTGGCCGGACAGGCGGGATGACCACACCCGCCGGCGCTGGCGTCGTGGCCTTCGTCGCCGGCGCCACCGGCTTCGTCGGCCGCGCCGTGGTGCCGGCGCTGGTGAAACGCGGGGCCAAGGTGTTCGCCCACGTCCGCCCCGACTCGTCGCGGCTCGACGAGTGGCGCACGCGTTTCGGCGAGCAGGGCGCCACCGTCGATGCCTCGGCGTGGGATCGCGAGGCGCTGGCCAGCGCCATGCGCGCGACGGCGGTGACGCACGTCTTCTGCCTCATCGGCACCACCCGCGGGCGGGCCAAGGCCGACGGCGTGTCAGGCAACATCTACGAGGCCGTCGATCTCGGGCTGACCAGGATCTTGCTCGACGCGGCCGTGGCTTCCGGCCGGAAGCCGCGCTTCGTCTACCTCTCCAGCGTGGGCGCCTCGAGCAAGGCCAGCTCGGCGTACCTCAAGGCGCGCGGCCGCGCCGAGGACGCCGTGCGCGCCGGGGGCCTGCCCTGGGTGATCGCGCGCCCGTCGATCATCGGCGGCGAAGGCCGCGATGACGCGCGACCCGGCGAGCGCGCCGCCGGCGTCGTCGCCGACGGTCTCCTCGCCGTCGCCGGCGTGCTCGGCGGCAAGAACCTGCGCGCCCGCTACCGCTCGACGACACCCGAGGTCCTCGCCGCCGCCCTCGTCCGTCTCGGCCTCGACGGCCCCGCCGACATGGTCGCCGAAGGCGACGACCTGCGCGGCCATGGCCAGTAACGACGGACCGCCGCGGTTGTACGTGTCGCTGGCGCTCTTGCCCGCGCTGGTCGTCGCCTTCGCCGCGTACTGGTACTGCTGCTGGCTGGTGGTGCAAGGGTATCCGCCGCTGCGCATCGCCAGCCTCGAGCTCGCCGCGGTCGCCGTGGTCGCACTGCCGGCCGGCGTGGCCGTACGTCGGTGGACACGCCAACAACACGAGCTGCACAACGACGGGTTGCGGAAGCTCCCCGAGCCTCTCGATCCGCGCGCACGCGATTGGATCGCATCGGCGCTCTACGGCGCCCTCGTCATCCCGCTGTCGATCGGCACCCTGGGCGTGGCGCTCACGCGCGTGCCGATCGCGGTGGTGGCGATCGCCGCTTTCGGCGGGCGGGCGTGGCGGCTGGTGCTGGTGCGTCGCCTGCCAGGGCTGAGGTCCCTGACCACCATCGCGCTCTCGGCGGCTGGCCTGGTCGTGCTCGCGACCGGCCCCGACGCCACCGATACCACGGTGATCGCGCTGCTGTTGCTCGCACCGATGGTGCGAGCCGCCGGCGGCCGTGCGTGGGACGCGATCTCGCCGTCGGGCCGCCACAAGGTGGCGGCGATCGGATGGCTGACCGCCGCGATCGTGCTCCAGATCGCCGGCCTCGTGCGCGGCGAGATCTTCGGCGACGCGCCGCTTCGCTCGACCCTGGCCATCGCGGCACCCCTCTGTGTGCTGGCCGGCCTGGCGCTCGCCGCGATCGCTCGCCCGGCCCACCGTGGCGTCATCGGCCTCTCGTCCGCGGGCACCCTGCTCGCTGTGGTCCTCATCGGCGAGACCTGGTGCGGCCAGACCGGGGCCACGTCGACCTGGATCGCCGCCGCCCTCGTCGGAATCGCGATCCTCGTCGAGCCGCCCGATCTCGGCGACCTCAAGAGGCTCTGATTCAGTCCCAGCCCTGCCCTGATCCATACGTACCGACGGGCCTCTTCCCCGTCCCCGTCCCCGTCCCCGTCTTGGTGCCCGTGCCCGTGCCCGTGCCCGTGCCCGGCTCCGTGCCCGTTCCCGTTCCCGTCTCCGTTCCCGTTCCCGTTCCCGTCTGCTTCTCCGGCTGCGGCTGCGGCTCCGGCTGCGGCGCCGGCTGCGGCTCCGGCTGCGGCCGCGGCTGCGGCTCCGGCGACCGACTTCGCTCAGGCCGCTCCCTCTCCCGCACTCCCGCCTCCCGCTCCTCCACCTCCGTCACGAACCGCTCCCCGGCCTCGTCCGGGATCGCCGCCCTCGCCTCGGCGATCAGCACCTTCGCGCGCCGCACATCCCCGAGTCCCAGCGCCGCGTCACTCGCGTCGATCAGCGCCCGCGCCAGCCGCTCGTGCCTCGCCGGCAACACCGCCCGGTACCGCGCCACCGCGTCGTCGAGCAGCGCCAGCGCCTCCTTGAACTTCCCTTCCCGCACGGCCAGCAACCCGAGGTTGGCCAGCACGATCGGCAGCTCGCCGTGGTCCGCCGCCGCGACGATCCTCCGCGCCTCCCCGAGCTCTCGCCCGGCCACGTCGAACCGTCCGCGCTCGATCGCGACCAGCCCGAGGCTGTTGTGGGTCAGCGCCACCTCGGGGTGTTCGTCGCCGAGCACGGCGCGTCGCAGCCGCAGCGCGAGCTGGTAGCGCGCCTCGGCCTCGTCGAGCCGGCCCATCAGGCGCAGCACACCGGCGACGTTGTGGTGGTCGCGCGCCACCTCGGGGTGGCCGGGATCCAGCGCCCGCTCCTCGATCGCCACCGCCTCGCCGAACAGCGCCAGCGCCTGCTCGAGATCGCCGCGTAGTCGCGCGACATGGCCCAGCGCCGACAGCGTCCGGGCCACGTCCAGATCGCTCCCGGAGCCCGCACCCGCCAGCTCGCGTCGCACGGCGAGCGCGCGCTCGAGCTCGAGCTGCGCGCGGTCCAGCTCGCCGCGATTCATCGCCAGCAACCCGACGTTCGTCGCCAGCCGCGCCACCAGCGGCGCCGGGTCGCCCGCGCGCGTCACCGCCGCGCCGGCGAGCTGCGCCCACTCGTCGACGGCGCCGAGGTCGCGGCGATCGCAGG
>SXJR01000499.1 GCA_005779305.1 Myxococcales bacterium
TGCGACGCCGAGCGTCTGCGCGACGCGACGGCGCTGCGGCGGCTGTGCGACGGCGTGATCGCCGCGCTCGGCCTGACCGTGATCGGCGAGCCCCAGATCCATCGCTTCGGCGGACCGGCGGGCGTGACCGCGCTCTACCTGCTCGCCGAGTCGCACCTGGCCTGCCACACGTACCCCGAGAGCAGCCTGGCGACGTTCAACCTCTACTGCTGCCGCGAGCGGGCGGCCGTGGACTGGCCGGGCCTCTTGCGCGAGGCGCTGGGCGCCGCTGACGTCGTGGTCACCACCGTGATCCGGGGAGCCGGCGCGTGAAGGTCGCGTGCCCGACCTGTGGCGCCGAGGTCGAGTTCCGCTACGACGACAGCTTCGTGCGGGTGTGCGACAGCTGTCGGGCCGCCGTGGTCCGCGGCGATCGCGGCGTCGAGACCCTGGGCCAGATCGCCGATCTCGCGCCCACCGCGTCACCGCTGGCGCTGTTCGCCGAGGGCCGCTGGAAGGGCCAGGGCTTCATGCTGGTCGGCCGCGCCCAGTACCAGCACCCCGCGGGCGGCCTGTGGGATGAGTGGTACGCCAAGCTCGACGACGGTCGCTGGGGCTGGCTGGCCGAGGCCCAGGGCCGCTTCTACCTGACCTTCGAGACCATCGGCGCCGGCGAGCCGCCCCCGTGGGACGAGGTCTTCCCGGGCGCCACCGTCCAGCTCGAGGACGGCGGCCCCAAGCTCTTCACCGTCGGTGAGCGCGGCGTGTCGGCGATGATCGCAGCCGCCGGCGAGATCCCGTTCCGCTTCACCCCTGGCAGCGAGAGCGCCTTCGCCGATCTCGCCGACGGCGCCGGCAACTTCGCGACCATCGACTACGGCACGCCCACCGACGACGACGCCGACATCAGCGGCGCCACCGTCTACATCGGCAAGCAGGTCACGCTGGCCGAGCTCGGCCTGCGCGGCGGTGAGCACGCGGCGCCGGCCGCGGCCGCAGCCGGCGCCCAGCGGCTGGCCTGCCCTCACTGCAACGGCGCCATCGAGCTGCGCGTGCCCGATCGCTCGCGCCGCGTGGTCTGCGACTACTGCTCGTCGATCCTCGACTGCGAGGGGCCGCTGGCGGTGATCGATCAGCTCGAGCAGGAGCCGGGGCAGCGCGGGTCGATCCCGCTGGGCGCCAAGGGCACGTTCGACGGCGTCACCTACACCCTCGTCGGCCGCATCCGCCGCCAGGCCAACTACGCCGGCGGCGTGACCTTCCTCTGGGACGAGCACCTGCTCTACGAACCCGGCGCCGGCTTCCGCTGGCTGGTCGAGGCCAACGGCCACTGGAGCTTCGTCACCACGCTGCCGCCCGGCGCCGTCGAGGTCGGCTACGACCACGCCCCGCGCTACGGCAAGGAGACCTTCCGCCTGTTCGACATGGCCACCGCCGAGGTCGAAGGCGTGTGGGGCGAGATGTACTGGCGGGTCGAGGCCGGCGAGCGCGCCGACACCGCCGACTACGTCGCGCCGCCCTGCATGCTGTCGAAGGAGACCACGGCGGACGAGATCAACTGGTCGCTCGGCGTCTACCAGCGGCCGGCCGAGGTCCAGGCCGCCTTCGGCCTACCGGATCGGCTGCCCGCCACCAGCGGCGTGGCCGCCAACCAGCCGTTCAAGCACCGCCACGCCACCCGCGCGTTCGGCCTCTTGACCCTCGCCTTCATCGGCATCACCTGCGGTCGCCTGCAGATGGCCGACGAGCGAGTGGTGCTCGACGCCACCCTCGCGCTCCAGCCGCCGCCGGCCGAGGCCATCCCGCCCGAGCTGGCGAGCTCGTCGACGGTGCCGCTGGTGGTCTTCTCCCAGCCCTTCGCCCTGGTCGGCCGCGAGAACGTCGAGATCAAGCTGCGCGTCGACGTCAACGACTCGTGGGCCTTCGTCGCCGCCGATCTGGTCCGCGAGGCCACCGGCGACTTGCACACCTTCGAGAAGGAGATCTCGTACTACTCCGGCACCGAGGGCGGCGAGTACTGGAGCGAGGGCAGCCCGTCGACCACGCACGTCCTGCCCGCGGTCCCCGCCGGCAGCTATGTCCTGCGCCTCGAGGTCCAGCAGCCGGCCGGCGCCGTGCGCGACGCGATCGACGTGCGCATCCGCCAGGACGTGTTCCGCTGGCGGCACGCGCTCTACGCCCTGATCCTCTTCGGGCTGCCCGGGCTGATCCTGCTCATCTGGAAGTACAGCTTCGAGCGACGGCGCTGGTCGCAGAGCGATCACGCGCCCGCCGGGTTGAAGAGCGGAGGAGACGACGAATGAGCACGTCATCCAGCGGCACGGGCAAGCCGGCCACGCCGGTCGAGCCGCCGGCCGCGCCGGGCACGCCGGATCGTCCGCCGGTGCCGCGCACGCCGATGTCGTGGCTGGTCAAGATCTACGTCGGCCTGGCCGGCGCGGCGCTCGCCCTCTATCTCGTCGCCGGGATGCTGGGCTGGGACCTCAAGAGCTCGGAGCGCGACCGCGTGCCGGGCAGCGTACGCAACTCACCAGGCGGATACCGCGCCTATCACTTCTGGCACGGCGGCTACCACGGAGGAAAATGATGAAGATCGAAGAGCTCCAAGATGCGCTGGTGTCGTCGGCGGCGTTCGCCGGCGTCGGCGTGGTCGTGTTCACGGCGGCGTTCTGGATCATGACCAAGGTGGCGCCGTTCTCGTTCCGCAAGGAGATCGAGGAGGACCACAACGTCGCGCTCGGCGTCATCGTCGCCGGCGTGCTGATCGGCCTGGCCCTCATCATCTCCGCCGCGATCCACGGCTGACCGAGCGAACGTGCGGCCACTTCCGGCGACGCTGCTCTACGTCAACGTCGTCGTGGTCGCGACGTGCGGCCTGGTCTACGAGCTGCTCGCCGCAACCATGGGCAGCTACCTGCTGGGCGACTCGGTCCTGCAGTTCTCGCTGGTGATCGGGCTCTACCTGTCGGCGATGGGCGTGGGCGCCTGGGTCTCGCGCCACGTCGGAGGCAACCTGGCCCGCCGCTTCATCGACGTGGAGCTGGCGGTGGCGCTGGTGGGTGGCCTGTCGGCGCCGATCCTGTTCCTGGCCTTCGCCGAGGTGCAGCGCTTTCAGGTCATCCTGCTCGGCTTCGTCTTCGCCATCGGCGCCCTGGTCGGCCTCGAGCTGCCGCTGCTCATGCGCATCCTCCAGAACGAGGTCGCGTTCAAGGATCTGGTCTCGCGCGTGCTGTCGCTCGACTACGCCGGCGCGCTCCTGGCCTCGATCCTGTTCCCGCTGGTGTTCGTGCCCGAGCTCGGCCTCTTGCGCACGTCGCTGGTGATCGGGCTGGGCAACGCCCTGGTCGGCCTGTGGGGCACCTGGCTGCTCGCCGATCAGATCGGCCGGGTCACCAGCCTGCGGATCCGCGCCGGCGCGGTCATCGCCATCCTCGGCGTCGGCCTCCTGTTCTCGACGCGGCTCACCACCTGGTCCGAGAACCGCCTCTACGCCGACGAGATCGTCTACGCCAAGACCAGCCCCTACCAGCGCATCGTCGTGACCCGCAGCCCGTCCGGGTTCCAGCTGTTCCTCAACGGCAACCTGCAGTTCGCCTCGGCCGACGAGTACCGCTACCACGAAGCGCTGGTCCATCCCGCGATGGTCGCGGCCACCGCCGCCGGCCACGCGCCGCGCCGCGTGCTCATCCTCGGCGGCGGCGACGGCCTGGCCGCGCGCGAGGTGCTGGCCCATCCGTCGGTGGAGGCGGTGACCCTGGTCGATCTCGATCCGGCGATGACCGCCCTGGCCCGCCGCTTCCCGCCGCTGGCCGCGCTCAACCGCCAGGCCCTGAGCGACCCGCGGCTCACCGTGGTCAACGACGACGCCATGGTGTGGCTGCGCACCTCGCCCGGCAACTGGAACGTCGCCATCGTCGACTTCCCGGACCCCAACGGCTTCGGCCTCGGCAAGCTCTACACCCGCAACTTCTACCAGCTCCTGGCCGCGCGCCTGACCCCCGAAGGCGCCATCGCCGTGCAGGCGACGTCGCCGCTGTTCGCCCGCAAGTCGTTCTGGTGCATCGTGCGCACCATCCGCGCCTCGGGCTTCACGGTCGCGCCGTACCACGTGGCGGTGCCGTCGTTCGGGGTCTGGGGCTTCGTGCTGGCGCGGCGCGCGGCGTTCTCGCCGCCGACGACCGCCCCGAACGTGGCGCTCCGCTTCCTCGACGGCGAGGCCATGGCGGCGATGTTTCGCTTCCCCGCCGACATGGCCGAGGTCGACGTCGAGATCAACCAGCTCGATGACCAGATGCTGGTCCGCTATTACGAGTCCGAGTGGCGGCGGTGGCAGTGAGAGGGGCGGAGCACGTGTGACGTTGTCGCGGCGCGACTTCGTCGCGATGCTGCTCGGCGCGCCCATGGCGATGGCGTGCGGCCGCCAGCGGCCGGCGCCCCTGCCCGACGGCGAGCTGCTGACGCCCGGCAAGGCCGGTGGACATCGCTTGCGCGATGCCACCGTCGGTGATGTCCGGGTTCCGGACGACAGGTGGCTGACCACCGACGTGGTGGTGATCGGCGGCGGGGTGGCCGGCCTGAGCGCGGCCTGGTGGCTCGATCGCGCCGGCGTGCGCGACCTGCGCGTGCTCGAGCTCGATCGCGTGCCCGGCGGCACCGCCCAGGCCGGCGCGTCGGAGGTGACGCCGTACCCGTGGGGCGCCCACTACGTGGTCACGCCGCTCCGCCACCACCGCGCCATGCTGGCCCTGCTCGAGGAGATGGGCGCGCTCGCCGGCGCCGACGAGCACGGCGAGCCCGTGGTGGCCGAGGACCTGCGCGTGCGCGAGCTGGAGGAGCGGGTCTTCTACCTGGGCCGCTGGTACGAGGGTCAGTACCTGCAGGCCGGCGCCACCGCCGCCGATCGCGATCAGCTCGCTCGCTTCCGGGCCGAGATCGACCGCTGGGTCGGCTGGCGCGACGGCGCCGGGCGCCGCGCCTTCACCCTGCCGGCCTCGGCCGCCTCGGTCGACGCCGCCGTCACCGCGCTCGATCGGATCTCGTTCGCGGCCTGGCTGGGCGAACGTGGCCTCGACTCGTCGCGCCTGCGCTGGCTGTGCGACTACGCCTGCCGCGACGACTTCGGCCTGCTCGCCGCCGACACCAGCGCCTGGGCCGGCCTGGCCTACTTCGCCTCGCGGGTGGCCCGCCCGGGCGCCGAGCACCAGTCGGTGATCACCTGGCCCGACGGCAACGGCGCCATCGTCGCCCACTTCACCGGCAGGCTCGGCGATCGCGTGCTCGTCGACCACGCCGTCGCCGATGTCCGGATCGCGGACACGTTGGTCGAGGTCATCGCCCATACCCCCGACGGCGTCCGCGGCGTCCGGGCACGCCGCGCCATCGTCGCCGTGCCCGGCTTCATCGCACGCCGCGTCGTGGCGCCCCTGCGCACCGGCGCCCGCCCCGCCCACACCGTCGATCGCGGCGCCTGGGCGGTCGCCAACCTGCACCTCGACCGCCGGCTGCGCACCCGCGTCGGCGACGCACCGCTGGCGTGGGACAACGTCCTCCACGACAGCCCCAGCCTCGGCTACGTGGTCGCCACCCACCAGCGGGGCCGCGAGCACGGGCCGACCGTGCTCACCTGGTACTACCCCTTCACCGGCGACGGCGCCGCCGCCCGCAAGGATCTCGACGGCGCCACCCGCGAGGACTGGGCCGAGGTCGCCCTCGCCGATCTCTCGCGCGCCCACCCCGACTTCCGCGATCGCTGCCGCCGCGTCGACGTCGCCTACTGGGGCCACGGCATGCCGCGGCCGCGCGTCGGCGCCGTCTTCGATCCCGCCCTCGCCGCCGCCCGCGCCCCCCTCGGCCCCATCCACATGGCCTCCAGCGAGCTCTCGGCCGTCGCCCTCTTCGAGGAGGCCCTCGATCACGGCGTGCGCGCCGCCGACGAGGTCCTCGCCACGTGAGGGAGGGGACGGTGTCAACTTTGTCAACGTTGGGCGCCCCCGGCCGCTGGCTGTTCTCGCCGTCGCTCGACCTCGCCGTCTTCGTCGCACCGGCGCTGATCGCCCTCGCCGTGGTCGCCCTCGGCCCCGCGCTCGCGCTGCCGACCGAGACGCCCGACGCGGCGTGGATCGCGCTGGTGCTCATGGTCGACGTCGCCCACGTCTGGTCGACCGCGTTCGTGACCTACCTCGATCCCGCCGAGCTGCGCCGCCAGCCGCGGCTCTACGCGCTCGTGCCCCTCGCCGGCTGGGCCGCCGGCGTCGCGCTCTACGCGGCCGGCGGACCGGCGCTGTTCTGGCGCGTGCTGGCGTACCTCGCCGTCTTCCACTTCGTGCGCCAGCAGTACGGCTGGGTCGCGCTCTACCGGGCCCGCAACGGCGAGCGTGATCGCGCCGGCGCGATCGTCGACGGCGCCGCCATCTACGCCGCCACCGTCTATCCGCTCCTGTGGTGGCACGCCGCGCCGGCGCGCAGCTTCGCCTGGTTCCGCCCCGGCGACTTCGCCACCGGGCTGTCGTCGACGATCGTCACCGTCGCCGGCGCGCTCTACGTCGCCATCCTCGCCACCTACGTCGTCCGCGCCGTCCTCCAGGCTCGCCGCGGCCCGGTGTCGTGGGGCAAACACCTGGTGGTCGCGACCACCGCGGCGTGCTGGTACACCGGAATCGTCGCCACCGACGGCGATCTCACCTTCACGGTCACCAACGTCCTCATCCATGGCGTGCCCTACGCCGCCCTGGTCTTCGTCTACGGGCGCGCCGTCGCCGCCCACGATCCCGTCACCGCCAGTGGCCCCGGCGCACGCCTCCTCGCCCGCGGCGTGCTGGTCTTCGCCGCGTCGCTGTGGGCGGTCGCGTATCTCGAGGAGCTCCTCTGGGATCGCGCGGTCTGGCACGACCACCCCCACCTCTTCGGCGGCGATCTCGGCCTCGACGACACCCACACCTTCCTGGTGCCGCTGCTCGCCGTCCCCCAGCTCACCCACTACATCCTCGACGGGTTCCTCTGGCGCCGCCGCCACAACCCGCGTCTGGCCCTCTGGTTCCGGGGCCCGGCGTCGGCACCGTGAGGTATGGTGGGGACGTGCCTGCTCCGCACGACT
This sequence comes from Myxococcales bacterium, assembly GCA_005779305.1. Classification (GTDB taxonomy): domain Bacteria; phylum Myxococcota_A; class Polyangia; order Haliangiales; family Haliangiaceae; genus UBA2376. The sequence goes on from SXJR01000499.1 coordinate 7,073, forward strand.
CCACGCGCCTCTTCGAGGACACGCCGCCCGAGGTCGAGGCGCGGATGGTCGAGCTGTGGCGCCGGGCCACGCCGTCACAGCGCCTGGCCAAGATCCTCGGCCTCGGCCGGGCGCTCAACGAGCTCACCCGGGCCGAACTCCGCCGCCGCTATCCCGACGCGACCGCGCGCGAGACCGAGCTGCGCCTGGCGTCGCGCAACCTGGATCGCGACACGATGATCCGCGCCTTCGGCTGGGACCCCGACGTCCACGGCCGCTGAGGACGGGCCCGATGCTGATCGACGAGCTCACCGCGGCGCTCCGGGTCGGAGAGCACCTCGACGCCCTGGGCGTGACGTGGTTGATCGGCGGATCGGTGGCCAGCTCGCTCCTCGGCGAGATGCGGGCCACATCCGACGTGGATCTCGTCGCTGATCTGCGGCTCGAGCACGTCGCGCCGCTGTTCGAGAAGCTCGTCGCCGGGTTCTACGTCGACCAGGACACGATGGGTTGGGCGGTGCGCGAGCGGAGCTCGTTCAACGCGATCCACGAGGCGTCGATGACCAAGGTCGATGTGTTCTGCGCCAAGCACGACGAGCTCTCCCGCGCACAGTTGACGCGGATCGTGGTCCAGGAGGCGGAGGGGCACCGCTTCCCGATCGCCTCCGCCGAGGACATCGTGCTCCAGAAGCTCATCTGGTACCGGATCGGCGGCCACGTGTCCGATCGCCAGTGGAAGGACGCGCTCGGCGTGGTCCTCGTACATCGCGGCGCGCTCGACCGGGCCTACATGGAGCGGCATGCGGCCGTCGCCGGTGTCGACGACCTGCTGGCGCGACTGCTCGCGGCGCCCTGAATCAGCGCTTGCCGGGCGGGAGCTTGCCGGCGGCCGGCTTGGCGGCCGGCTTGGCGGCCTTGTCGTCGCCGCCGATGGCGTCGTCGATCTCGAAGAAGGCGCCGAGGAAGCCACCGACGGCGGCGCCGAAGGCGGGCTGCCAGTGCTGGAACAGGCGCGGCTTGCTGTCGAGGAACGAGAGCTCGAGGTCGAATCCGCCCCACACCTGGCCGACCAGGGCGTAGAGGCCGCAGCCGACGCCGAACCCGAACAGCGCCTTGAGCACGCTCACCCATGTGGTCGCGTTCTTGTCGGTGATGAGCTTCCACAGCGGGGTGCCGGCGATCAGCCCGACCACGAGGCCGACCACGCCATACACCGGCCACAGGAGCCCGCCGTCGAGACCGGCTGCGAAGGCGCCGTAGCCGAGGGCGCCGCCGAGGATGGCGCCCTTGAGCAGACCGAGCAGCAACTTGACCATGGGCTTTCCCAAGGATGCGCGGGAACGCCGGGAACGGCAACCACTCATGGTCCCAGACGGGGGCCGCGATCACGTTCCGCCTGCGCACACCGCTTCCCGCGCCACGGGTCGGGGCGGGGCGGGGCTTACACGGATCTTCATTGCCGCGAAGCTCCCGCGGTGTCACGAACTGGATGTGGGCATCCGCACCGCGCTGGCGCTCGGGGTCTCGGCGTGCGCCGTTCTGGCTTGCGCCCGGGCGGAGGCCGAGGACGCGTCCGCCATCCCGCTGGCCGAGCTCACCATGACGCGCGGCGACGCGCCCACCCCCGCGGGCGGCCGCCTGATCGAGCAGCTGCGCACCGTCATGGCCGACGTGCGCGAGACCAAGTACCAGGCCCGCACCGTGGTCCGCCCGCGCGACGGCTACTACGCCTGGGACTGCTCGGGCATGGCGGCGTGGGTGCTCGAGCGCTCGGCGCCGAGGGCCATGAAGAGCGTGCACGCCACCGGCGGCGGCGCCCGCGCCGTCGCCCGCGACTTCTTTCGCGCCATCGCGCGCGCCCCCACCGGCCGCGCCCGCGGCGGCTGGCAGCGCGTCCACGTCGGCGAGGTCCGACCGGGGGACACCTTCGCCTGGCTCAAATCGCCGATCTCGACCTCCAAGATCACCGGCCACGTCGGCTTCATCGTCGGCTTCCCCGAGGCGGTGGCGGGCTGGCCCGGCGCCTACGCGGTGCGCATCGTCGACTCGACCCGCCTGCCCCACCAGGACGACGCCCGCGAGATGGACGGCGACGGCGGCTTCGGCTTCGGCACCATGGTCTTCGTCACCTCGACCAGCGGCGACGACGCCGGCGAGGTGAAGGCCTACGCCTGGTTCGGCACCGAGTACCTGCCCCGCGAGCGCAGCCGCCGCGTGCGGGTCGGCGACGGGTCGCGCAGCGGCACCATCGACGATCTTCCGATCGAGGACTGGCCGTACCTCGGCTTCATGCCGGCGCACGTGGTGTTCGGACGCCCCAGCGCCTGAACCGCGCTGCCGTCAGTTGGGCGCCGGGGCAGCGACCGCGGCGGGCGCGGCGCCGTTCACCGGCGTGACCGGCGTCGTCGAGATCGCGGCCATGCGCTCGAGCACCGGCCCGATCTCGGCCTTGAACGCGGCCAGATCTTTCTTGCTCACGCCGGCCGCGCGGCTCGGCGCCAGCTTGCCGAAGTCGACGTAGACGCCGTTCTTCTTCACGCCGAAGTGCAGGTGCGGACCGGTCGACAATCCCGTCGTCCCGACGTAGCCGATCACGGTCTTGGCCGCGACCCGCTGCCCGACCTTCTGGCCGGCGGCGAACTTCGACAGGTGCATGTAGAGCGTCACCAGGCCGTTGTCGTGGCGCAGGGTCACCATGTTGCCGGCGCCGCCCGAGGGCGCACGCCCGGTGATCACGCCGTCGGCGGCGGCCCAGACCGGCGTCCCGGTCGGCGCCGCGAAGTCGGTCCCGAAGTGCCCGCGGACGGTGTGCAGGACCGGGTGCATGCGGCGCGGGTTGAAGCCGCTCGAGACCCGCGCGAACTTGAGCGGCGTCTTCAGCATGCTCTTCTCCACCGACTGGCCCCGGTCGTCGTAGTACCGCCCCTTGGCGCCAGCCTTCTGGCCCGGCGGCGTCCAGTACAGCGCCCGGAACGTACCGGCCTTGCCCGCGTACTCGGCGCCGAGGATGCGGCGGTAGCGCAGGAGCTCGGTGTCCTTGTACTCGGCCTCGACGATCACCTTGAAGGTGTCGCCGTCGTGGGTGTCGTTGTAGAAGTCGAGGTCGTAGGCGAAGACGTCGACGAAGAACGCGACCAGCGCGGTGTCCTCGCCGGTGGCCTTGACCGCGGCGTAGAGCGAGCTATCGATGCGGCCGCCGACCGCGCGCACTTCCACGCGGGTCGCGGCCTCGTCCTTGGCGGCGGTGAGCTCGCCGGTGGCCTCGTCGCGCTGAGCCCGGATGGTGAGGGTCTTGCTCACCACCAGCTCGAAGGAATCGACCTTGCCGTCGTCGGCGACGATCACCTTCCAGGCCTGGCCGGCGCGCAGGCCCCGGAAGTCGAACACCGGGCTGACCGCGCGGATGAGCTCGTCGGCGGGACCGGCGGCGAGGCCGACCTCGCCGCGCAGGATCTTGCCGAAGCTCTCGTTCTTGGCGACGGTGCCCTCGAAGCTGCCGCCTGCCGACGCCTCGCCCACCGCCGCGCCTCCGGCCGCGCCGACCGCGGGGCCGGGGCCGGCATCGACGTTGCCACCGCCGGCGCCGCCGAGCCCGACCTGACCGATGTCGGCGTCCTTGGCCTTCTTGCGGATGTCGCCGATCGAGGTGCCGTCGCGCCAGACGAACACGTAGAGGTTCACCAGCACCATGATCGCGAGCAGGACGAACAGGCGCAGCGTGCCGCTGCGGGCCGGCGGCTTGCCCAGCTCGCCCCTCATCTCGAGGGACGATTTCTTGCGCGCCTTGTGTCGTCTGTCGACCATGCGTGGATTCCCCCTGTACCACGCCACCCCCGGCACGGGCAAAAACCCTTTCATCACGGGTACTCGCCGCCGACGGCCACCAGCGCTCGTCAGCCCACCGTGATACGCCGCCAACCGGGGACCCGAGGAGGACTCGTGACAACCACTAGCGATCCCGACCAGCTAGATCTTTTCGGGCTGCCGAGTAAGGTCGACGCCCCTTCGCTGTCCCCGAGCGAACCCGTGACCAGCACCATCATGGCCAAGAAACCGACAGTCGCGCCCCGCGAGGGCCGGAAGCAGAAGAGCCGCGGCGCAGCCGGCGGCGGCGCCGGCAGCCCGCCCACCAACATCTATGGAGGGGGCGACGGTAGCGGCGGCGAGGACGACACCGCGCTGGCCACCGAGGCGCGCCGCCGATACCTCAACTACGCCCTCTCGGTCCTCACGTCGCGCGCCCTGCCCGACGTGCGCGACGGCCTCACGCCGGTCCA
>SXJR01000500.1 GCA_005779305.1 Myxococcales bacterium
CTTGGCGCCGGCGCCAGCTCCCCGAGGCGGGCGGCGATCGCGTCCTCGAGCCGCACGCCGCCGCTGCCGCCGCGGCGACGCAGCGCCGCCAGCTCGGCCAGGTGCAGCGGATGCCCGGCGGCCTCGTCGACGATCGCGGTGACGTCGCCGCCCACGAGCGCCTCGCCCAGCGCGGCGGCGTCGTCGCGCAGGAGCGGACCGATCACGACGTGCTCGGCGATCCGCGCCCACTCCTCGTCGACCTCGGCGCCGTCGGCGGCGGTGGTCACCACCAGGACGCCCGCGGGCACGCGGGCCAGGACATGGGCGAGCAGGGCTAGGCCGTCGCGGTCGGCCCACTGCACGTCGTCGATGAGCAGGACCAGCGAGCGGCGACGGGTCAGGAGTCCGATCAGCGCCGCGAAGGCGTCGAAGACCCGGGCTCGGCGCTCGACCGGATCGCGCACCGGCGCCACGCCGCGACCGGCGCGCGCCAGCTCGGCGTGGGCCGCCAGCGCCGGCAGGACCGCGGGCAGGAGCCCCACGTCGGGGCTGGCGAGCACGGCGTCGAGCACCTCGCCAGCGTGGTCGAGACCGGCGACCAGCCCCGCGGCCACGCCGTGCAGGCCCTTGAACGGCACCGCCACCCGCTCGTAGCAGCGATCGGCGAGCACCAGGGCGCCGCCGCCGCGCAGCTCGTCGCCGAACGCGGCCACCAGCGCGGTCTTGCCGATGCCCGACGGGCCCCGCACCAGCACCGCGCGCGTGGCCGTCCGCGACGCGGTGAAGGCCGAGGTCAGGATCGCGCGCTCGGCGGCGCGTCCCACGAAGCGTGGCATCGGCGGCAGGGGCGGCGCCGCCACGCCGAGGACACGCGCGACGTGGGCGCCGTCGGGCCGCCGCGCCGGATCGGGATCGAGCAGAGCGACCGCGAGCCGCACCAGCTCGTCGTCGGCGCCGCCGTCGAGCTCGGGCGGCACCGCCGGCGCGCCGCGCCGCTTCGAGGCCAGCACCTCCGACGCGGTGCCGCCGAACGGCAGCCGTCCGCTCAAGGTCTCCCACAGGAGCGCGCCGAAGGCGTACCAGTCGGCGGCCGGCCCGGCGGCGCCACCGCTGGCCTGCTCGGGCGCCATGTAGCCGAGGGTGCCGCCCGCCGCGGCGCCGCCACCGGTGCTGGCCGCCAGGCCGAAGTCGAGCAGCACCACACGATCGTCCTCGACCAGCACGTTGGACGGCTTGATGTCGCGGTGCACCTTGCCCGCGGCGTGCAAGAACCCGAGGCCGGTGACCAGCTGAGCCGCCGCTCCGCGCAGGCGGGCCCCGTCGAGCGCGCCGCCCGGGCGCGCGTACCCGAGCAGATCGGGGCCTCGCACCAGCTCCATGGTGAAGAACCAGCGCCCGCCGTCCTCGACCATCTCGCCGAGCACGACCAGGTTGGGGTGCGACAGGTCGTGCAGCGTCACGAACTCGCCGCGCAGGCGCTCGATCGCGTCGAGGGTCGGAGCCTGGATGGTCTTGAGCGCGACCTCGCCGCCGCGCAGGTGGTCGCGCGCCGCGTAGACCACACCCATGCCGCCCTGGCCGAGCGTGCGCAGGATCTCGAAGCGCTCGGCCGCCAGCCGCGTCCCGGCCGCGAGCGGCCTCGTCGAGACCATGGCCGCCCCGTCGGTGACCCGCGCCGCCTCGCGCAGGAACGAGTCGTAGCCCTCGCGGGTGTCGGCCAGCCCGTCGACGGTCGGCGCGCCGTTGTCAGCGGTCGCGTCGTCGGACCGGGGCCCTGGCATCGCGAGCATTGTACGTCTAGAGCGAGGGGCGCTCCTGTGCTCTGATCGGCTGATGGACGACGAGGCCGCCCTCCGCGACGCGTACGCGGCCGGGCGCTTCGACGAGGCGACCACGCTGGCGCTCGAGCGCTACGGCCCCGAGATCCTCGGGCTCCTGGCCGCGCGCCTTCGCTCCGACGGCGACGCCGCCGAGGTGTTCTCGATCTTCGCCGAGGATCTCTGGCGCGGCCTGCCCGGCTTCGCGTGGCGCTGCTCGCTGCGGGCCTGGGCGCATCGGGTGGCTCGCAACGCCGCCAATCGCTGGTCGGTGGCCGGGGCGCGGCGGGCCGCGCTCAACCTGCCGACGCCCGGCGAGGTCATCGAGGCGGTCGCCGATCGTGTGAAGTCGACGACGCTCATCTACCTCAAGACCGAGGTCAAGTCGGAGATCCGCCGCCTGCGCGACGAGCTGCCGCCCGAAGATCAGCTCGTGCTGGTGCTGCGCGTCGACAAGGACATGGAGTGGCGCGACGTGGCGATGGCCCTCGCCGACGAGGACCTCGACGAGCCTGCCCTGGTGCGCGAGGCCGCGCGCCTGCGCAAGCGGCTCCAGCTCGCCACCACGCGCCTGCGCGAGCTGGCCACCGAGCGCGGCCTCCTGGCCCGGTGACCGCTCACGCCGCTCCGCCTACCGGATCGCCTTGATCCCGCCGCTGGCCCGCTCGAGCCGCACCGTGGCGACGTTCCACTGCTGGATCGCGTTGGCGAGCCGGGCCCGCATGCCGAACCAGCCCAGGTAGGCCTCGGCCAGCTCCTTGGGCTCGGCGGCGCCGATGGCGTCGGCCTGGATCAGCGACGCCACCCAGGCCCGCGACGCGGCCTCGCCGGTGGTGGCGACGTCGACGCGCCGGCGCGAGCGCGCGGCCTCGGCGTACGCGGTGCGCTGATCGAGGGTGGCGCCCATCTTGGCCAGATCGGCCTGGGCCGCCGCCTTGCGCGCCGCCGCCCGCGCCCGCGCCACCTTGGTACGCGTGGTCCACGGCTCGATCTTCCAGGTCAACGTGAGGAGCAGGCTGGCGCGGGTCCGGTGATACGGATCTTCGTGAATCGCGCTGGGCGGATCCTCGACGCCGGCGGCGTCGGAGTAGGCCAGGCTGCCGACCAGCGACAGCATCGGCCAGTAGTCGCTGGCCTCGAGGTCGGCCAGCGCCGCCGCCGCCCGCGCGCCCTCGGCAGCGGCGACCACCTGCGGCCGCTTCGCCCCGGCCCGAACGAAGTAATCGCTCTCTGACGTCAGCTCGTAGGTCACCGCCTCGATCGGCACGTCGTCGACGTCGGCGGCGTCGTCGCCAGCCAGCGCCCGCACCGCCGCCAGCGCGATCTCCTCGCCCTGCGACGCATCCTCGAGCTGGATCCTGGCCTCGGCCATGATGGTCTCGAGCCGCTGCTGATCCTGGATCGTGACCTCGCCGGTGCCCTCGGCGACCCGCTCGACCAGGCGCTCGTGCGCGCCCTCGAGCTGCTCGATGCCGTCCTCGAGCATGTAGCGCAGCTCGCGCGCCAGCTTGAGGCCCCAGTAGGCCCGCGCCGCCTCGACCGCGACGTCGCCGGCGCTCTCGTCCTCGAGCGCCGTCATCGCCGCGATGCCGGCCCGCGCCGCCCGCTTGCCCGGCCCGGCCTTGCCGTACGCGTACACCGGCTGCACCACGTCGAGGCTGACCCCGGTCCACAGGCCGTCGACGCTCCACGCGAACCCGTCGGGATCGGTCTGGTCGCACGCCGCGTCGACGCAGTCGATGCGCGGGCTGGGCCCGGCGAACGCGGTCGCCGTGATCTTGGGGAACAGCCCACTCGTCGCCTCGCTCACCCGCGCCCGCGCGCTCGCCGTCTCGCTCGCCGCCATCGTCGCCCGCGGCCCGGCCAGCGCCCGCGCCGTGAGCTGCTCGAGCGTCAGCCTGGGGCCGTCAGCCGCCGCGGGCGCGGCGAGGGCGACAGCGGCGGCAACCAGAGCGGCGGCGATGGCGGGGACGACAGGTCGCATCCCCCGGTTCTACCGCGGCGGAGACCTCAGTGCGGCAGGCGCCGCACCCAGGCCGGTGGCTCGGGCAGCGGCGGCGGCTCGTAGTCGAGATCGAGGCGCTGCTCGCCGGCGGCGGTCATCGCGCGCACCTCGAGCCCGTGCAGCCACAACGCCGGCAACTGCCGTCGTGCCATCGCCTCGTCGAGGTACACGAACCGGACCTGCTCGACCGGCTCGGGGAACACCTGGTGCACGCGCGTCGCCGACGCGATGCCCATCTCCTCGGGCGTGACCTCACGCTCCTGCACCAGCACCACCGACGTCTTCGTCGCCGGCTCGTAGAAGGTCGGCTTGTAGCTGCGCGCGCCGCTGCGGAACGCCCACAGCTGCGACGCGTAGTGACCGCCCACCCAGACCGAGGCCAGGAGCGCGTGGCCCGGCTTCGCCTGCTCCAGGGCCGCCTCGGCGTCGGCGTCGAGATCGTGGAACTGGAACAGCGTCACGTCGTTGGCTTCGTCGCGCAACCGGCGCCACGGACCGCGATCGACGATGCGCTTCGACACCAGGCGATGTCCGGCACCCTTGAGCAGGAAGCCCCAGCCGTGGATCGAACGGTAGCCCTGCCACCAGGTCGGATCGATGGCGCGGGTGACACAGGCCTCGAACGGCCACCCGGCGACGGTCGCCAGCAGCTGTTCCGGGGTCAGCTCCCACCGCGTGCGGTGGATGTACGTCCGGTCGTGCGTGCGCCCGCGCTGGAAGGCCGCGTCCATGCCCCAGCTCACGTCGAGCTCGTCGCTGCTCCGCGCCAGCTCGGCGAGTGGGCCCGGTTGCTTGACCGCCTTCTCGTCGACCTTCACCGTGGCGGGTGGCGTCTCGGGGAGCATGCCGATCGCGAGCGCATGTTCGACCACCGCCGCAGGATCGGCGCCCGCGAAGTTCAGTTGCAGCCGCGCCTGCATCACATCCCTGCCAGCAGGCCGGCCAGGTCGGTCACGTTGGCCTCGCTCATGCGCGTACCCAGATTACCTTGCGTGATCGTGCGAGCAACACCGTCGCTGCCGAAGATCTCGATCGTCAGGTGATCGTAGTCGCGCAGCCACGCGGCGATGTCCTCGACCGAACCGCGCGCGCCTCGGATGTCGGTGAAGACCACACGCATCGAGTTCACCGCGCGAGTCGTACCATCCTCGAGCGTGACCGTACCCGCTTCCGACGCGGTCACGCGCAGCCCATCGCGGATCTGGAGGACGTCCTCGGGGTTCAGCCCCACGGTCGTCGCCTTCATCTCGACCAGCGTGCTGCCCTCCACGAAGTCGGGGCGCCGCACGCCGCGCCCACCGCGCCCGGTGACGAGCCCGGGGTTGGCCTCGTCGGTCATGGTCGGATGCGCGAGGAGCCCCGATCCCGATCGGCGCGCGAGGTACCAGCGCTCGAGCAGGTTGCCGCGGTCCGACTGGTTGAGCCCGGCGGTCAGGTTCTGGAGCTCGAGGAGGCTCTCGGCCTCGGTCAGGACCATCCCCTCGGGGGTGTGGCCGACCCGGGCCCAGATCCGCGGCTCCATCGCCTCCTTGAGGCTGTGCCGGACCGAGTCGACGGTACGACCGGCCGGATCGACCATGGCCGCGATCACTTCTTCCTCGGTGGCGAGGCCGTTGCTGCGGAGCATCTCCCAGTAGGCACGGAAGCTCGAGGTCGAGTCCTCGGCGGTGAGCTGGGCGAAGGCATCCTGACGCGTGAACGGACGCCCTTCGATGGTTGCCTCGAAGCGTTCGGCGGCGCGCGTGGCACGGCCGTCGCGCCCGACGCGCATCCAGCCGCCGTTGCTATCGGGAGCGATCGTGACCGGATCGGCGGCGTCGCCCGGATACCGCTGGAGGTCCCAACCATCGCCACGGCGCCGATAGTAGTGACCGGGCGGCGGCGGCGGGTAGTGCACACCGTGCTCATCCACAGGCGCAGTGGGGTCGATGCGCTCGATGGTCCAGCCCCCGTTGCCGTCCGACACGAGCATGTGAGGATCGGTATGTCCCGGCTCCGGCGCGATCTCCCAGCCGGTGCCGCTGGCGCGCCGCCGGTAATAGTGCCCGGCCGGAGCGTCGGGGAAGCCCGGTGCGGGCGATCGCGGCGAGCCGATGCCGGCCGTGCTCAAGCTGGTGTCGCCGCTCGCCGCCAGGGTCCGGAAGCGAGCGAGGTTGGACTCGAAGACGTCGAGGTCGGCCTCGATGATCTGACGGGCGTCCGAGGACATCTCGCCCTGGAGCTGGGCGATGCGCGCCCGGATCATGTCCTCGAGCTTCCTGACCTCGTGAGCCGCGTCGCCGGCGACGGTCCCGACCGGATCATCGACGTGGCCGGTGACCGCCTCGCGGCAGCGAGCGAGGATGCCGCTGGCCCGCTGGATCGCTACCACCCGATCGACGTGCGCGGCGAGATCCGCGTCGGTGACGTTGGGGCCGAAGCGGAGGGTGAGGCCCTCGAGGCCACCCTCCGCCGTGACGGTGACATCGATGTGACCGCCCCGTCCCAGGGCCTCGTCGACGCGCACCACGACATCCGACATCGCGCGCGCCCGCAGCAGCGTCGTCGCGGTCTCCATGATGCCGCCGGTGACCGCGCCGACGGTGGCGCCCATCAGACCACCACGCAGGAGCGCCTCGCCGGCCCGCGCCAGCACACCCCAGACGCTGTGACGCCAGGTCTGGACGTCGGTCAAGGTCATGGCCAGATCACCGATGGCGCCGCCCAAGGCACCGTCGAGGAGGCCCATCAGCGCGCCGCGCGCGAAGGCCCGGCCGGCGATCGAGACCTCGACCGACCCGGCGGCGGCACGCGCGATGGCCGCAGTCAGAGACGGGCCCGACAGCCCGACGAAGGTCGCGGCTTGTTCGGCCAGGCCCGCGCCGGCCACGGTCAGGGCGGCGCTCAGAGCGCCCGAGAGCGCCTCGCGCGCACCTTCGGTCTCCAGCGAGTCGTGGAAATCGCCACCGACGAGCTCGGCGGTCCCGACCTGGGCCACCGCCCCGACCACTGCCGCGCCGCCGAGGATGCCGCCGTTGGCACTGAGCCAGGCCGCCACGGTCGGCGCCGCCGCGCCGTCGGTGAGCGCGATCGCGACGATGCCGACCACGATCGCCGCCACGCTGCCGGCGATGTTTGCCACGGTGTCCGAGGCGGCCGAGTACGCGGTGAAGCGATCGTTGAACTGGGTGTCGAGGTGGACGAGGATCGCGAACTCCTCGACGGTCAGCTCGCCGCCCTCCATCGCGGTGTTGTAGGCGGCCTCGAACTCGACGTGAGCGCTGGCCGCGGTGTCATCTGTGGCGCTGAAGGCGTTGGTGATCCAGCCCGCGCTCAGCTCGAGCCGCTCGCGCTGGCGGTAGAGCATGATGCGCGCCGCGTCGATGCGGCCGGCGCCGTCGGCGCTGCGCATCTCCTCGACGGTGGGGATGTCGAGCATCGCCACCAGCGCCGCATCGAGATCCTGGTCGCCGAGCTCGAAGCGCAGGCTGTCGTGGATGCGCTGGTAGCGGGCGAGCGCGCGCTCGTCCCGCTCCGCCGGCGAGTCCCCGCTGGCGGTGCAGATGCCACCGCCGGTGACGCCACCGCTGTGGGCGAGCAGGTATCCGCGGCGCAGCTCGGCGCGGTCGGCTGCCGTCAGCGTGCCCAGCGTCTCGTTGATCAGCTCGACGTTGGTGCCGTCGCCGTCGCCGCCGGTGGCCTCGGCCAGGGCGTCCTCGACCGGGATCTGGCCGGTCTCGAGCGTGTGTTCGAACGCGCGCGAGAAGGCAGCGTAACCCACGATGTAGGCCCGGATCCGGACGATGATGGGATCGGGCGCGTGTTCGCTGTCGCCGGGGACGCCGCGCAGCTGGGCGCGCACCTCCGCGGTCGTGTCGCGCAGGATGCGGAGGATGGCCGCCTCGTCGGTGTCGATGCCCTCGAAAGCCTCGGTCAGGTCGAGCCGCACCATGGCCAGGGCGTCGCCGGCGTTCACGGCGTCGAGCATCGCGACCTCGTCGTCGTCCCACAACGCGTCGCCGAGCGCGCCGAAGATCGAGGTCAGCTCGGGGTCCTCCTGCAGCGCCGTCCGGATGCGGGTCGCCGACTCGGCGCGGCGAGTGCGCACCACGTCCGCGCCGAGGCCCTCGGCGGTCTCGCCCTCGGCGAGCTCGAGCTCGCCGGTGATCTCGCGCATGATGCGCAGCACCGCCGCCTCGTCGACGTCTCCGTACCAGCTCACCGTCCCGAGCAGCGCCTGCTTGGCGCGCTGGAAGGCACCGGTATGGGCGGTGGCCAACGCCGCATCGAGCGTGCCCGCGTCCATGTCGCCTTCGATCCGGCCCAGGAAGCTCTCGCCGTCCAGGGTCGCCTCGCCTTCGCCCTCGCTGGCGGAGAGCAGGCCGTCGATGTCGCCGATCTCGTCGAAGCGGCGCTCGAGCGTCGCGCGCTGGTCCTCCGTGAGCGGCGTGCCGTCCGGAGCGGTGCCCGACGCCAGCGCTTCATCGATGCGCGCGGCCTCGTCGCGGCGGCTGCCGGCGACCGCGACCGCGGCCAGCACGCCGTCCTCGTCGGTGCCGGCGCCGTCGGTGGCGAGCTCCATGCGCACCCGCGCCGCGTCGGTGTCGGTCGCCATCTCACCGGTGTCGGTGATGCACATGCGCCGGATCTGCTCTCGGTCGTTCCAGCTGAACATCGCCGTGACCAGGTGCTCGTAGTCGTTCCAGAGCTGGACGCGCTGGCGCGGCGTGAGGTTCATGACCGCGGTCGCGACCGGGCCTTCGTCGTCCCAGACCCAGCCTCGACCGGCCGAGAGCAGCCAGCCCACGTTCTCGACGGCCTGATCGGGCCACACCCGACACCGCGCCGTGAACTGGTCGGCGGGATCGAGCTGATCGAGGTAGGGCTGGATGCCGCTGGCGGCCGTGCGCACCTCGGCATCGGTCGCGTTGCGGATGGTCTGCAGGATGCCCTGCTCGTCGTCGTCGACGTAGCCGAGCTGGGTCTCGAGCCTTTCGAGCAGCGACATATGCGGCCAGCACAGCGCCATCGCCTGGTGGAGGATGTCGCCGGAGGCATTCGAGCTGAAGTCCTCCCAGATCTCGCAGCCGAACAGGCCTGGATACATGTCGATGGTGTCTGCGCGATTGGAATCGAGGCGCAGATCGCTGAGCGCGCCCGCCTCGTCATCGGTGATCCAGCCGTGCAGTTTCTCGCGGATGCTCCGCGCGACCGTGTCGTCGCGCTGGACGCGGCCCGCGGGGGCTTCCCGGACATCGACGCGCTGCCCGGCGGCGGCGCGCGGCGCCAAATCGCGGGCCTCGACCTCGGAGGCCGCAGCCTTGCTGGCCAGTCCACCGGAGCCCTCACCGAAGCGGCGGCGCTGGGCGACGTGGACCAGCTCGTGGGCGACCTGCTCGGCCGAGGGCGAGGTGCGATCGAAGGCGATCACGTCGCGGCCGCCCTCGACGGTGGCGTAGGCGCCCTCGCCCGAGCCGCGGGCGTCGCCGAGGCGGACCTCGACGTCGAGGAAGTCGAACCCGAGC
>SXJR01000501.1 GCA_005779305.1 Myxococcales bacterium
CGCCGCCGACGCTGCCGCCGTCGCCGACGCTGCCGCCGAACAAGCCGCCGCCGAGGCCTCCGCGGCCGCCGCCGCCGCGATCGCCGCCGCCGAACAAGCGGCGCTCCATGGTGGCGGCGCTACCACCCGCGGACGCCGACACATGACCGCGCCGCCTCCTCCCCGACCCAGGTCGGCGACCTCCGAGCTGCGCGCCAACGAGGACCGCCTCGCCCGCGAGCGGGCCGAGCGCGACCGCGTCGAGCGCGACAAGCAACGCATCGAGCGCGACCGCGTCGAGCGCGAGCGCCTGCGCGTCGAGCGAGAGGCCCACGATCGGGAGCGCCTCCGCCGCGAACACGAGGAGCGCGAACGCCTGCGGGTGGAGCGCGAGCGCGCCGAGCAGGAACGCCGCCGCCTCGAGGCCGAGACCCACGAGCGCGAACGCGAGCGCCAGCGTCGCGAGCTGGCCGAGCGCGACGCGGCCCGCCGCGCCACCACCCCGGCCCCCCCCCGCGACCCCCTCGCCGCCCTCGAACTCGAGGACAGCGTCGACGTCGATCTCACCAGCGGCTCACACCCGCTTCGCAGCCGGGACGTCGATCTCGGCACGATCCAGGGAGCCGGGCGCGTCGATCCCTCGTCGGTTGCCGCCGAGGCCCTCGATGCCCGCGAGCTCAAGGCGGCGCTCACGCCGCCGCCCGTGCTCCGCTCGGTGCCGCACGCCCAGCCCCGACCGGCGTCACGCACCCAGCCGCCGCCGTTGCCGCCGCGCTCCGGTTCGCGGACCCAGCCGCCGCCTGCGTTCGACGTCGACGGCGACGCGGCCCTCGAAGCCGCGCTGGCGGGGCTCGACCTCGGCACCGGCAAGGTCGAGCTCCAGGAGCCGGGCGCCGACACCCTCGACGCACCCACGGGCGTGGCCCACAAGACGCCCGGCCCCGAGCGGGCGCAGTCGGTCGAGATCGAGATCGACGACGACTTCGAGATCGAGATCGAGATCGACGACGATTGATGGTGACGTCGTCGTCACCGCTCGACGCCCTGGCCCAGGCCAGCGTCGCGGTCGCGGCCACGCGCGCCCGCACCCAGAAGACCGCGCGCCTGGCCGCGCTCCTCCGCGGCATCGCCGATCACGAGGTCACGCTCGCCGTCCACTACCTCACCGGCACGGCGCCCCAGGGCAAGATCGGCGTCGGCTACGCCATGGTGTCGCGCGCGTGCGAGCTGCCACCGGCGGCCTCACCGACCCTGACCCTGGCCGACGTCGACGGCGCCCTCACTGCCATCGCCAGCGCCCACGGCCCCGGCTCGGGCAAGCAGCGCGAGACCACGCTTGGCGCGCTGTTCGCCCGCGCCACCGGGGCCGAGCGCGACCTCCTGGTCGGCGTGCTCACCGGCGAGCTGCGCCAGGGCGCGCTCGATGGCGTGATGGTGGCCGCCATCGCCAGCGCCGAGCACCTCGACGAGGGCCTGATCCGGCGCGGCTTCATGATGTCAGGCGATCTGGCCCGCATCGCCGGAGCGGCACGCAGCGGCGGCGCCCCCGCCGTGGCCGCGTTCGGGCTCGCCCTCTTCCGTCCGGTCTTGCCCATGCTGGCCCAGGTCGCCGACGACGTGCCGTCGGCGCTGGCCGCCCTCGCCGACCCGATCCTCGAGCACAAGCTCGACGGCGCGCGGGTCCAGCTCCACAAGGACGGGGACGTCGTCCGCGTCTACTCGCGCGGCGGCCTCGACGTCACCACCGCCGCCCCCGAGCTGATCTCCCTGGGCCTGGCCCTGCCCACCCGTCGCGCCGTTCTCGACGGCGAGGCCATCGCGCTGCGCGCCGACGGCCGCCCCCGCGTGTTCCAGGAGACCATGCGGCGCTTCGGCCGCTCCACCGACGACCCCGCCCTGCGCGCAGAGATGCCGCTGGTCGCCCGCTGGTTCGACTGCCTGCTCGTCGACGACGACGACGTCATCGATCGCCCGGGCCGCGACCGCCGCGCCGCGCTGGCGTCGATCGCGCCCGCCGAGACGCTGGTGGCGAGCCTGGTCACCCGCGACGAGGCAGCGGCCGAGGCGTTCCTGGCCGCGGCCTTCGCCGCCGGCCACGAGGGCGTGATGGCCAAGGATCTCGACGCTTCGTACGCTGCCGGCAACCGCGGCTCATCGTGGCTCAAGATCAAGAAGGTCCACACCCTCGATCTGGTCGTGATCGCCGTCGAGCCCGGCTCTGGCCGCCGGCGGGGCTGGCTGTCGAACCTCCACCTCGCCGCCCGCGACCCCGCCGGCGGCTTCGTGATGCTGGGCAAGACCTTCAAGGGCATGACCGACGAGCTCCTGGACTGGCAGACCCGCGAACTGGGCGCGCGCGCGACCAGCCGCGACGGCCACGTGGTGCACGTCCGTCCCGAGCTGGTGGTCGAGATCGCCTTCTCGGACGTGCAGCGGTCGCCGCAGTACCCAGGCGGCCTGGCCTTGCGCCTGGCCCGTGTGATCCGGTACCGCCCCGACAAGACCGCCGCCGAGGCGGCCACCGTGGACGACGTGCGCGCCATCGCCGTCGCCGACGGTGTGCTGGAGCCCGGCTTCTGATCGGTCCGCCGATCGCGTACAACTGGGCCATGGCACTGCGCAAGCTGGTCGTCGGAGTCGACTTCTCGCAGGGCAGCGAGGTCGCCGTGCGCCGCGCCGCCGAGGTCGCGGCCCATCACGGCGCCGAGCTGGTCCTGGTCCATGCCGCGACCGTGCCCGAGCGCCCCGACGTCCCCGACTCCATGGCCGCCACCGCCGACGCGTTCGTCAACATCCTGACCAAGCGGCTCGCCGCCGACCGCGGTCAGCTCGGCGAGCTGCGCGAGCGCCTGAGCGCCGAGACCGGGGTCACCGTCTCCCAGCTCGTCATCGACGCGTATCCCGACGACGCGCTGGTCCAGGCCGCCGCCGAGACCCGCGCCGACCTCATCGTCACCGGCTCGCGTAATCGCACCGGCATCCGCCGCTGGCTGCTCGGCAGTGTGGCCGAGCACGTGGTGCGTCGCGCCGAGACCGACGTGCTGGTCGCGCGCGCGGGCGATCCCGATCGCGGGTTCGGCCGCATCGTCGTCGGCCTCGACTTCTCGCCCGGTGCCACCGCCGCCCTTGCCCGCGCCGTCGAGCTGGCCCAGCCCGGCGCCACCATCGAGCTGGTGCATGCGTTCCAGATGCCGATGCTACGTCCAGCGCCAGGCGCCGATCCGGCGCTCGCCACCGACTTTCAGGCCTTCAACGACGAGCTCATGGCCGACGCCCGCGCCCGCGGTGACGCCGCCGCCGCCGCCCACGCCGGGGCCAACGTGACGTTCAACTTCCAGATCGTCGAAGAGAACCCTCGCGAGGCGGTCTGCGATCGCGCCGAGCAGATCGGTGCCGATCTGGTCGCCATCGGCAGCCATGGCCGCCGCGGGCTGCGCCGCCTCGTGCTGGGCAGCGTCGCCGAGGCCACGGTGCGCCACGCACCGTGCTCGGTCCTGGTCGCGCGGTAGCCAGGCGTCAGCAGGACAGATCGGTGCGGGTGCCCGTGGTCGGGTGCAACCCGGGGTGCGCCAGGGCGCGGATCAGCGCCGCCGGATCACCGGCATGCTGGTTCCAGATATCGACGATCTCGTCGGCCTGGGTACGACCGGTCTCGGCGATGCGCTCGACCGGATCGACCAGCCGGACCACGCCGGGCAGCGAACGGCGCAGGCCGTCACGCGCGATCGCGACCAGCTCGCGAGCCAGGACGCCGACGGTGGTGGTGCCGACCCGCGTGGCCAGGCCGCCGATCGGCACCTCGTCGGCCAGACGCTGGCGCGCATCCCAGTCGAGCCCGGCGGTGAGCGCGATGGCGGCGCTGCGCGCGGTCTCGTCATAGAGAAGGCCGTGGCAGAACGGGGCCAGGGCGGCGATCATGGGCAGCGAGCCGCAGTCGCAGCCGCGGACCTCCATGTACTTCTTCATGCGCGCGTCGGGGAACAAGGTCGACAGGTGAAGCGCCCAGTCGGCGCGAGTGGCGCGCTGACCGTCCAGGCCCTCGGCCATGTAGCGGCGGAAGCTGAGGCCGGCCGGAACCGGCTGGTAGCCGCCGCGGTAGACGAAGTACATGGGCACGTCGAGCGCCCATTCGACGTACGCGCGGTAGACGTCATCGCGCTCGAAGGCGAAGCGCAAGAGGCCCGCGCGCGCGGTGTCGGTGTCGCGCCAGATGTGGGCGCGGTAGCTCTGATAGCCGCTGACCTTGCCGTCGACGATCGGCGACGCCGCCCACAGGGCGGTCAGGATCTGCGTGACGCTCATCAGGCAGCGCAGCTTGGCGGCGGCGTCGGGCTCGTCGGACCAGTCGAGGTTGGTCTGCACCGTGGCGGTGCGCAGCATCATGTCGAGGCCGAGGGTCCCCACCGTCGGCATGTACGCCCGCATCACGTCGTAGCGCTGCTTGGGCATCCAGGGGATGTCGTCGCGCCCGCCGAAAGGCCGGAACCCGATCGACAGCCAGGCCAGCCCCATCGGACGCGACACCTCGCCCAGCACGGTCGCGTGCTCGCGCAGGTCGGCCACCAGGTCGCAGCTGTGGGCCACGGGGCGGGCGGCCAGCTCGAACTGGCCGCCGGGCTCGATCGTGATCTGGGCGTCACCGCGAGAGAGCGCGATCACGTGGCCGCGCTCCTCGACCGGGGTCCAGCCGCGCCGCGCGAAGCCGGCCAGCACGGCGCCGATGCCGTCGGGGCCGTCGTACGGCGGCGCCGTCCCGAGGTCGGGGCCGGCAGCGCGCACGCCGATCAGCTCGTGCTCGGTCCCGACCCGCCACGACGCGCGCGGCTTCTCGGCCGAGCGGAAATGCTCGACGAGATCGTCGACCGAGGAGACCGGAACGGCGTCGGATTCGTCGACAAGATGCACGTCGTGCGACTGTAACCCGGTTGCCCGTGACGTCAACCACGGTCGCGGCCAGCCGAACGCCCGTGGTACGGTGAGCCGGCGATGCCCGTCGAGACGCTGTTCGCCGATCCGATCTTCGCCCAGCAACGCGGGCGCCTGCTCGAGCTGCTCCGCGTCCACGCCTTCGCCGAGCGCGAGGTGACGCTGTCGTCGGGGGCCAAGTCGAACTTCTACATCGACTGCAAGCAGGTCAGCCTCGACGCCGAGGGCGGTTTCCTGATCGGCCAGCTCTTCCGGCGCCTGATCGACGAGGTCGCGCCCGAGGCCGCCGCGGTCGGCGGGCTGACGCTGGGCGCCGATCCGCTGGCGACTGCCACGAGCGTGGCCAGCTTCCACGCCGGCCGCGCGCTCCACGCCTTCATCGTGCGCAAGGAGCCCAAGGGCCATGGCACGTCGCAGTGGCTCGAGACCGCGGGCCGCCTCGACGGCACGCGCCCGGTCGTCGTCGTCGAGGACGTGGTCACCACCGGCGCCTCGACCCTGCGCGCCATCGAGCGCTCGGTAGCCAGCGGCCTGCGCGTCGCCGCCGTGGTCGCGTTGGTCGACCGCCTCGAGGGCGGCCGCGACGCGGTCGTCGCCCACGCCCCGCTCTATCCGCTCTTCACACGCAAGGACTTCTTGCCGTGAGGCTCCTCCCCGCCGCGCTGACCGCGGCCCTCGTGCTCGCCTGTGGCCAGCAGGCCCAGCCAGTGCGCCTCACCGAGAGCTGGCCCGCGCAGAGCGGCGACTACGAGGACGTCACCGAGGCGTGGACCCGCAAGGCGGTGCTGCGCGGCGAGTACCAGCAGGCGCTCGAGGTCTACGCGACGTTCCGCTCGCCCGAGTGGCGGGCCGCCCGCGCCGCACGCGAGGCCGAGATCCGCCGCCTCGACGGCAGCGCGCGCGACAACCTGATGGCCGAGGCCCGCACCGCCGCCGCCGGCGACTACGAGGTGACGATGGTCGTCACCACCTACGAGCGGTCCGAGAACGATCTCCACCGCGGCGAGCGCTCGGTCTGGCGTGTGGCCCTGGTCGACGACGCAGGCAAGGAGACTCCGCCCAGCACGGTCGTACGCGATCGCCGCCCGTACGAGGTCCTCCGCGCCGAGCTACCCATGCTCGGCGACTTCGCCACGGTCTATGTCGCGACCTTCCCGCGCACCGCCGCCGTCCTGCGCGACGGCGCCCAGCGCGTCGCCCTCAAGATCTGGGGCGCGCGGGGCGGCGTCGAGCTGGTCTGGACGGCGCGCTGACCCCGATGCCGGTCAGATAAGAGCCGGAACGTCCAGATCCAGGTCCACGTCCACGGCGACGAGGAACGTCCACGATCACGCCTACGTGCACGATCACGTCCACGACACGCAACCTCGACACCGTGAGCTTTGCCGCCTCGCTTGAGTGGGCGCGGTCGTGGTCGTCGTGGGCGTTGACGAACTCGTGAGCGTGGACGTCGACGTGGACCTGGTCGTGGACGGTCTGGGAGTCAGCGCTTCTTGGCGGGCGGCTTCTTCGTCGCCGGCCGCTTGGGCGGCGGGCCCTTCTTCATCGGCTTGCGCCCGACCAGTCGATCCCAGAACCCGACTGGCTGGTAACCGGCATCGAGATCGTCGAACGACTCGGCGGCGCTGTGGCCGTGATCAGGGTGCGGGACGTGGCCGGCCTGGAAGAAGGCCTCCTCGTCGTCGCTGAAGTGCGCGGTCGCGGCGGCCGCCGCGTTCGCCGCATCAGCCGCGACCCGGTCGGCTTCCTTCGCCGCCACCGCAGCCGACTTGCCGGCCATCGGCGGCTGCGTCGACTTGCGCTTGGACCGCCCCGATGCGGCCGGCGTGACCGTCTCTGGAACCGCGGCCTGAAGCGCCGGCTTGGCCCCCGCCGGCTTGGCCTCCGCCGGCTTGGCCTCCGCCGGCTTGGCCTCCGCCGGCTTGGCCTCCGCTGGCTCGGCGCGCCGCGCCACCGTCGCCGCTGCCTCGGCCGCCGCCGTTGCCGCCTCGGCGATCGAACGCGCCTCGCTGCGCGTCTCGACCAGCTCCTCGATGAGGATCGACGGGCCAGCGACCGCCGGCTCGCGCGCCGCCACCTTGGACAGCCGGATCTCACCCGAGTGCTCGCCCGTGGCCTCACCCGTCACCGCGCCGACCTTGCCCTTCGCGGGGTCGAGCTTGGGGTTCGCCGTGGCTTCTGTCTCCGCCTTGGCCTTGGCCTCTGCCTCCACCTTGGCCTTGGCCTCTGCCTCCGCCTTGGCCTTGGCCTCTGCCTCCGCCTTGGCCTTGGCCTCTGCCTCCGCCTTGGCCTTGGCCTCTGCCTCCGCCTTGGCCTTGGCCTCTGCCTCCGCCTTGGCCTTGGCCTCGGCCTCGACCTTGGCCTTCGCCTGCACCGCTTCCTTGTCCTTCTTCGCCTTCGCCTCGGCCTCGGCCCTGTCGGTCTTCGCCCGCGCCTCCGTCTCCGCCGCTGCCCGCTTCGCCTGCGCCGCGGCCTCTTCCTTGTCCTTCTTGGTCTTCGCCTCGGCGTCCTTCTTGGCCTTGGCCTCCGCCTCCGCCTCCGCCTTCTTGGCCTTGGCCTCCGCCTCCGCCTGCTCCTTCTTGGCCTTGGCCTCCGCCTCCGCCTGCTCCTTCTTGGCCTTGGCCTCCGCCTCCGCCTGC
>SXJR01000502.1 GCA_005779305.1 Myxococcales bacterium
TCAGTCGTCCGAGCCGCCGCCGGCGTCCTCGTCCTCGTCAAACTTCTGGCGCGGATCGAGCGCGTACTTGCGGATCAGCTCGCGCAGGTGCTTGCGATCGATCTGAGCCTCGCGCGCCGCCGCCGACAGATTCATCTTGTGGCGGCGCATCAGGTCCTCGATGTACTCGCGCTCGAACATCTCGACCAGCTGACCCTTGGCTTCCTTGAACGGCAGGTCGGTGCGGATGCCCAGGGCCGGCGCCGCCTCCTGGACCAGGGCGTCGTCGATGTTGATGCTGTTGCCGCGCGAGAGCAGGCAGGCCCGCTCGATCGCGTTGCGCAGCTCGCGCACGGTGCCCGGCCACGAGTGGCGGACCAGCTTGGACATGTCCTCGGTCGTGCAGTTGAGCTGGGGCCCGAAGCTCTGCATGAAGTGGTTGACCAGGAGCGGGATGTCGGCGCCGCGCTCGCGCAGCGGCGGCACGGTCACGCGGATCACGGCGAGGCGGTAGTAGAGGTCCTCGCGGAAGGTCTTCTTGGCGACCTCGGCGCGCAGGTCGCGGTTGGTCGCGGCCACCACGCGAACGTCGATCTTCTCGTAGGCGTTGGACCCGACCTTGCGCACCGCCCGTTTGTCGAGCACGCGCAGGAGCGACGGCTGCAGGTCGAGCGCCATCTCGCCGATCTCGTCGCGGAAGAGGGTGCCGCCGTGGGCCTCGGCGAAGGCGCCCTTGCGGTCGGTGATGGCGCCGGTGAACGAGCCCTTGACGTGCCCGAACAGCATCGACTCGATCAGCTCGCGCGGCACCGAGCCGCAGTCGAAGACGACGAACGGTCCGTCGCGGCGCGGCGAGTGATTGTGGACCTCCTCGGCGATCAGCTCCTTGCCGGTGCCGGTCTCACCCTCGATGAGCACGGTGGCGTTGGTGGCCGCCACGTCCTGGAGCAGCTTGAACAGCTGCCGCATCTTGGTGTCGGCGCCGACGATCGAGCCGAACGCCGTCTCCTGCGACGGCTCGGGCTCGACGACTTCCTCGTCGGGGAGAAACTTGATGACGGTGCGGCCGAGCTTGACCTCGGCGCCGAAGCCGATCGCGATCTTCTCGAAGCGCGAGCCCTGGATGAAGGTGCCGTTGGTCGAGCCCTGGTCGACCATGATCACCTCTTCGTCCACCAGCTCCGCGGTCAGGTGCTTGCGCGAGACGGTCTTGTCGGTGAGCACCATCTCGCAGGTCGGCGCCGAGCCGAAGGCCACCGAGTGGCCTTCTTCGAGGCGCACCGATTCGCCGCGGTCAGGTCCCTTGATGACCAGGAAGATCCCGCCGCGATTCTGCCTGGAGAACGAGGGGACCTCGTCGAGCAGGGCGGTGACGTTGGAACGATCCCTCGACATGGACGCAGGCGCTCGGCCATCGTAGCCCCCGGCCGCCCGGACTGTAAATGCCCGTGGCGGCTGGATTGTGGGGTCGTTCCGCGGCCTTGTGCGGTTCGCTAGCTGACGTCGGGGCCGGACGTGCCGATGACCCACGCGGCGATGAGGGCCGCGATGATCACCACGATGGCGACCACGGCCGGGATCAGCCAGCTCCGCCGCGCTGGGAGCGGGGGCACGTGCTCGGTCAGGACGTCGCCCTGGGTGCCGGGTGCGCGCCCATGTCGCGGCGGCATTCGCGCCGGGACGCCGCTGTCGTCGGGGCGACTGGGAGCGACCGTGGCCGCCACCGGATCGGGCGTCTGGGCGCGAACGGCGGGCCCCTCGTCGTCGGCGTCGTCCCACTGATCGATCGGGCGCTGCCCTTCCTGCTCGAGCGCGGCGAGACTGATCATCGACGTGAGCTCGAGGTGCTGGAGCCGCCCGATCTCGATCACCGAGCTGGCGCGGTCGCGCTGGCCGTCGCGCGGGCCGATGCGGCCGCTCTTGTCGCGGCCGGCGCCCTTCTGGCGCTCCTTGGCCAGCGCGCCGACCAGATCGTCGAGCCCGTCGTCCTCCTCGAGCTCGGCGGTCGACAGCCGCACCGTGCCCTCGTTCTCATCGTCGTCGTCGCGCCCATCCTCGCCGACGTCGTAGACCTCGGTGCCGCCGCCGCCCAGCGCGGCGGTGTGGTGCGGCGCCATGGCCTCGTCGACGTCACGCCACTCCTCGGGCGGACCGCAGACCAGGCGCAGGTGCTGGGCCAGCTCCGACGCCGACATCATCAGGCCGTTCCTGTGGGCGCAGCGGAGCAGCGCCTCCTGCAGCTCGCCGGCGCTCTGGTAGCGGCCGTCGGGATCCATCGACAGCGCCTTGAGCATGACCTTGTCGAGATCGGCGGGCAGGCCCGGCACCTTGCGCGAGGGCGGCGTGATGGGCTGGCCGTAGATCTGTTCGGGCGTCGAGGTCAGGCCGGCGGCGACGAACAGGCGCTCGCCGGTGATGATCTCGTAGAGGCACACCGCCAGCGAGTACAGGTCGGAGCGGTGATCCATCGGATCGCTCTTGGCCTGCTCCGGCGACATGTAGCCGATCTTCCCCTTCACCTTGTAGAAGATGGAGGTGTGGGTCGCCGCCTTGGCGATGCCGAAGTCGGTCAGCTTGACCTCGCCGTTGCGCGAGACCAGGATGTTCGACGGCGACACGTCGCGGTGGATGAGTCGCAGCGGTCGCCCGTCGGAGCCGATCTTGGAATGGGCGTAGGCCAGCGCCGACAGCATCTCGCGGGCCATGTAGATGCCGGCCGCGGGTGAGAACGCCTTGCGGCGGCGCTTGGCCCGCTTGGCCAGCGTGCGCAGATCGGCGCCGGCCAGGTACTCCATGACGATGAAGTACTCGCTGCCGGCGGTGACCAGGTCGATGGTGTGGATGATGTTGGCGTGATCGAGCGTCGCCGACAGCCGGGCCTCGCGCAGGAACAGGTCGATGAACTCGGGCTGCTGGGTGAACTCGGGCAGGAGCTGCTTGAGCACGACCTCCTTCTCGAAGCCGCCGGCGCCCAGCTTCTTGCCCAGGTAGATCGCGCCCATCCCGCCCTCGGACAGATATTCGAGCACCACGTAGCGCTCGATCGGCGCGGCGCTGGCGGGCCCGAAGTCCATGGTCCCGGACTTTATCAGGTAGCCTCGACAAGTGACGAACCGCTACCCGCTGGCGCGTCTCGCCGAGCTCCGCGCCTCGCGCGCGACCGGGGCGGCGATCGATCTGGCGGCGGCCCTGGCCGGCGAGGCCGAGGCCGAGGTAAATATCCGCCAGCCAGCGCTCACCCTGCCTGACGAAAGCGGCTGCCGCTTCGGGCTGTTGGCTCACAAAAGTGGCGCGCACCTCATCGCCAA
>SXJR01000503.1 GCA_005779305.1 Myxococcales bacterium
GTGGCGCGAGGGCGCCGACGCGGCGGCGGCTGCGGCGCTCGCGGCGGTCGCCGACGATGCCCACCACGCCGGGGACGCGCACACCGAGGTCGTGGCCCGCGTCATGCTCGGGCCGACCCGCGCGTCCAGTGGCGATCTGGCGGGCGCCGCCACCGCCTTCGCCGATGCGCTGGCGCTGTGCAGCCAGCGCGGCGATTCGTTTCATGCCGCGAACGCCTACGCCAACCGGCTCTACCTGCGTGAGGCCACCGGCGACGTCGACGGCGCCATCGCCGACCTGGAGGCGGCGCGCCGGCTCGCTCGCCGTGGCGGGCTCCCCGTCACCGAGGGCGTCGTGCTTCACAACCTCGCCGAGCTCTACCTGCGCGCCGGTCGAGACGATGACGAAGTCGTGGACATGGCCGAGCGCGCACGCCTCCTGTGCCAGCGGTTCCTCGAGACGCCGACCGCCGCGCTCGAGCTGCTGATCGCGCGCCTTCACGCTGCTCGCGGCGATCTGACGTCGGCCTCGCCGTACCTGGCCATGGCCGCGGCCTCCCCGCGAGATCGGCTGTCGACGTCCGAGCGCCTTCAGCTCGACGTCCTCACCGATCGCGCCGGCCCGGGCACCCTGGCTGACGCGGCCACCCTGTCGCCGGAGGAGGAGCTCGAGATCCTCTACTGGCTGCTGCGCCACGGGCGGGGCGGTCTCGATCGCGCCGTCCTCGTCTCGCGCGCGCTCGAGCTGGTCGCGCTGCGTCCGATCTGGCGCCGCCGGCTGATCGCGCTGGGCGTCCTGCCCACGTAGCGATCACGTCGCGCTCAGGTACCGCAGTTGACGTCTTTCAACCAGGTCGTGACCACGGCCGGGTTGTAGAGGTCGGCGCCGGCGGCGGGCCACACGCCGGTGGTCGCGCGCGACGCGCACTCCTTGTAGTAGTTGGCGTTGCGCGACGAGCAGGCGCGGTTGGTCGACGGCGCCTTGGGCTCGCACGGGCCGACCACGGTCAGGTCGCTGCAGTCGCCGCGGGTGCAGAGGCGATTCCACAACACGGTCGGCGCCGCCGCGCCGCACTTGGCGACCAGCGCGGGCCCGTAGCAGGCGTACTGGCGGGTGCGAAACGCGAGATCGGGATTGGCGGGGTCGCCGAACGAGCCGTAGAACGCGCCCTCGAGATACGGGTAGTCGACGGACTCGGCGGCGGTCGTGGCCAGCGCGCTGTGAGCGCCGCGGAACGACACCGGCACGGACTGGCCGGTGGCGTTGATGTGGGCGAGGATGCATCCGAGCACCCACTGCTGTTCGACCGCGGTGAGCCCGCGGGTGAGCCAGTTTGGTGCGAGGCCGATACCAGCCACGCTGGGCAACGGGACGATCACGCCCTGGGGGTTCTTCACATGGAACTTCTGCGAGCTGCTGAGCGCACAGCGCAACGTGTAGTCCAGCAACACGAAGCCCTTGTCCTCCGCGCCGACATTGACGATGAGCGGCTCGGCGCCGAGCTTCGTCTTGACGATGAGGTTCATCTCCGGCGCGAACTTCGCGAGCCAGTTCTCGGGCAAGTTGTTCCGGCCGATCTTGGCGGCGGCCTCGGTGTTGACCTCGTCGCCGACGTCGTCCTCGGTCTCGACGCACGCGGTCACCGACACCGCGGCGATCACGACGGCGATGTGGCAGATCCTAGAAGGTGACAGGTGCGACATGCTGGCTCCGTGAGTGGTCAGTCGAGGATGGCGACCTGGTTCACGGTGGCTGAGGGCCAGCCCGAGGAGTCCTGGAGATCCTCGGGGCGCCCGATCCGGATCGTGAACGCGAGGTCAGCGATGGGTATGCCGACGTACAGCAATCCACGGGCCACCCCGGCGAGGTGATCGAGCGCGTCCGGAGTTCCACCCAGTAGCAGCGCGTCATCCTGACCACGACTGATCAGCGAGAGGCCTGCCGCCCCCAGCTGGGCGATCACGGTGGGGAGCACGCTCTCCAGTCGGTCGAGCTCGTCATCGTCCATCTGCGCGGTGGCACGCCGCGGCGTGACCTCGACGCGCACACCTACGACCGCGTCACCACTCACGGCGGCGCAAAGCTCGGCGAAGAAGGCGGCGGCGTCAGCCGGCCGCTGATCGGGCGCCTTGGCCAGCGCACGATGGATGACCGCCGCGATCCCACCGGGTACGCGCACGCGCTCCGTGAGCGGCGGCGGATCGCGCTCGAGGTGGAGCTGCTCGAGGACGGCCACGTCGACATGGGAGAACGGGTACTGCCCCGAGAGCGCGAAGTAGGCGAGCACGCCGAGGCCGTAGACATCGGTGCGTGGATCGATCGCACCACCGCGGATCTGCTCGGGCGCCATCGCCACCGGCGAGCCGATCACGTGTCGCGACCGGGTCAGGGCCGGGCCGGTGTCGTCGAGCAACTTGGCGATCCCGAAGTCGAGCAGCACCACGCGATCGGCGCCGCCCGCGGCCTTGGCGATGATCACGTTCGACGGCTTGACGTCGCGGTGGACGACGCCGCGCGCGTGCGCCGCGGCCAGGGCTGCGCACAGCGGCTCGACGACAGCCAGGAGCTCGGCGACGCCGAGCGGTCCCTGATCGCGCACGCGGGCGGTAAGGGTCGGGCCGCTGAGGAGCTCCATGGTGTAGAAGGGCTGACCGTCGGTGGTCTTGCCCAGCTCGAGGATGCGCGGCGTGTTCGGATGTGCGAGCAGCGCGATCACCTTCATCTCGCGTTCGAAGCGGGCCAGGACCACCGGGGCCAGGGCCAGCTCGCGGTGGAGGAGCTTGAGCGCCACCGGCGTGCCGTCGGGTGCGGTCGACCGGTAGACCGCGCCGAAACCGCCCCGGGCGATCAGCGACTCGAGCACGTATCCGCCGACGGTCGCACCCGCGGGCGCCAGCACTGGCTCCCATGGGACAGGCGGCTTGTCCCCGGGGACAGGTTCAGCAATGTCCCAGGGGATCAGGGACGGGCTACGGGCGGGCGCCTCCAGTGACACTCCCGGACGATCGGCGACCGTCGAAGCGGTCGGCTCCCGAGGCTCCGAGGGGCCGGACGCCAGGTCCGCGGTCTCGTCGTTACTGCCCACGTCGCTCGGAGGGTCGGGAACCACCGCTTCACATTACCGCGAGCACCATCACTGCGCGCAGGCGTGGATCACCTCACCGAGCATCCGCGGAGCCTTATCAGCAGCTCGCTCAATAGCGGTGGACGAGATGCTCGACCTCGGTGCAGGGCCTGCACATCGCCGACGGCACGCCGGTGTTGCGGCGAGTGCGGCCGGCGATCGCCTTGAACACCGGGCCGCTCTGCACCTCGTCGCACAGCAGGCACTCGTTGAGGGTGCCGTCGGGCAGGTGGTACGTGGCCTCGAGCGCCAGGAGGCACGGTCCCAGGCACGTCTCGCGGGTGTGGACGGTGTTGTAGTACCAGATCTGTGCGCAGCCCTCGGTGAAGCCAAGACCGCGCAGGCACTGGATGTGATCGGCGGCGGGACCGCTCGGGTACATGAGCCCGCACGCGCGCACGGGCTCGGTCAGATCCGGCGTCTCGATGTAGACGGCGAGGTCGTGGAGCGTCGAGCACAGACCGCAGACGCCGGCGTGGGTGGGCACCGCGCCGGCGGCCTCGGCCTCGACGCGCGACCCGAACGTCATCAGGCGATAGCTGTCCGGGGCTGCGTCTCGCACCACCGCGCAGTACGCGCCCTCGGGCACCGGCGGCGCCGCCGCAGCGTACGGGTCGGCGGTGAGCAGCGCCGGTGGATCGCTCAGCACCCACGCCCGCAGCGCGGCCAGGTCGGCCGCGCTGTAGACCGGCGCCGTCCACGACGTGCCCTCGCAGGCGCAGCTCGGGCCGCACTGGTCGCCGGTGAGGCCGGTCTGCGCATTGGGCACGCCGAACAGGGTCTCGTCGCAGCTCGGCGCCGGGGAGCCGCACGCAGCGACGGCGGCGACGATCACGAGAATCGAAGTGCCCGGACGACTCCGGGATGTACTTCTATAGTCGCTCGATGAGCGTCACGTTGGCCTGGCCGCCTCCCTCGCACCTCGTCTGCAGTCCGGAGCGGCCGCCGCGACGCTCGAGCTCGTGGCGCAGGCTGTTCAGGCGCCGGGCGCCGGGGGCGCCGCGGGGTGGGCCGAGCGCGATGGCGCCCCGGTTGCGGTTGACCCGGGCCGGGTGGGCGCCGTGGTCCTTCTGCCAGGCCTGGACCACGGGGGCGTAGGCATCGTTGATCTCGACCAGGTCGATATCGTCGAGGGTCATGCCGGTCCGCGCCAGGGCGTGGCGGGTGGCCGGGATGGGCGCCGTGAGCATCCAGATCGGATCGTCGCCGCGCACGCTCAGGTGGTGGATGCGGGCGCGGGGCTTCAGGCCGTGAGCCTTCACGGCGCGCTCGCTGACCACCAGCAGCGCCGCCGCGCCGTCGGAGATCTGGCTGGCGACGGCGGCGGTGAGGCGGCCGCCCTGAGCCAGCGGCTGCAGCGTCGCCATCTTCTCGCGGCTGGTGTCGCGGCGCGGGCCCTCGTCGGTGGTGACCTCGCCCACGGGCGCGATCTCGCGCTGGAACCAGCCGGCGTCGATGGCGGCGATGGCGCGACGGTGGCTCTCGTACGCGAAGGCCTCCATGTCGTCGCGCGAGACTTGCCACTTCTCGGCGATCATCTCGGCGGCGTGGAACTGCGAGACCATGCGATCGCCGTAGCGCGCCTTCCAGCCCTTCGAGCCGCTGAACGGGTCGGTGAAGCCGAGCGCCTGGGCCGAGGTCATGGCCGCGCCGATCGGGATCATGGTCATGTTCTGCACGCCGCCGGCGACGACGACATCGGCGGTGCCGCTCATCACGGCCTGGGCCGCGAA
>SXJR01000504.1 GCA_005779305.1 Myxococcales bacterium
CCGCGCACCTCGCCGGCGCGGGTCGCCGCGCCGAGGCCGCGCAGGCCTTCGCCGGCCTCGCCCACGACGCCCGGCAGCGGCACGCGTACGTCGACGCCGAGCGCGCGTACAGCGCCAGCCTGGCACAGCTCGACAGCGACGGGCCTCTCCGGTGCGAGCTCTTGCGGCAACGCGGCGTGGTCCGCACCCGCCTCGGTCGCTATGGCGACGCTCGGGTCGATCTCGCCGCCGCGCTCGCCGCCGCAGAGCCATCATCGGCCGACGCCGTCGAGATCCTGCTCGACCTGGCCATGACGCTCGACTGGTGCGACGAGTGGCGAGGGTCGGAACAGGCCACGGAGCGCGCAGCCGCGGCCGCCGGCGCGCAGCCGCCACCCGCCATCGAGGCACGGCTGGCGCTGGCCCGGGGGCGCTCCCATCACCGCTTCTCGCGCGATGCCGAGGCGGTTCCGCTCCTCACCCGCGCCGCCGAGCTCGCCGCCGGCCTCGGCCCGTCCGGTTACGAGACCCAGGCCGTCGCGCTCGTGCTCCTCGGCTACATCCTGCCCGGCCTCGATCGCCTCGACGAAGCACGCGCCGTGCTCGATCGCGTCATCGCGATGTGCACGCAGGCCGGTGATCGCTGGCACCTGGCCGCCGCCCACAACAACCGCGTGATGTTGTGGACGGCCCTCGGCGAGCGCGAGCGGCTGATCGCCGATCTCGAGCAGGTGCGGGCGATCGGACGCGAGCTCGGCTACGACCGCATGGAGTGGTTCGCCCACTTCAACCTGGCCGAGGCGCTGTTCTGGATGGGCGACGTGGGGGCCGCGCTCAACAACGCCCGCGCCGCGGTGGAGATCGACGATCGCAGCCTCGGCGAGCAGGCGCGCCCTCGCTCGCGTCTGTTGCAGGCCCGCATCTTGGCCTGGCACGGCGAGCTGGTCGCCGCTCGGGCGGCGTGGCTGCAACTCCGCGATCACCAGGACGCCGCTCGTGGCGAAGGCCGCTCCGACGCCCTGCTGGTACCCGGGGAGCAGGTCCAGCTCGACGCGGTCGCGCTGGCCGCGATCGGCGCCATCACGTCCGAATGGAACGTGTTGCTCGAGCGTGCGCGTGCCAACCTCACTGGCCAGGAGCTGATCGAGATCTTCGAGTGCCGGGCGCGCGCCGCGCACCGCGAGGCCGCGGTCGACGAGGAGCGCGCGGCCATCGCCGCGGCACTCGAGATCGCGCGCGGGGTCCCCAACCTGAGCGGCCGGCGGCTGCGCGAGCGCCTCGACGCGCTGCGCTGATCCGTGTCAGCCGGTGGGCGCCAGCCTGCCGCGGGCCGCCTGGGTGAGTGTCACGCCCGGCGAGACACCTGTCACCCAGGACGAGATCTGGAGCAGCGGGCCCGAGAACGGCTTGCCGGCGCGAAGCTGGAAGCGATCGACATGAACCACCACCGTCCAGCGCGGTGCGTCCTCGCCGGCGATGCGAAGCACCGCGTCGGCGTCGCCGAGCGCGGCGCCCACGTCGGGCGACGGAGACACGTCCGGAATCGTGCGCACGGCCAGCAACGCGCCGGCGAGCTGCAGCGGCAACGTGTAGCCGGCCGCGGCCAGGAGGCTCTCGATTCGATCGAGCGCATCACCAACCAGATCAGCAGCTTCGGGTGACGTGTCGGCGTCGAGCGGGGCCTCCACGTGGATGGCCAGACCCAGGGTGGGACCGGCTCCGACCTCGTCGCTGAGCGCGGTCCGATACGCCGAAAGCAACGACGGTACGTCGGGAAATCGGTCGGCGGCGCGCTTGGCCAGGCAGCGCAGGACCACGGCCTCCAGCGCGGGCGCCACCGGAGCTCGGCTGCTGGGGCGCGGCGGGGGCTGGGTCAGGTGCATCGCCTCGAGCTCTGTCGGGTCTTCGGCGACGAAGGGATAGGTCCCGGTCAGCAACTGGAACACGAGCACACCCATTGCATAGATGTCGGCTCGATGATCGACCGCTTCACCGCGGATCTGCTCGGGGGCCATCGCGTAGGGCGTGCCCAGGCGGCGGCCCAGCGTGGTGAGCGGCGCCTCGCCGGCCACTGGATCGATCAGCTTGGCGATGCCGAAGTCGTGGAGCTTGATCACCTGCCGTCCGTCGCGGGTCCCGATCAGGACGTTGCTGGCCTTGAGATCGCGATGGACGACGCCAGCTTGATGCGCCGCGTGCAGCGCGTCGCACAGCGGCGTCAACCAGGTGAGCGCGTCGTGCGGCGACACCCGTCCGCGTCGGCGGATCTCGGTGGCCAGATCCGAGCCGTCGATCAACTCCATGACGTAGTACGGGCGACCATCGTCGAGCACGCCCAGCTCGTAGATGTCGACGATGTTGGGGTGAGCGATCCGGTTCACCGCCTTGGCCTCGCGCACGAACCGCTCCACCATCTCCGGTTGCACGGCCAGGTGACGGTGCAGCACCTTCACGGCGGCGCGGCGGCTGAGCACGCGATGCTCGGCCGCGTAGACCCGACCGCCGCCACCCGCCGCGAGATTGGCCGTGATCTTGAAAGCACCGACGACCGAGCCCGGCGGAAGCACCTCGACCGGGTCGTCGGGACCCGGTGCTCCGAGGTTGACGGTCCTGGGCGTTTCGTCACCCATCCGTCGATGTCAGTCCTTGTAGCAGGTTGAGACTGCTACGCTTTTCGATGGTGTAACTCACCTTACCTCGAATACATTGGATGGTACCACAGGGGTGAGGGGGGACTTCACAAAGAAACCTGGGAGGGCTCCATGGCGCGACTGCTCCTGCATTGCAGCTACGCGAGCGCGGCGGTCGTTGCCGTCGCCTGCACCGAGCCGTTGGATCTCGGCGAGCAAGAGCAACGCGCGAGCATGAACGCGTCGATGAACGCGTCGATGAACGCGTCGATGAACGCGTCGATGAACGCATCGATGAACGCGTCGATGAACGCGTCGATGAACGCGAGCATGAACAGCTTGATGGGAGGGATGAGCGCCGCTGCCGTGGTCGCGCTCGACGCCGCCGAGGCGGTCGACTTCCGGAAGGCGGTCGCGCGCGTCGTGACGACGTCGACGCACCGCATCTGCGTCGAAGCCCTTCCCCATCCGATCGTGCTCGCCGGCAACGTGCTGTCGGTGACCGGCCACGTCGACAACGGCGGTGGTCCGATGGGCAGCTCGGCGGTGCCACCGTGGCAGCGGACCCTGGCCGACGTCTCCGCCAATTGCGAGAGCTGGATCGTCCGCGGCGCGAGCGCGGGCCAGATCTCGACCCAGTCGAGCGACCTGGTACGCGTCCCGAACTACTCGGTGCTCACCGACCGCCTGGTCAATCCGCAGGTCACGGTCAGCTTGCAGGGACGGAGTCACTCGGTGCTGCTGGGCAAGGCGTTCGCGTGCGACAACTACTTCGCGACCATGGCACTGCTGGTGCCGGTGGGCGTCTCCACGGAGATCCACGCCTTCGCCGACCAGGTCACCGGCGCGTGCGCCGTGTTCCTCGATCCCGCCACGGGCCAGCCGGCCTGGCACTGCGGGCGCGCCGACGCAGCCGCGCCCGCGGTCGGTGAGGGCAACCCGACCCAGATCGCGCTGTCGCCGTCGGCCACCACCTTCGGACGCATGGTGGCGCCACGCACCTTTCACGTCAGCGGCCTGCGCTTCAATCGCCACGTCGCGTGGTCCCCGGTTGGCACCTGGAGCATCTTCCAGCGCATCCCGGGGGGGAGCGCCAGCGGGTTCATCCTGCCTCACGCCTGGAACATGAACCCCAACGACATGCGCTGGGACGGCACGCCGATGGCTCACGACTACATGGCCGCGATGGTGAACAAGGTGACGACCGGGACGAGCGGGGCGCCGATCTCGCTCTACAACCACAACCACGACTACACCCGGTCCCAGCAGGTCGCGACCGATCGACTCAACGACTGCGAGGTCGTCGACAACACGGAGCAGTACCTCCAGCACCCCGATGTCGCGAGCAGCGGCGCGGTGGCCGGGATGTACGTCGACCTCGTGGCCAGCCAGGACTTCGTCAACAACTGCAGCTTCGCGTCGTCGTTCGGGATCGGCCTCGGTCCCATCGCGGCCAAGGCGCCTCCGTCAGCGTCCGGCCGCAGCAGGGCGTGTTTGGCGTTCGACGTCAGCGCCGCCACGGGGCTGCGGGCCGGGCTCGCTTTCATCGACGACGGCCGCACGTCTCGCAACTGGTGCCCGTCGCAGGTCTTCCCGAGCGTGACCAAGTACCGGGCGGTCCACGGCCCGGCGAGCGGAGGCATCGCCCCGACGCCGGTCGGCTGCGCGCCTCCTCCGGTGTGCCCGCAGACGTGTCCGCCGCTGCCGGGCTGCTTGCCGCCGCCGGGCTGCACCGACCTCACCGGCTGGTGTCCGCCCGACGACTCGATCGACGATCCGCCGTGCGGTCCGGACGGCGAGACGGCCCCGCCACCGCCACCGCCGCCGTGGCCGCCCGACGAGCCGATGCCCATGCCGCCAGGTCCGATCGGGCCGGGCCCGGCGCCGCACGACCACGGCTGGGACTGATCCGTCCTCGCTCGTCGGTCGCGGCGCTCGCCGAGCGCAGGTCACTTGCCAAGCGCATCAACGGCATGTAGCGCGGCGTCCCGCATGTCACGCTGGCGTGATGGAACCCGGACCTCGGCTGGTTCGAGCCGTCTCGCTGGTGGCGTTTGCCCTGGCGCCGGCGTGCTCGGCCGTGACAACGAGCTGCCGATCAACGTTTTCGACATGACCCGGCGTGGCAACATCCAGCGGGTCGTGTGCGGGGAGGCCGTGGGCACCCGCATCGTCAAGGACAACCTGGGCACTCGCTTCTCGCCGGAATGAGAGGGGAACGAACATGGTCGACGACATCAGCAAGGACGCCGAAGATGGGATGAAGAAGGCCATCGAGGCCTTCAAGCGCGATCTGGCCAAGGTGCGCACCGGTCGCGCCACCACCGCGATGCTCGACGGCATCAAGGTCGACTACTACGGTACGCCGACGCCGGTGAACCAGGTCGCCACCGTGACCGTGGTCGACGCCCGGCTGATCACGGTCAAGCCGTGGGAGAAGAACATGGTCGCCGTGATCGACAAGACGATCCGGGCGAGCGACCTCGGCATCAACCCGGTCGCCGACAGCGACCTGGTGCGTCTGCCCATCCCGCCGCTCACCCAGGAACGCCGCAAGGACCTGGTCAAGAGCGTCAAGAAGATGACCGAGGAGGCGAAGGTGGCCGTGCGCGGCTCGCGCCGCGACGCGATGGATCTCCTGAAGGAAGCCGAGAAGGACAAGGAGATCACCGAGGACGAGCGCAAGGGCGGCGAGAAGCGCGTGCAGGATCTCACCGACAAGTTCGTGGCCACCATCGACGACCTGTCCGCGACCAAAGAAAAAGAGATCATGGAGATCTGAAGCCGTCGGCCTGGTCCGACCGCGCGTTTCGTCGCAAGCGTGGCTGCGCCCGGCTACGTTCCTCGCCGGGGTGGCGTATGATCAACCGCTATGGGGAGCGGCCTCCCTAGCGGCGCTGGAGCGCTCGTCGGCAAGCGGCTGGACCAGTACGAGCTGCTGGCCCTCCTCGCGCTCGGCGGGACGGCGGAGATCTATCTGGCGCGCGTGGGCGGGGCCGCCGGGTTCGAGAAGTACGTGGTGGTGAAGTGCCTGCACGACCACCTCGCCTATGACCGCGAGTTCGTGCAGATGTTCCTCGACGAGGCCCGCCTGGGCGCGCAGCTCGATCACTCCAACTGCGTGCAGACGCTGGGGCTCGGCGAGCAGGACGGCCGCTACTACCTGGTGATGGAGTACGTCGCCGGCATGTCGCTGGCGCTCCTGGCCCGGCGCGCCGTCGAGCGCGTGCCGCGCGGCTACATGCCGGTGCCGCTGGTGCTCGGCATCGCCGTCCAGGCCTGCGAGGGCCTGCACTACGCCCACGAGCGCCAGTCGAGCGGCAAGCCGCTCAACCTGGTGCACCGCGACATCTCGCCCCAGAACCTCGTCGTGACATTCGAGGGTGTCGTCAAAATCGTAGATTTCGGGATTGCGAAGGCGGAGGAGCGCGAGACCGCGACGCGCAGCGGCACCATCAAGGGCAAGTTCGCATACATGTCCCCGGAGCAGTGCCAGGCCAAGGACGTCGATCGACGCACGGACGTGTTCGCGCTGGGCGTGGTGTTGCACGAGCTGCTCACCGGTCGCCGCCTGTTCAAGCGCGGCTCGGCGTATGACACGTACCAGGCGATCCTCGAGTGCAAGGTGCCGTCGCCGTCGTCGCTCAACCACGAGCTCGATCCGGCGCTCGATCCCATCTTGCTCAAGGCGCTGGCCAAGAACCCGTCGCAGCGCTACCCGTCGGCCGAGGCTTTCGGCGAGGCCGTGACCAACTATCTGCACACCCGCGGCAAGTCGGCCGGCGCCGGCGACATCGCGCTGTTCATCGACCAGTATTACGGACCCGAGCTCAACGACCACGCCGCGCGGATGCGCGAGCTCCTGGCGGGGCGCATGACCGGCTCGGCCGGCTGGGACGACGAGGACGGCGGCTCGGGGTCGGCCTCGGTGTCGCAAGTCGACGAGGTCTCGCAGTTCGAGATCATCGGTGACGAGGGCGGCGACGACGGTGGCGGTGATGGTGCCGACGATCGCGGCGAAGGCGGCGACGGTGGCGGCGATGAGGGTGACCGTGGTGAGTCGACGCGCATCGAGATGAACCCGATGGCGAAGCTCGAGGAGCTCAACGAGCGCGTCCGGCAGAGCAAGCCGCGCGACGCGGTGGCGCCTCTCGCCGATCCGGCGCCCGCGCCCGCGCCGGTGCCTGCGCCCGCGCCGGTGCCTGTGCCGGCGCCCGCGCCGC
>SXJR01000505.1 GCA_005779305.1 Myxococcales bacterium
GCTCGCTCTCGAGCAGCGACGCCGACCGCGCGGCGCAGTTGACGGCGACGACCGGACCACCGGCGCGCGCCGAGGCCTGGTGGACGGCCCGGGCGGCGACCTCCTTGCCGGTGCCACTCTCGCCGAGCAGCAGGACGGTGGCGTTGGTCGGCGCCACCTTGCGGATCGCGTCGACCACCGTCGCCATCGCCGGATCGCCCCACGACAGCGTGGCCGACGCGTCGTCGAGGCCGGCGCGATCGCGGGCGGTGAGGAGCTGGCGCCGCTCCAGGGCCCGGGCCACCACCAGGCGCAGCTCGGCCGGGCTGCCGATCGGCTTCTGCAGGTAATCGAAGGCGCCGAGCTTGATGGCCTCGACCGCGCTCTCGACGGTGCCGTAGGCGGTGAGGACGATGATCTCGGTCTCGGGCTGCTCGGCGCGCACGCGGCGCACCACGGTCATGCCGTCGGTGCCCGGCATGCGCAGATCGGTGAGGACGAGCTGGAAGGCCTGACCGGCGAGGCGGGTGAGCGCCTCGTCACCGGAGGCGGCGGTGGTGACGTCGTGGCCGGCGCCGGTCAGCGCCTCGGCCAGGTACGCCCGCACGCCTTCCTCGTCGTCGACGACCAGGATCTTCGCCATCAGGCCGCCCCACTCCGATCGGGCGGGATGCTCACGGTCAGCTCGGCGCCGCCGTCGGGGTGGCTGCGGCCCTCGATCGTGCCGCCGTGGAGCTCGACCAGGCGGCGGGCGACGGTGAGGCCGAGCCCGACGCCCTTCACGCGGCTGGTGTGGAACGGCTCGAACAGGCGGGCGACGTCGCCGGGCAGGCCTGGGCCGCGATCGCGGACGCGGTACGTCAATCGACCCGCCTCGACGGTGACGGTGGCCGTGACCGGCGCCGACGGCGTCGCCTCCAGGGCGTTGCCGAGCAGGTTGGACAGCACCTGGGTCATGCGGCCCGCGTCGAGCGACCACGTCGCCGGCGCGCCGTCGGTGGTGACGGTGATGCGCGCGTGATCGAGCGCCGCCGCGGCCGAGGTCAACACCGCCCGAGGATCACACGGCGCGCGGGCGATGCGGCCGGTGCGGGCGAACTCGAGCAGATCGTTGGTCAGGCGTTCGAGGCGGACCGCCTCGTCGACGACCCGCACCGCCTTGCCGTGATCGCGGCTCTCGGAGGGCAGGTTCTCGACGAGGAGCTGGGCATGGCCCTTGAGCGAGGCCAGCGGGTTCCGGATCTCGTGGGCCAGCACCGCCGACATCTCGCCCAGCGCGGCCAGCCGGCGATCGTGGGCGATGCGGGCCTCGAGCCGCTCGCGGTGGCGGACCCAGCGGGCCAGCACGATGGCGACGCCCAGCAGGACCAGCGCCGACGCGAGCCCGACCAACAGCGTGCGGGTGGCCTCGCGGCGCAGGGCCGGCCCGATGCTGGGCTCGACCTCGATCACCAGCGGAGGCGGCGCCCCGGGTGGTGGTCCCGGCGGTGGCCCGGGCCGGATCCCGGGCGGGCGGCCGCCGGAGGCGCCGTCGCCGACGAGGTAGGGGCGCGGGTGCGGCGGCAGCGGCGTGGACACCCGCCAGCGTCCACCGATCCGCCGGCCGGGACCGCCGGGCACCGCGAACGCCGACGCCACCGTCGCCGGCTGGAGCGAGACACCGGCCTCGGCGCGCACCACGCCTCGGGGCCCCAGCACGGCCAGGTAGCGCAGCCCGGCGCCGCGATGCTCGTCGAGGAGGCCGGCCAGCGCCGCGCCGTCGTCGCGGTGGCGCAAGGACGGCGTGATCGCGCGCAGCAGCGCCTCGGCCTGGGCGCGCCCGAGCAGCCCCTCGACCTCTTGGGCGCGCCGATAGGCGAGGGTGCTCTGCACCACCAGGGCGATCGCGACCCCGACGATCAGCGCCAGCAGCGCATAGAGCGCGGTGCGGCGTGATCCCGGCTCCCCCGGCGTGACGGCAGACGACGACACGCCCTCCACGGCAGCACGGATCGTACCACCGGGCCGATCAGTGCCAGGTCAACGAGATCGCGAACCTGGCGCGTCGCCTCCGGTGCGGCTTCCGCGGTCGAGTGCGGAATCCGCACCATGGCGGTCGCGCGGTCAGTGGCTCTGCATGAGCGCCAGCAGGAACATGAGCTCGCGCTCGCCGGGCTTGACCCAGGCGACGCCGATGCTGTCGGCGCTGCAGCGCTGGACGCGCGCGTGCAAGCACAGGGGCGGACCGTCATCGCGCATGATGATGACGTCGAACGTCGTACCCTCCGGAGGCGGCCGCGAGGTCGCGATCCGCGCGCCGCCCAGCGAGACGTCCTCCATGTTGGCGGCGTACACCTGCACCGCGTGGCCCTTGATAGCCACGGCCATCGTCACCCGGTGCCGCTGGTGCTGCCGCCGCTCGTCCACGTCATCATGGTACGCCCTCCGGTTCGAAGGTGAGGTCGCGGTGAGAGCTCATCAGGGGCGAATCGCCGCCACGGGCACGTGCTCGGCGCCGCTCGGCTCCGCACCGTCGAGAGCTTCGATCTCGTCGTGATCACCTGGTCGCGCTGACCAGCTCGCCGGTCGTCTTGCCGCTCGGTGGCCGGTCGGGCAGACTGTGCCGGTTCGGTCCCATAGCTCAGTTGGATAGAGCGACGGTTTCCTAAGCCGTAGGTCGCAGGTTCGATTCCTGCTGGGATCACGGAATCGCTCGGGGTTCGATGGGCACCGTTGGGACTGTGCCCAGGGATGTGCCCAGGCATAGCCGTCAAGATCCTGGATGACTCCAGAAGGTCGCGAGCTGGCCCGCGACCTCCTGGGGCGCTTGCGCTGGCCACCAGTGCCCGCACCCGGAGAAACCGACGAACCGCACGCCGGTCTTTTCCGCGAGGCGGCGCCCGATGTCCGGCGGCGCGTAGGGATCAGCGAGTCCCCAGAGCACGAGTCCGGGAACCCGCACGTCCTCGACGCCCCGCGACCACTCGGCACCTACCTGGACCGCGGAACGGTACAGCTTGAGGATCGCCGCCTTCATGGTGCGATCGATCCGCGCCGCAGCTTGCGCGGCGTCTCCGGCCGGTACGCCTCCGCCGATCATCGCGCGTCGCAGCGCGAACGCCGGCGTGATCGCCATGAACAGCTCGCCCACCACCCGCGTCTGCCAGATCCGCGCCGACCCGTGCCATCGATAGTCGGGATCGAGCGGCGCCGAGCCGTACACCCACGATCGGACCAGGTCCGGGCGCAGGCACACCACGCGGAGCACGAGGAAGGCGCCCCAGTCGTGGCCGACGAGATCGACCGGCGTTTCGCGACGCTCGATCTCGTCGATGAGCCACTGCGCGTACGCCTCCTTGCTGCAGTCGAACCCGGGCGGGACCGGGCACCCGAAACCAGGCAAGGAGAGCGCCTCATGGTCAGCACTCGGGAGACGCTCGCGCACGTGGTGCCAAACATGGGCGGTGTCCGGTACGCCGTGGACGAAGAGCTTCGCCATGGACCTGGTATAGAGCCTCGCCTACGAATCGCGCGACTTGTTTGCGGCCCATACGAGCACCGTCGGGACCGGGCTCACGTCCAGAGCGGCTCCTGATCCGCCACGATCTGAGCACCACGAAGCGCGGCGCCGGATCTTCTGGCCGGGCGCGAAACGAGTACTCCTGTCCAGGGGAGGCCTCGGCCGGTGGCTCGATCCGGATCGGCGGCGCCGACCCGGGTGAGCGTCATCCCTGCACGGTCGGCCACACCGCGACGCCGCACACGCGGTGGCCGATGCGCTCGACGATCGGCAGGGTGCGGACCTGGCGGAAGCCGGCGATCACGTCGCGCCGGATCATCAGCCGCTCGAAGCCGTCGAGATCGCGCGCGAGCTGGGCTTCGTCCTCGGTGAAGGCGACGAGCGCGATGGCCGCGTCGCGGATGCCTGGGTCACCGGCCAGCTTCTTCAGGTCGGCGATCAGGTGTCGGCGCCACTGCTCGCCGTAGCGGGGATCGACGCGGCCACCGGACGTGCGCTGACGCGCGACCTTGAGCTCGAGCCACAGCGCGTGCTCGGGCAGGGCCGGCTCGCGGTCGCGGGCGCACAGCACCAGATCGCAGCGACCGCGCGCGCTGCGCTTGCGCGCGGTCGCCGACGGGTAGTGCACCTCACGCGTGACCGAGTGCTCGGCGGCCAGGGCCTCGGCCAGCGCGAGCTGGAGCCGCGTCTCTGGCCACTCGTCGAGGCCGTGCACGGCCTGCTCGAGCCGCAGCGCGGCCTCGAACCCGGCCAGCGCGCCGGCCAGCGCGGCGACGAGGTCGGCCTTGGGGAACGGGATCCAGGGCGCCACGCTCATGCCGTCATCCGACCGCGGCCGTGCCACTCGACGCCGTGCGCCGGCAGTCGATCGAGGAGCGGGCTGGGATCGCCGTGGGCACCGAACTGGTGCGGGGTCGCCGGATACGAGAGCTCGACGCCATCGCGGGCCCGGGTGATCCCGACGTAGAGCAGTCGGCGCTCCTCGGCGGGGTCGGTCTGGCGAGCGGGGAGCTCGAGGGGGAGAACCCCGCGGTTGCAGCCGGCGATGAAGACGTGGCGGAACTCGAGCCCCTTGGCCGCGTGCAGGGTGAGCACGCGGACGGCGTCGGCGGGCGTGTCGTCGCGAGCCACACACGGGGTGCCGCGCGCGGTGAGCAGCTCGACCACCACGTCGACCTGGGCGCGCAGGCGGCACAGCACCGCGATCTCGGCGCGCGCGAGGCCGGCGGCCTGGAGCTCGGCGATCCGCGCGGCGAGGTAGTGAGCCTCGGCCAGCGGGTCGTGGTGACGACGGACCACGACCGGCGGACCGTCGCCGCGCGCCGCACACACCGCTCCGCAGGTCATCGGCTGATCGCCCAGCACGGCGCGGGCGGCCTCGAGCACGGTGCGCGTGCTGCGGTAGCTGAACGGCAGCTCGTGGATCCGTCCGCCGAGCTGGGCCGCGGCCCGCGCGAACCCGTCGCGGCCGCCGCGCCAGCCGTAGATGGCCTGCAGCGGATCGCCGACGCCGAACCATCCGCAGTCGGCGACGCGCAGGGACATCACCATGGTCAGCTCGCGCGGCTCGCAGTCCTGCAGCTCGTCGATCAGGATCCAGCGCGGACGCGGGCCGGCGCCGTCGCCCAGGAGGGTGGTGGCGTGCTCGATCAGGTCGTCGAAGCTCATGGCGTTGCGCGCCCGCCGGATCGCCGCCGTCTGCGCGTCGAGGTGGGCGCGTTCATCGGGATCGAGCTCGTCGAGGCGGCGGCGCCAGCGTCCTCGGCCGCACCGCGCCTTCACCACCTCGGCGATCAGGGCGGCGTGGGCGTCGTCGTCGAGCACGGCGAAGTCGCGGCCGTAGCCGAGCCGCTCGATCGGCAGGGCACGGGCGAGCAGGCCACGGGCGACGGCGTGGAAGGTCCCCATCAGCCAGCGCTCGTCGTCCCGGGTGGCGCGTCCGACCAGCGCGTCGAGGCGGGCGTGCAGCTCGGCCGCCGCCTTGGTGGTGAAGGTGAGGACCGCGATCTGATCGAGCGGCACGCCCTCGACCAGGTGGAGGTGGACCAGCTTGTGGACCAGCACCGTGGTCTTGCCGCTGCCCACGTGGGCCCGCACCAGCGCGATCCGATCGGTGGCGACCACGGCCGCGCGCTGTGCCGCATCGAGCCCGTCGAGGGCGGCGACCCGCGGGGCGCTCACCGCGGCGGGCCTCGCCGGGCGCCGTCGGCGGGCAGGACATATCCGCCGGCCAGGCGATCGCTGGCCGCGCGTTCGGTCTCGGGCCGACCGCCGACCAGATCGTCGTGCCGGCGCTGCAGCTTGTGCGCGGTGCGCAGTGAACGCTCGCGACCGCCGGAGCTGTCACCGGCTTGCTCGACGGCGATCCCGCCGTCGCCGGGCACGTCCACCTGGGCGGCGATCGCCTGCCAGAGCTGGCGCCGCGCGGCGTCGGACGCGAGCCAGCCGGCCAGGCCGGCACTGGTCACGCGCAGCACCAGGCGCAGGCCGTGGCGCTCGCCCCGCAGGCCACCGAGGAGCTCGGCGCCGGTCACGCGCGCGGCGCGGAGGCGGGTCACCAGCTCGTCCCAGCGCTCGCTGATCTCGAGCCACGGGATCCGGGCCGCGCTTGACGGATGCGCCGCCACCGGCGCGGCTCCGGCGGTGGTCAGCTCGGCCGGCACCGGCACGTCGTCGCGCAGCCGGCGCAGACTCCACGCCACGCGCCGCGGATCGCGAGCCCAGCTCCCGACGCACGCCGGACAGCCTCGTCGGCAGCGGCAACGCTCGACCAACCCGATGGCGGCGTCGAGGATCTGGTCGAGGTGCTCGTACGCCGTCGCCGCGTAGCCGAGGCCGCCGGGGTGGCTGTCGTGACAGACCAGCGCGGTCGCGGTCGGGCCGCCGAGCTCGTCGTGGACGTGGAAGCTGGTGCCGCTCAGGTCCGAGCGCTCGGCCATGGTGTGGAGGCGGGCGCACGCGGTCAGCGCGTGCACCATGCCGGCCAGGGCGTCCTCTCGCTCCTGTCCGAGCACCGCCAGCACCGGCTCGGGGACCACGATCCACACCGCCTCGGTCTCGAGCACCAGGCGCAGGTGCTCGTGCAGCGCCTCGTAGCCCAGGTTCTGGTGGTTGTGGAACTCGAGCA
Organism: Myxococcales bacterium; assembly: GCA_005779305.1. GTDB lineage: Bacteria > Myxococcota_A > Polyangia > Haliangiales > Haliangiaceae > UBA2376. The sequence goes on from SXJR01000505.1 coordinate 6,606, forward strand.
TCTTGTAACCGACCACGACGTCGTCGACGCGGACGTCGCCGAAGCGAGCCGCGGTCTGGCCCAGCGCGCGCTGCTCCTGGACCACGAGCACGTCGATCGCGCCGCGCACGTCAGGCTGGGTGTAGAAGTTCTGCTCGACCTCGGTGACGTGGGCGACGTGCTGCACCAGGTCGAGCTCCTCGACTTGATACTGCACGCCGTCGTGCAGGTAGACCGCGCGGGTGTGGGCCTCGCGATAGACCTGGGGCCGGCTCATCTCGGTGATGGTCGTGCCGGTGCGCCGGTCGACGACCTTGAAGCGATCGCGGTGCACGTTGCGCAGGCTGATCTCGCCGGCCGGGAACAACCCGCCGCACCAGTGCCAGGCGCCGAGCACCTCGTGGACCTCGCCGGCGCGGGCCAGGACGGTGACGATCTCGCCCAGGTCGGGGAACCTCACCGCATCGTCGAGGGTGAGCGGCAGCTCGGCGGCGGCGGCGCGCACGTGGCCGAGCTGGATGGCGAGGTTGTCGCGGTCGACCACGGCGCGCTCGGTCGATTGACCGACCAGCCAGTCGGGGTGCTCGGCGATGAACTGATCGGTCGGCGAAACCGCGAGCATCAAGATGCCGTGGGCGATCCGATCGCGCCGGCCGGCGCGCCCGAGCTGCTGCCAGAAGCTGGCCCGCGTGCCCGGGAAGCCGCCCTGGACCACGACCTCGAGCGCGCCGATGTCGATGCCGAGCTCGAGCGCGTTGGTCGACACCACGCCGACCAGCGTGCCGTCGACCAGCGCCCGCTCGACCTGGCGCCGCTCCTCGGGTGTGTAGCCGCCGCGGTAACCGGCGAGGAGGTAGCCTTCGTCGTGACCGGCGACGTCGCGCAGCCGATCGCGCGACTCCTTGAGCACGAGCTCGGTCTCCTTGCGGCTGCGGCAGAAGACGATCGTGCGATGGCGCTCGGTGATGAGGTGGGGCACCAGCGTGGCCAGCTCGGCGGTCACCGGCCGCCGGGTCTCGTCCTCGGCCGCGGGCGGCTGCCAGAAGTGGATCACCTTGCCCGCCGACGGCGAGCCGTCGCGATCGATCAGGCGGAAGGGGCGATGGCACAGGGTCTCGGCGTGCTCGCGCGCGTTGGCGATGGTGGCCGAGCTGCACAGGAAGCGCGGCGTGCTGCCGTGGTGGGCGCAGATGCGCAGGAGCCGGCGCAGCACGTTGGCCAGGTGCGCGCCGAACGCGCCGCGATAGGCGTGGAGCTCGTCGATGACCACGTAACGTACGTTGCGGAACAGGTGCGCGAAGCCGCGTCGCCCGTGGCTGGGCAGGAGCGCGGTGTGAAGCATGTCCGGGTTGGTGAGCACCAGGTTCGCGCGATCACGCACGCGGGTCCGCTCGGCGGGCGGCGTGTCGCCGTCGTAGACCCCGGCGCCGATCCGGGGCGCGCGTTGGTCGGTGCGGGTGGCGAGGTGATCGAGCAGCCCGGTCACGCCGCGTAGCTGGTCCTGGGTGAGCGCCTTGGTCGGGAACAGGAGCAACGTGCGTGCCCCCGGATCCTCGAGCGTGGCCTGCAGCACCGGCAAGAGGTACGCGAGCGACTTGCCGCTGGCGGTGCCGGTGGTGACGACGACGTCCTCACCGGCTCGCGCCGCCTCGAAGGCCTCGGCCTGGTGGCTGTAGAGCTGCGCGACGCCGCGCTGCTCGAGGGCGGCGCGCAACGCCGGGTGAAGGCCGGCCGGCAACGGCACCATCTCGGCGGGGCGGGCCGGGATGGTGCGGGTGGCGACGACGCGGCCGGGAAATCGCGACAGGTCGAGCACCTGCTCATCCTATCAGCGGCTGTACGAATGTACAGTATTCGACTCCTGGAGTTTCAACGCCCTGGCGCGTCATCGCCGCTGATCGCGGACCGGTTCACACGCATACAGCGCCCGGCACAGGGCCAGCGCGCGCGGGGAGCGCACCCGCCAGTCGAGCCGGTTCATCGCGTAGCCGATGGTCAGGTCGGCGACGGGATCGCACCAGCCGAGCGCGCCACCCATGCCGGCGTGGCCGAACGATTCGGGGTTGGGTGAGAACAGGTGGGTCTCTTCCTTGAGGAAGCCCTGCGACCACCCGATCGGCTTCTGCAGCACGTGATCGCGCTCCGACCAGCTCTGCCGGGCGTGGACCGGATCCAGGGTCGCGGCGCGCACGAACCTGCGTCCGAGCGCCTCGCCGCCCGCGGCGAACGGCAGGTAGGCGCGCGCCACGCCGTGTGCGCTCGCGGTCGCCGACGCCCACGCCAGCGGGGCGCGACGCACCGGGATCGAGTTGTACACGGCCATCCCGGCGGGTCCGGTGCGTGGGTTGAGGAACGCGGCGCGTGCCGGTGAGTCGCGGCGGATGGCGCTGCGCACGATCCGGCCCTCGGTGCTGTCGCGGCGCAACGCGGCCACGGCCATCCGCGCCACCCGCGTCGAGGTCCGGGCCGGATACAGGGTCGCCACCCGCGCGTCGATCTCGGGCGGCGTGCCGAGCGAGACGTCGGCGCCGAGCGGCTCGAACAGCTCGCGGCGGAGGAACTCTCCCAGCTCCTCGCCGGCGATGCGCACGAAGAGCTCGCGCACGTACATGCCGAACGTGATGGCGTGATAGGCCTGCGCGGTGTCCGGCGCCCACGCCGGCCGCTGGCGCTCGAGCACGTCGACCAGCCGTTCCCGTCGCTCGGGCAGCACGCAGTCGTCCATGGTCAGTGGAGGATCGAGGCCGACCAGCCCGGCCCGGTGGTTGACCAGGGTGCGCACCGTGATCGCGTCCTTGCCGCCGGCGGCGAAGCCAGGCCAGGCGCTCGCCACCGGCACGTCCCAGTCGAGCCGGCCGCGATCGGCGAGCAGCGCCAGCGCCATCGCGACCAGGCCCTTGGTCACCGAGAACACGACGATGCGGGTGTCGCGCGTCCACGGCCGATCGCCGGCGACGTCGGCGTGGCCGCCCCATAGATCCACGACGCAGTGACCGCGGTGGTAGACGGTGAAGCCGGCGCCGACCTCCGATCCGTCGCGGAGCTGGGCGGCGAACTGCTCGGCCACCGCCGCGAAGCCATCGGCGTACGAGCCCGCGCTGGGCGCGGGTGCCGGGTGGGTCAGCGCTTCCACGCCGGCAGTATCGCAGCGATCCGGTCAGGGACGGTCGGTGCGGCCCCGGCCGATCACAGCGCCAGGGCGAAGCCGGCGCCGGCGGCGAGGCCGGGCGCGCCGAGGGCCCAGGTGGTCTCGCCGTCGGTGCCCGGGCCCTCGATGCTGCCCTCGCTACCGGGCGCGATCGAGAACGCGAGGCCGCCCTCGACGTGGAGGCGGAGCCACGGCGTGACGGTGAGCTCGACGCGGGCCGGGAACTCGAGCACGACGTTGGTGGCGTCGGAGCCGGCGGCGTCGACCAGGCCGGCGCGGCCGCCGATCGAGAGCGCGGCGTCACCGCGGCGGGCCAGGGTCTGGCGGACGCCGACGAGGACACCGAGGTGCGTGGTGGAGACCCCGGCCATGCCGCCGCCGGCGCGCACGACCCCGACGGTGGCGTCGAGATCGAGGCCGTCGGTCAGGCGGACCAGCGCGGTCGGGCCGGCGAGGTTGGAGAGGGCGCGGGCGGCGCCGACGGCGAGGTAGGGACGCTCGACGGCGGCGAACTCGGCCTCGGCCTCGGTCTCGGCCGTGGACGCAGGCGCGGCGGCGTCGGCGAGGTCGTCGCTGGCGTCGACGGTCGGCTGGGCCCGCGCGACCTCGACGGCGAGGAGCGGGGACAGGGCGGTGATGGCGACGAACAGGATGGGACGCATGGGCAGCTCCTAGCGAAACCAGAAGGTGAGGCCGGCGCCGCCGGCGAGCGCGGTGTTGTCGAGAGACAGCGTGGTGCCGCTTCCGTCGGCTCGGCTCGAGGCGCGCTCGGGCATGAGCACCCGTCCGCCGCTCGGGACCATATCGATCACACCGCCGACCTCCAGGTTCAGGGACAGGTTGGCGGCGAGGAAGAGCTCACCGCGCAGCCCGGCCTCGAGACCGGGGTGCACGACGGTGTCGGCCATCTCCTGCATGCGGAGACCGACGTCGACGCCGCCGACCAGCCCGATCGTGCCCCGCGGCGTGCGCCGCACCGGCACGATCACGCGCAGGGCGGTGCCGATCGTGGTGGCGGCGCCGAAGGTCCCCCCGGGGATGTACGCGCCGGTGCCCTTGGCCGCAAAGACGACGAGCTCGAGGCTCGCTATCGGGCCGAGGCCGTGACGGGCCGAGATCCCGGACACACCGCCGAGCGTCGACTCGACGCCGACGCCGACGTGTTGGCCCTCCTGGGCGGCGATGGGTGGGTCGCCGTCGTCGGCGGCGGCGACGGCGGGATACGCGGCGAGCAGCGGGGTGAGGATCGCGAGGCGGGCGACCGAGGTTGGCAGCATGAAGGCAGACAGAGCACGCGCGATGCCAGCTCGCGTGAGCAGCAAGCGCGCGTGACCTCGTGGTGGCCTGCGGTGATGTCCCAGGGGACATCACCCGGGCCTGGCGCGCGCCGTCGCGTAGGTCATGGGGCCCGCGTAGCCGTTGCCGTACGCGATCTCGACGACGAGCTGCGAGGCGTCGGCCCACCAGCTCTCGTGATCGGAGGTGGCGTCGGCGAGGGGCGAGAGGCCGCGCTCGGAGGCGCGCTCGGCGCCATGGACACCTTCGGTGGTGACGAAGCCGGCGGGGTGGTTGACGAGGGCGCGCCAGAGGATGGCCTGGGCGAGGAGCTGGCGGCCGTCTCGGGCCGATGGGCGCGAGACGCTCTCGACCATGGCCGCACATGTCCAGCCGCGGCCGCGCGTGTCGAGGGAATAGATGGCGTCGTCGGCCCCGAAGATCACCGGCACCAGGTCGCGCTCCCCCTTCGAATACGGCGACGAGGCGAGACAGGAATAAGGACCGACCACGAGCGCGGGTGGGTCGGCGCCAGGCTCGAAGACACGAAGCCCGCCGTAGCGCGCCTCGAATCCCAGCGCGGCGGCGTGGGCGGGGAAGCCGCGCGCTGCGAGGAGCGCCTCGGTGGTCTCGCCATCGCCGCGCGGGCCCTCGCGATCGACGCGATGAAGGGCGGCGAATCCGAGGACGAGCGAGGGAAGATCGAGGTTCGCCACGATGCGCCTTGCGCGCCACGGTACCATCCGCCGCATGGCACCGAGCACCAGGCGGGGCGCCGGTCTGCGCGACGCGACGATGCGCCGGCTCGCGGCGATCCACCGGATCGACGGGCTCGTCGCTCCGGCCCGGAGCGAGGACGAGCACCGGCGCGAGCAGGCCCGCAACGCGAGCGGTCGCGGGCGCGAGCACGCGGTCGAGCCAGGCGTGCGCGCGCTGGTCGAGGCGCTGAACCGGGTGCCGGGGCTCGAGACCTACGCGAGCTGCGGAGGCCACGCCCGTCCGTTCGTGTGGCAGATGCCGGCCGGCACGTTCAACGTCTCGTTCGAGATCGTGCGCACCGCGCGGGGCTTCGCGGCGCTCGAGCACGTCGCCGGGGTGGTGCTGGAGGTCGCCCCCGCGGCGGTGCTCACCGCCTGGGCCGCCCGCCGCGCCGGGCTGCCGCTGGCGTTCGAGCTGCGCGGCACCCGCGCCGACGGCCGCGCGATCGCGCGGGCACTGAGCCGTCCCGGCCGTCGGGGCGCGCGAAGCCAGCGAGCCGTCGCTACCGCCGCGTTCCGAGCGTGACCAGCGTCTCGACGTGGTGGTCCTGCCCCTGGTCGTCGAAGAATGACAGTGTCAGTCCGGCCTCGAACCCGAGCTCCGCCGCGCCGAGGTCGACCCGGACCCCGGCGCCGACATCGGCGGCGAGGCCGGTCAGCGTCGCGGCGACGACATCCGGGCGCGGCGTATCCGGGTCAGTTCCGGTGAACACGTGCAGCCGGAGACGCTCCACGCCGATGGCGGACCGGGCATAGATCCGGGCGCGCCGTATCGGTCGGTGGCCGACACGCCCGCCGACCAGCGCCCTCACGCGCTCGCTGTCCGGGCTCCATCGCGCGCGCAGGGTCGTGTACGAGAGGGCGAGCTCGATCCCGGCGAGCGACCGTTCGTCGCCCACCCGGAGTCCCCCCGACAGGCTGGGCTCGAGGTCCCGCTCGTACGGCCCCCTGGCCACAGGCGTCGCGAGCCCAAGTGCGCACTCGGCGAACGGGTCCGCCGTCGCGGGCGCCGAGCCGGTGACGACGGTGTAGGCGACGAGGACGAGGGACGAGAGCCGCACGGAAGCGCATCTAGCATGCGCCGTACCACGCTTGATCCTGTCCATGTGTGCGGAACCCTGCGCCGCTGTCACGCCATCCGAGGTGACAGTCACCTCGCGGCCTCGGTCAGCGCCCGGCGCAGGTTAGCCGGCTGCGATCACGGCGGGCGTCGGTCGTGCTCGAAGGTCTCAGCCAGCGCGCACGACCACCGACCCGCAGGGTGCGGTGGTGGTCGTCGTCGTGGTGCGCCCGGGACCGAACACGATGGGATCCTGCGTATCGCCAGGTCGCTGCCGGCGCCAGGACCAGCTGAGGCGGCCACCCACGGTACGATGGCCGACATGATGCAACGCCTGATCGTGTTCATGGCGGCCGCCGCGCTGGCGGCCTGCGGGCCCAAGGCCTCGCCGCCGACCGTCGCGCCGACGCCTTCCGATCCGACGCCCGAGGACGAGGAGGGTGGAGGCGGTGGTGGTGGCGAGCGGACGCCTTACACATCGTTCGACATCGAGGACAACCGCCTGGTGCTGCCGGGGCCGATCGTGTTCGGGACCGACGAGCTCGACCAGTCGGCCAGCGAGGCCGCGCTCTGGTACGTCCACGACTACCTGGTGGCCAAGTCGTACGTGACCCTGATGCGTGTCGAGGGCCACGGCGATCAGGCTGGTGAGGACGCCATGATCCTCAGCGGTGCTCAGGCGCTGGCGGTGGCGCACTGGCTGGTCGCCCACGGCGTCGACTGCAACCGGCTGCTGGCCGCGGCCTTCGGCGACTCGAAGCCGGTGGCCGACGCCTCGACCGCCGAGGGTCGGGCTCGCAATCGCCGCATCGAGGTGGTGAACGCGTCGCTGCGCGGCATCGCGATCGGCGGCATGCCGGTCGACGGCGGCGCCCCCGCGGCGGCGCCGGTCTGCGACTGATCGTCAGCGCAGCGCGACGATCGCGACGGCGAGCGCGGCGATCGCCAGCACGATCCCGCCCAGCCAGGCGAGCAGGCTCAGCCACGGGCGATCGAGGCTGGTGCCACCACGCGCGCAGGTCAGGCAGATCGCGAACGTGGTCGCCCCGCCGTCGGTCAGCACCGAGCAGTCGCCGCACACCGAAACACGGCAGCGTGCACACGGCCCGGCGGCCGGTCGCCCGCACAGGCGGCACCGCACGACCGGGCCGTCGCCGGCGGTGAGGAGCTGACCGGTCACGGCTCGATGCTACCTGACGGTGATCGTCCCGCGGATCATGTCCATGCCGCAGGCGTAGGTGATCGTCTCGGGGGTCGGGAAGACGAGGGACAGCGAAACCGGCGCGCCCAGGGGGAGCGCGTGTTCGTGACGCTTGCCGGCGAGGGTGAAGATGACCTCGGTGGCGCAGGTCTTGTCGGTCGTGCGCTTGAAGACCAGCGTCACGCGCTTGCCGGCGGGGACGACCGTGTTGCCGGGGACGAAGCCGCGGTCGGTGACGGTGATGTTGAAGCGCCGGGGGACGGGAGGCGGGCGCCGAGGGACGGGAGGCGGGGCGACGGACACGGGCGGCGGATCGACGGGGGTGGGGAGCGGGGGAGAGGCGACGGGGGGCGGTGCGACGACGGCGCGGATCTCGGCGAGGAAGGCGTCGAGATCGGTGGTGCTCGAGCGGTCGAAGAGACGGGTGCCGTCGCCGTCGACGATGGTCACGTGCGGCATCGCCCACGGCAGGTCGGCGTGATCCGAGACGTCGACCTTGCGCAGGACGATCCGGTCGGGTTGCGCGTGCGCGATCTCGTCGAGGGCCGGGCCAAGGATCTTGCAGGGCTCGCACCAGGTGGCCCAGAAGTCGACGATGGTGAGCTTGCCTGGCACCGGGGTGAGCGCGGCCGCGTGGTCGGGATGGTCGCCGCCGTCCTGGCCGTGCTCGTCGCCGTGGCCGTGGCCGTGTTCGTCGCCGTGGCCGTGTTCGTCGCCGTGGCCGTGTTCGTCGCCGTGGCCGTGTTCGTCGCCATGGTCGTGGCCGTCCTCGTCGTGATGCTCCTCGGCCGGTGCTCCGAAGGACCATCCGGCGCCGAGCTCGACGATCGCCGGCATGTCGAGCTGGCCGCCGACCACGTGGGTGACGATCGGGACCTTGACGCCCAGATCGAGCGACCAGCCGGACGCCACCGCCCACGAGACGCCGGTCGCGACCATGACGTCGAGCCGGCCGCGATTGCCGTCGTCGGTGTGTACGATTCCGCTCCAGCGCTCGGCGGTCTCGGCCTGAACCTCGGCGCCCAGCCGCAGGTTGAACTTCGTGCCGAGCGGGCGCCTCGCAGCGAGCCCACCGGCGTAGCGATCCCCCGCCTGGTAGCCCTTGTCGTTCTCGTTGAACGACTGCTGGGTGAAGACGAACCCCGACAGGCGCCACGTGCCGGCGGCGCGCGCGGCCTCGGCGGCCAGCACCGGCGTGACCATGCCGGTCCCCATCTGGATGTGCTCGTGGGGCAGGTCGAGGTCACCCGCCACGAAGGGGTCCTCCTCGGTGCCGCCGAGCGGGATGGTGAGCCCCCCGCGGGCGGTCAGGCGCCAGTCACTGACGGTCCAGCCGTGACTGCCGAGGACCATGGGATCAGCCAGGCCGGTCAGGGTCTGGTTGCGGTGGTGGATGCCGGGGGTGGTCAGCTCGACCTCCTGACCGCCGGCATCCAGGTAGCGGATCGCCGTCGACACCGTGCGCACGGGCAGAACCAACGTGGCAGCGAAACGGCCCGGCAGGCCGACGTCGACGGCCAGCCGGGTCTCGGTGAGCACGATGTCCTGATCGTGGACGATGTCGATCTCGCCCTGGCCGACCACGTCGTCGTGATCGTCGTGTGCAGTCTGGACGTACGTTCCCAGCCAGCTCAGGTGCAGCGACACCTGTCCCGGCGCGAGGCTCTCGTCATTGGCCCTCCCGACCGGGAGGTTGGGGTTGCTTCAACCGGCGCAGGCGCCCTCGGCGCGGACCGGCGGCGGGCCGCCGTCGAGCAAGAGCAAGGCGGCGAAGATGAAACCGAGTGTGATGACGATGCGACGCACGCGTGCAGACCTTAGCGTGTTCCGGCGGCGATGGTCCTCGCCATGCGATGGGTGGCCACCGTGTAGCCGATCGCCTGGTAGAAGGCGAAGGCCGCCTCGTTGAAGCCCTGGACGTCGAGGGTCACCGCGGTCGCTCCCCAGGTCGCGGCCTGGGCCTCGGCGGCGGCCATGAGGGCGCGGCCGTGGCCGACGCGCTGGGCCTCGGCGTGGACGCCGAGCTGATCGACGTAGGCGGTGACCCGCGCCGGCGCGTAGGTGTGCCCCGGGGTGTCGACGCGCCGGACCACGACGTAGCCGACCAGGCCGCCGTGGTCCGCGACCAGGAGCGCGACCGCAGGATCGGCGAGCTGCTCGCTCAGGCGCACCGCGATCTCGGCTGGCGTCGGATCGCGGTAACGGTCGGGCAGGGCGGTGACGTGGAGCCGGTGGACCTGCTGGATGATCTCCACGAGCCGCGTGGTGTCGGCGATCGTGGCGCGTCGGATCATGACGCCCCGATCAGCCGCCCGCGGGGTGGAAGCTGAAGGGGTAGACCACGTCGACCGATCCTCCCCTGGGCTTGGGGAACTCGATGGCGCGGATGACGTCGGCGACGCAGCTCGCCACGTCACTGTTCACGCCGCTCGCCGTCGACGCGCTGACCGTGCCGTCGGGCGAGATCGTGAACTGGGAACGCACCGTGCCCTCCAGGCCGGGTTGCGAGAGGAGCTGTTTCTCGTAGCAGTACGCGATCCTCGCGATCGAACGCTTGATGTAGCGGCGGATGATCGCCTTGTCGAGATCGCCCCTGACCTGGGGCTGGCCGATGCGCACCTGGGGCACGTCGGCCGAGCGTCCGCGCATGCCGCCGCGCCCGCTGCCGGTGCCGTAGCCCTGGCCGGTGCCGCTGCCGTGGCCGAGTGTTCCATACTGTCCGGTACCGATCCCCTGGCCGTGGCCGCCACCGCCGGGGCCGACGCCCGAGAGGCCGAGGCCATAGGCGGCCTCGCCGTCGGGGTTACCGATGAGGCCGCCCTGGATGTCGCGGTCGTCGAAGCCGCTCGAGAAGTCGCCGGTTCCGGTGAGCGACGCGAACGCGCTGCCTTCGAGCAGCACGGCCTGCCCGAGGATGCCCGCGGTGCGGGCTTGCTCGAGCTTCTGGGCGCGCTCGGCCTGGGCCTTGGCCTCGGTCTCGGCCCGGGCTTTGGCCTCGGTCTCGGCCTTTGCCGCCGCCGCCTCCGCCGCCGCGATCTCGTCCGCCGACGGCATCGCCGGGATGGGGATCGGCAGCGGCGCGGCGCGCTCGCCGACACGCTCGCGGTCGATGGCCACCGGGCCCGACAGCTCGACCGGGCCGCTATCGCGACGGTCTCCATCACCGCCGGTGAACAACAGGACCGAGCCGATCGCCGCGGCGGCCGCGATCCCGATCGGGGCGATGACGTACCAGGAGAGGGCGGAGCGGGCCCGGCCGGTCGGCGACATCCGCAGAGTCTACTAGAGCCAGGTCTCGCCCGCCGCGCTAAGGTCGGTGGGTGCGCGACCTCTTCACCCGCACGGTGCGGCCCCGGGTCGTGGACGTGGCGATCGAGCTGACGCGCTTGCCCGCGGCGCTTTCGGGCCTCACCATCGCACAGATCACCGACGTCCACATCGGCCCCACCGTCGGGGCCGACTTCGTCCGGGACGTGGTGGCTCAGGTCAACGGCATCGGCGCCGACGTCATCGTGATCACCGGCGATCTGGTCGACGGTCGCGCCGCCAGCCACGCCAGCTCCGCCGAACCGCTGGCCGATCTGCGCGCGCGCCAGGGCATCTTCTACGTCACCGGGAACCACGAGTACTACTGGGGCGTCGACGCCTGGCTGCCGATCTTCCGCCAGCTGGGCCTCCAGGTCATGCGCAACCGGAGGGTGGCGATCGAGCGCGGCGGCGCCTCGTTCGATCTGGCCGGCATCGACGATCACGAGTCGCGGCGCTGGCGTGGACACGGCCCCGATCTGGCCGGCGCGCTCGACGGCCGCGACCGGTCACGAGCGGTCGTGCTGCTCGCGCATCAACCGAGACAGGTGCGGGTGGCGCAACGCCATGGCGTCGATCTGCAACTCTCGGGACACACCCACGGGGGCCAGATCTGGCCGTGGCATGGGGCCGTGCGGATCCAGCAGGGCGGCCTGCTCGCCGGCCACTACCGCTTCGGCGACACCCAGCTCTACGTCAGCCGCGGCACCGGCGACTGGGGGCCGCCGGTGCGTTTCGGCGCGCCGGCCGAGATCACACGGATCGAGCTGCGAGCCACACGGCCAGGGTGACGCAGGTGATGAGCCCGGCGCCGGCGACGGCACGCGGGTACCGCCGCTGCGAGGGTGCAAGGCGGAGCGCGGCGAGGTTGGTGACCGCGTAGTAGACGAGCACGGTGAACGCGCTCAGGCTCCAGGTCAGGCGAACGTTACCGATGAGCGCCAGCCCGGCGATCACGACGCCGACCGCGATCACCGCGGTCCGCGGCGACGACCGTCGGGCGTCGACGGTGGCGAGCGCGCCCGGCAGATCGCGGCGGCGCGCCATGGCGAGGACGACCCGCGACAGCCCGAGCAAGAGGTTGAGGATCACACCGAGCATCGCGGTGATCGCGGCCCCGCCCACCAGCCAGCGCACGTCCGGGGCCGACGAGGCCCTGGCCGCGGCCTCGAGCGGCGCGCCACCGGCGCGAGCCGAAGCGCCGAGCTCGACGGCACCGACGGTGGCCAGCGCCGCCGCGGTCACGACGACGTAGAGCACCGCCGAGACGAGCAGGGCCAGGACCACGGCGCGCGGGATGGTGCGGGTCGGGTCACGGACCTCCTCGCCCAGCGTGGCGACCCGGCCGTAGCCGGTGAAGGCGACGAACACGAGCGCGGTGGCGTGAAACAGGTCCGAGGGGTCGGCGCCCGCGGCGCCGGTTCCCGAGAACGGCCACAGGCGATCGGGATGACGGAGCATCGATGGCACGGCAGCGGCGACCAGGGCGGCGAGCGCGGTCAGCGTGATCGCGACGATCACGGCGTTGGTGCGGCTCGATCGGCGCACGCCGCCGGCGACGAGCGCGGTGAGCGCGGCGACCACGGCGAGGGCGAGGGCGGTGCGCGGCAGACGCTCCGGCGCGGCGCCGAGCGCGGTCAGCACGTAGCCGGCGACGCCGAGCGCGGCGGTCGCAGCCGAGGCCGACTTGGCGGCGAGGAAGGTCCAGCCCGCGATCAGCGCCCAGGGCCGGCCGAGCAGCCGGGATGCGTACTCGTAGGTGCCGCCGCTGGTCGGGTGGGCGGCGGCCAGCTGCGCCGCCGACAGGCCGTTGGCGGCGGCGACGGCGGCCGCGAGCAGCACCGCGAGCAGGACCGCGGGACCGGCGATGCCGGCGGCGAGGCCGAGCGACACGAACACGCCGGTGCCGACGATCGAGCCGAGCCCGAGCAGCACGGCGTCGCGCAGATCGAGTACGCGCGCCAGCGGCGCCGTGGGTGCGGAGGAGGGCGGCTCGGTCATGCTCCGGAGCGCACGCGACCGGCGCGGCGGCGTCGACGCGCGAGGTACCCGGCGACGAGCGCCGCCGCCACCGCCGCGCCGGGGTCGGATGTCGACGTGCCGCAGCATCCACCGCCGCCGCCGCCCGGATCGGTGCCCGCGTCACCGCCAGGCCCGCCATCGCCAGCGCCGGTGGAGAGCTCGGCCGAGCAGGCCTGGTTGCCGGCGGCGTCGGTGCCACACACCTGGTAGGTGAAGTCGCCGGCCGCCGGTAGATCGGCGCGCCACAGCAGCTCGCCGTACCAGGTCATGGGCGCCTCGCCGGTGGCGTCGCCGCGGTAGCGGAGGACCACGGCGTCGAGCTGGAGGGCGCCGGTCAGGCTCGAGGCGTCGTGGACGCGGGCGCGCACCGTACGATCGGCTGTGCCGAGCTGCGCCACCGGACCGACGTGGGGGGCGCGCGCGTCGACGGCGATCTGGGCGGTGGCGCGGTAGACCAGATCCGGAAACGCGGTCTCGCCCTGGCCGTCGACCACGTCGGGACGCAGGTCGCCGTCGAGATCGCCGACCGCGATGCCGAGCGTGCCGGGCGATGCGCCGGGCAGGGCGCCGGCGACCAGGGTCATGCGGCCGCTGCCGTCGTTGTCGAGCAGGCGGTCGGGGCCACCGAGCGAGCCGACGATCAGGTCGGCGTCGCCGTCGGCGTCTGCGTCGACGTAGGCGATCAGGTTGTCGTCCGTGGGCGGATTGGCGGCGCCGGTGAGGTGGGTCGCGGTCACGTCGACGTAGCGGCCCCCGTCGTTGCGGAGGAGGTGGTCGCGGCCGCCGGGACCGTCGTTGACGGTGGCCAGGTCGAGGTCGCCGTCGCCGTCGAGATCCATGGCCTCGACCTCGTAGTTGTTGGTGAACTGCGGCAGCGACGCGGCGCTGTCGTCGATGAAGCGGCCGGCGCCGTCGTTGCGGAGGAGGAAGCTGCCCGGGCCCGACTTGGACGCGATCAGCAGGTCGAGATCGAAGTCGTCGTCGACGTCGACCAGATCGAGCTCCCACGACCAGCGCACGGTGATCGAGGGCAGCGCGCCGACCGGCGCGTCGGTGAAGCGGCCCATGCCGTCGTTCAGGTACAGTCGCGGTGGCGCACCGGCGTCGATCGCGCCTGCTCCCCAGTCGGCCAGGGCCAGATCGAGATCGCCGTCGCCGTCGACGTCGCCGAGGTCGGCGTCGCCGACCCGCGGCATGGCGGCGGGCAGGGCGGTCGACGACACGTCGGTCCAGCCGGCGGCGTCGCGGCGGTAGAGCCGGCTGCCGTCGCCGTAGGTGTTGCCGACGAAGATGTCGGCGTCACCATCGCCGTCGACGTCGCGGACCTTGATCACGCGGGCGTGGCCGGTGGCGGCGCCGAAGACCTGGGTCGTGATCTCCTCGAAGAACGGCGCGGCGCCGCTCCAGGCGCCCTTGTTGCGGAACACGCGCGAGGCCTCGGCCGCGCCTGGCGTCGCGTAGCCACGGCCGTTGGCGAAGAGGATGTCGAGCCAGCCGTCGCCGTCGACGTCGGCGAGCTCGACCTTGTTGGTCCACTCGGCGGTGGTGCCGATGGTGGCCGCCGTGTCGTCGCGCCAGCGCTGAGCCGAGGCCGGGCTCGGCCCCAGGGCCGCGGCAGCGAGCAGCGTCGCGGCGAGGGGGCGAGGAGCGACGCGCACGCCCCGTGAGTAACACGGGCGCACCGCGGTTCGCCGCGCGGAGATCGCCGGCGTCGTGTCGCACCAAGGTTGACCTCGGCCGGTGGGCGCAGGCCTAGGCTGCACGCCATGAGGGGAATCTCTGCCGTCGCGCTGGCGATCGCCGGCTGTTCCTCCGCGGCCGCGCCACCGGCGCCGCGGATCGTCGAGAGCACGCGGATCATCGAGAGCACACCGAAGGTGCGCTCGTGCAAGCCCGAGGCGCCGGTGGCGCTCGTGGCGGAGCTGGTGCCGATCGACGCCCGCCGGGCGCGGCTCACGGTGCAGGCCACGCCCACGGCCGCCGTCGACGCGCTCGAGCTGGCCCTGGTGCTGCCCGCCGAGGTCACGCTTCTCGACGGCGCACCCGCGCTGCGGACCGGCGCGATCGGGGCCGGCGAGAGCCGAACGCTCGCGGCGACCCTGCGCCTCGACGGCCGCGCCGCCGACGTCGCCGCGGTGGCGCGGGTGCCGGTTGACGGTGTGGTGATGGCGCGAGCCGCGACCGTGCACCTGGGCGCCGAGCCTCCTTGGCTGCGGTCTCACACCTACGCGCTTCCGGACGGCGAGCTGGCGCGGGAGGTGCGCCCGTGATCCGGGCGTCGCGAGGGTGCGTCCTTCACCTCGGGCGGCTCGGTCGCCTCGGGCCCGTCGCCGCGCTGGCGCTGGCGCTGACCGCGTGCGGCGACAACGGTCCGGACCCCGACGGTGACCACGATCCGGCTGACGGCGGCGCGTCGGCGTCGGACGCCGCGGCCAACGCCTGCCTCGCCGAGGGCGCGACCGCCGAGGGCACCTGCCGCGACGGCGCCGTGGTCCGCTGCGTCGACGGCACGCGGGTCGAGACCGAGGACTGCGGCGCCGGCGGCGCATGCGTGGTCGCCGCAGGAGGCGCTCGCTGCCTCGGCGCCGAGGCCTGCGCCGGTGTGGGCCCGCTCGGCCGTTGCGATGGCGACCTGCTGTGGCGGTGCGACGGAGCACCTGCGCTCACCGACTGCGCCGCGGCCGGGCAGGTGTGTGGCTACATCGACGACACCGCGGGCTACGCATGCGTGGCGGCCCCGGCCGCCACGCCGCTCGTCATCACCGGTCACGTGCGCTGGCACGACCGTGCGCTCTCGCCGGGGATGCTGGCGCCGCCGGCGGCGGTCCCGGCCCGCGGCGTGATGGTCTCGGTGCTCGACAGCGCCGACACCACGCTGGCCACGGTCTCGACCGCCGATGACGGCTCGTTCACGATCCGATACGCCGCGCCCGCGACCGCGCAGGTCCGCGTCACCGCCTATAGCCGGTCGCGCGCCACCGCCCGCCCGGTGCGCGTGCGCGACGCCAGCGGCTACCTGCACGCGCAAGCGTCGCCGCCGTTCGCCGCCGGCGCCACCGCGACGGTCGAGATCCTGATCACCGAGGCCACCGGTGCCCGCGCCTGGAACGCGCTCGACAACATGGTGCGCGGCATGGACGTGGTGCGCGCACACGGCGTCACCACGCTGTCGCCGCTGTACGTGTACTGGCAGGCGGGCTCGTCCACCGGCTCGTACTACCAGAGCGGCGACAACTCGCTGCATCTCGACGGTGACGACGGCTACGACGACGTCGTCGCGCTCCACGAGTTCGGTCACTACTTCCAGGACGAGTACTCCGACAGCGACAACCCGGGCGGAGCTCACGACGGCAGTCCCGCCGATCCGCGGCTGGCGTGGGGCGAGGGCGGCGCTACCTGGATCGCGATCGCGATCCGCGGCGTGCCGTACTACATCGACTACGCCGCCGGTGGTGGCTGGTCGGTCGAGCTCGAGAATCGCGTCCACGCCGCCAGCCTGACCTCGTCGATGAGCCAGAACCTCAGCGAGTGGATGGTGGCCGAGGTGATGTGGGACGTCAGCGACGGGAGCGCCGACGCGGACGCCGATGCGATGGGCCCGGGCACGGCGCCCCAGGTCCTGGCGGTCCTGCTCGGCTACCTGGGTGGGAGTCACGCCGATCGCGGCCGCGGCGGCGTCGATCTCGTCGACTGGCTCGACGGCTGGTTCTTGCACCACGGCAACGCCACCTGCGCGTCGATGCGCACGCTCCTGCGCGACCGCTACCGCTTCCCCTACGACTTCGGCGGCGCCGCCGGCCCCTGTCCCTGAGCGGTCTTGCCGCGGAACGTGCGCGGACCCGTCGACCGCCGTACCATGAGGGCGTGAGCGCCGGTGGCAAGGCCGTGGACGGCATCGCCCGGGACCCGACGGTCCTCGACGGCAGCACCGGTCCGCGCGGCGGCGGCGACGACGGGCTCGAGGCCGGCAGCGCGGCCGGGGAGTACCTGGTCGACGGCCGGCTCGGCGGCGGCGCCATGGGCGACGTCTATGCCGGCCATCACCCGGTGATCGGCAAGAAGGTCGCGATCAAGGTCATCAAGCGCGATCTGGCCACTCGCGCCGAGGCCGCCGAGCGTTTCCTGCGCGAGGCCCGCGCCGTCAACCAGATCGATCACCCCAACGTGGTCGACGTCTTCGCCCTCGGCCGCCTCGACGACGGCCGGCTCTACCTGGTGATGGACCTGCTCGACGGAGAGTCGTTGCGCGCGCGTGTGGCGCGGGGGCCGGTGGCGCCCGAGGTCGCGCTCTCGATCCTGGGCCAGATCGCCGCCGCCCTCGACGCCGCCCACGGCCGCGGCGTCATCCACCGCGATCTCAAGCCCGACAACATCATGCTCACCGGGCCGGAGGCGCGGCCGACCGCGCACGTCCTCGACTTCGGGATCGCCAAGCTCCTCGCCGACGCCGCCGGCGAGAGGGTGCTCGAGACTCTGACCGGGCAGGGCGCGTGGCTGGGCACGCCGGCGTACATGGCGCCCGAGCAGTGGAGCGCCGACGGGGCGACGGCGGCGTCGGATCGCTACGCGCTCGGCATCGTCGCGTTCGAGCTGCTGACCGGCAAGCCGCCGTTCGCCGCGACCACGTTGCCGGGCATGATGGAGCAGCATTTCCGCGCCAGCGTGCCGTCGGTGACCTCGAGCGGCGTCGGGCTGCACCCGGCGCTCGATCGCGTCTTCGCGCGGTCGCTGGCCAAGGATCCGGACCGGCGCCCGGCGACGGCGGCGGGGCTGGTCGCCGACCTCGAGGCGGCGCTGGGTGGAAGGCTGCGCCCGGCGGTGGGTGGTGCCCGCTGGAGCCGCGGCGCCCAGCTCGCCGTCGCGGCCGCGCTGCTGGTGGTCGCGGCCGGAGCCGTCATTGTCGTCGTCGGCGTCGGCCGCGATCGAGCGCCGCGCCAGCTCGCGTCGCCGTCGCCGAGGGTTTCGGGACGCACTGCCGTGGTCCAGGTGACGACGCGACCGCCGGGCGCGCGGGTCCGGCGGGGTCAGACCGACCTGGGCGTGACGCCGCACGTGATCGGCGACCTGGCCCCCGGCGAGCTCGTCGAGCTCTCGCTGTCGAAGCCGGGCTACGCGACGGTGACGCGGACGGTGGCCGCCGCGGACGGTGAACCGGTCAGGGTGGAGGCGGCGCTGGCCATGGTCGCCGGCTTCGAGGGCGTGTGGTCGTTGCCCGACGGTGGCTTCCGCCAGTTCGAGCGGCGCGGCGAACAGGTGGCCGGTTTTTCGATGGCGGCGGCCGCAGGCCCGCGCGCGTTCTTGCGCATGTTCGAGTTCGTGCCCGTCGACGACGCCGGCGTCGCGTTCACGGCGACCGAGCCGTTCGTCGACGAGCGCGCTCCCGAGGAGCCGTCGTGCAACATCCCGCTGCGCGCCGAGTATCACTACCGGCCCAGCGAGGACACGCTCGAGCTGCGCAAGGAGAAGGCGCAGTACACACTGATCGATGGTCGTTGCGTGATGCAAGCGACGGCGTGGTCGGAGTCGCGGGCCCTGGCGCGGATCGCCGGCGCGGCGCCCGACTCGGTGTGGGCCGAGTCGCACGCCGGTGCGGCTCCGCCGGCCAAGCCGCCGGCACCAACGTCGAAGGCAACGTCGAAGCTGCCGCCGGCCAAGGGCAAGAAGGCACCGCCGCAGCAGAAGCAGGCGCCGTCGCCGCAGCAGAAGCAGGCGCCGTCGTCGCCGCAGGAGCAAAAGAACGCCCCACCGGTGAAGGGCGCGCAGCTCGCGCCCGCCGGGATGCACCAGAGCGCCCAGGCCGGGCAGGGCGTCGGACCCGCCCGGAAGTGAGGTAAGATTTCTTCGGTGGCTCCTGTCGACGACGCCGCGGCTCAGCGCGACCTGAACACGACGCTCGAACGCTTTCGCGGCGACCCACGGGCAGCGCTGGGGCTGCGAGCCGACGACGACGCCGCCGTCGCCCGCCGTGCGTTCATGGCGCTGTGCAAGACCTACCACCCGGCCAAGTTCGCGCGCTTCGCGCCGGCAACGGTGCGGCTCTCCAACGAGGTGTTTCTGAGCATCCGCCGCGCGTACGAGAGCGTCGCGGCCGCCGCCACCGCCGCCACCGCCGCCATGGCGGCCACCGCCACGCCCAACCCCGCGCGGGCCGCCGCTGGCTCCGGCCCGCCGCCCGTCCGTCGGACTACCCCCCCGGCGGGTGTGCCCGTGATGGCGCGGCCGTCGACCCCACCGCCGTCGCGCGATCCGGTGCCGCGGGCCTCGACGCCACCGCCGCGCGATCCGGTGCCGCGGCCGCCGACGTCGCCGATCCCGGCCAAGCGGGACTTGACCGCCCCGGGGGTCAAGCGCGAGGCCACGGCCAGCGGCCGCAAACGCGAGCCGACCGCCAACCCGGCCGCCAGCCCGGCGCCGCCGGCCGCCGACGCATCGCCGCTCGAGAAGGCGCTCGAGCTGACCCGCAGGCAGCAGTGGCCCGAGGCCCGCGCCGCGTTCGCCGAGCTGGCCACGCAGCACCCCGGCGACGCCCGCTATCGCGCCTACCTCCACTACGCGCGCGGCTGGGAGGCCTTCACCCTCGGCAAGGACGGCGAGGCGCGGGCCGAGTGGCAGCGTTCGCTGGCCTGCGATCCCTCGAATGGCCTGGCCCGCTGGGCGCTCGAGTCGACGGGGATGATCAAGTAGGTTATCGTCCCTCGACGCGATGGCCCGGATCATCGGCATCGACCTGGGCACGACCAATTCGTGCGTCGCCGTGCTCGAGGCGGGGGAACCGACTGTCATCCACAACCAGGAGGGCGGACGGACCACGCCCTCGATGGTGTCGTGGAACTCCGACGGCGACGTGATCGTCGGCGCCGCGTCGAAACGGCAGATGGTCACCAACCCGACTCGCACCGTGTTCGGGGTCAAGCGCCTCGTCGGCCGCAAGGTCTCCGACCCCGACGTGCAGCGCGTCCTGCCGGTCCTGCCCTACAAGGTGGTGGCGGCGCGCAACGGCGACGCCTGGGTGGCCATCGACGGCACGCCGCGCTCGCCGCAAGAGGTCTCGGCCCACATCCTTGCCAAGATGCGGCGGGTCGCCGAGGACTACCTCGGCGAGACCATCACCGAGGCGGTGATCACGGGGCCGGCCTACTTCGACGCCGTCCAGCGGCAGGCCACCAAGGACGCGGGCGCGATCGCCGGGCTCACCGTGCGCGCC
>SXJR01000506.1 GCA_005779305.1 Myxococcales bacterium
ACCCTTACAACCACGAGTCCACCACCGGCACCGAGATCTGGGAAGACACCAACGCCAACTTCGACATCTTCGACAGCGGCGTCTGCACCGGCGGCACCATCACCGGCGTGTCGCGCTACTGGGAGCGGACTCGCGGCAAGCCGCTGCACTCGGTCGCGGTCGAGCCCCTCCATTCGCCGGTGATCTCGCAGAGGCTCAAAGGCGAGGAGCTCAAGCCGGCGCCGCACAAGATCCAGGGCATCGGCGCCGGCTTCGTCCCGCGCAACCTCGATCTCGAGATCGTCGATCAGGTCGAGCACGTCTCCAACGACGAGGCGGTGGCGATGGCGCGGCGCCTGGCCCGCGAGGAGGGCATCCTCAGCGGCATCTCGTGCGGCGCCGCCTTGCACGTCGCCGATCGCCTGGCCCGCCAGCCCGAGCACGCCGGCAAGACCATCGTGGTCCTTCTGCCCGACGCCGCCGAGCGCTACTTCACGGGCATCCTCTTCGAGGGCATGTTCGACGAGGTCATGAACCAGGTGGCCATCTGACTCGCGCGACGCGACGCGCGGTGGGGTGAACGCCGGGGACCTGTGCCCCGGCCAGAGGGGACGGGAACGTCCCCTGTTAATTGATTTAGCGCGAGCCGGTGGGCACACTGACCCGGCCGTGACGAAGTCGACCGCACCCGAGACCATCTCCCGTACCACCACGTCGATCCCGAAGGCGTTCCTCGAACGGGTGGCCAAGGCGCCCGAGGGTGAGGCCTATCGGTACCCGGTCGGCGACGAGTGGCGCTCGCTGACCTGGAAGCAGGCCGGCGAGCGCGTGCGCGCCATCGCCGCCGGGCTGATCGCCCTGGGCATCGCCCAGGAAGACCGCGTCGCGCTCCTGTGTAGCACCCGTTACGAGTGGGTGCTGATGGACCTCGGCATCCTGTGCGCCGGCGGCGCCACCACGACGGTGTACCCGTCGTCGACAGCCGAGGAGTGCGCGTACATCGTGAAGGACTCGGGGACGCGGGTGATCTTCGCCGAGGACAGCGGCCAGCTGGCCAAGCTGCGCGCCCATCGGGCCGAGCTGCCGGCGCTGGCGAAGGTCATCCTGGTGGATGGTGCCGCCGAGGCCGGCGATGACTGGGTGATGACCCTGGCCGATCTGGAGCGCCGCGGTCAGGAGCACCTGGTGGATCACCCCGACGCCGTGACCGACGCGGTCGCCGCTCTCGACGGCGAGAACCTGGCCACGCTCATCTACACCTCGGGCACCACTGGCAAGCCCAAGGGCGTGCGCCTGGTCCACGAGTGCTGGGCCTACGCCGCCGACGCCATGGCCGCGATAGCCATGATCAAGCCCGACGATCTCGAGTACCTGTGGCTGCCGCTGTCGCACAGCTTCGGCAAGGTGCTCACCAGCGGTCATGTACGCATCGGCCACACCGTCGCCATCGACGGCCGCATCCCCAAGCTCGTCGACAACCTGGCGGTGGTGAGGCCCAACCTGATGGCAGCCGCGCCCCGCATCTTCGAGAAGGTCTACAACAAGGTCGTCCAGGGCGCGAAGGACGGTGGTGGCGCCAAGTGGAAGATCTTCCAGTGGGCGGTTGGCGTCGGCAAGCAGGTGTCGGCCTTGCGCCAGGCCGGCAAGGAGCCGTCGGGCTTCCTGGCCCTCAAGCAGAAGCTGGCCCACAAGCTGGTCTTCTCCAAGCTGCAGGCGCGGTTCGGCGGCCGGCTCAGCCTGTTCATCTCGGGCTCGGCGCCGCTGTCACGCGAGATCGCCGAGTTCTTCCACGCCTGCGGCATCCTAATCGTCGAGGGCTACGGCCTGACCGAGTCGAGCGCGGCCAGCTTCGTCAACCGCGCCCACACGTTCCGCTTCGGGACCGTCGGCATGCCGCTGCCCGGCACCGAGGTGAAGCTGGCCCCCGAGGACAGCGAGATCCTCCTGCGCAGCCCCGGGATCATGCGCGGCTACCACAACTTGCCCGAGGAGACGGCGGCCACGCTCACGCCCGACGGCTGGCTCCGGACTGGCGACATCGGCGAGATCGATGATGGCGGCTTCCTGCGCATCACCGATCGCAAGAAGGACCTGATCAAGACCTCGGGCGGCAAGTACATCGCGCCCCAGCACCTCGAGGGCCGGATCAAGACCACGTGCCCCTACGTCAGCCAGGCCATCGTGCATGGCGACAAGCGCAACTTCGTGACCGCCCTGCTCACGGTCGACGAGGAGGCCATCAAGAAGTGGGCGGAGGGCACCGCCCTGGCCGGCAAGAGCTATGCGGAGATCGCGGCGGCGGCGGAGACCCACGCGATGCTGCAGACGTTCATCGATCAGGTGAACGAGGGCCTGGCCAAGTACGAGACCATCAAGAAGTTCCAGCTCCTGCCCCACGACCTGACCGTCGAGGAGGGCGAGTTGACGCCCAGCCTCAAGGTGAAGCGCAAAGCGGTCGAGAAGAAATACATGGAGCTGCTCGACGGTATGTACAAGGGTGCGCTCGCTGATGGGTGACCCGGGTCGACTGTTCCTGGCGCTGTGCGTCTTGGCCGCCTGCGGCAAGGGCACCGGCGCCGCCGGCAAGGGCGAGCCGGTCGCGGAGCCGACGGCGCAGAACACGGGAACGGGTTCAGGATCCGGTTCGGCTTCGGGTTCGGATCCGGGTTCCGGTTCGGGTTCGGGGTCGGGTTCGGGTTCGGCTTCGGCTTCGGGTCCGGGCTCGGGTCCGGGTCCGGTCGCGGCGCCCGCCCCGCCACCGCCGCGCGAGGGCGCCGACTTCACCGATCAGGCCCGATGGCTCTACCAGGTCGTCGCCTGCCAGGATCGCGAGCTCTTCGCCGACGCCGCGCCGCAGAAGGTCGCCGACCGCCACTGCCGGTGGGTCACCCAGCAGCTCGCGGAGTACCGCGAGAAGTACATCGTCGGCGGCCGCGCCTTCTTCGACGAGATCGAGCCCGATGATCTGCCGCGCACGGTGGTCTACCCGTTCGGCGGCGGCGATCTCATCTCGTCGCTGGCGGCGTTCCCCGAGGCCGACGAGACCACCACCATCTCGCTCGAGCTGGCCGGCGATCCGCGCCGCAGCGGCACGCTCACCGCCCGCGAGCTCGATGCCAGTCTGTCGCGTCTGCGCGGCGAGCTGGGCGGCACGCTCTCGGTCGGATCGAACACCAGCGTCAATCTCTCGTCGTCGCAGCGCAACGATCTGCCGGCCCAGGTCTCGTCGTTCCTGCTCGGCCTGGCCGCCGCCGGCTTCGAGCCGATCGGCATGCGCTACGTGCGCCTGAGCGACGACGGCAGCATCCACTACGTCACCGACGCGGACATTGCGGCTGCCGATGGATCCACCGCCGCCGATCGCGGCGGCGAGAAGGGCAAGGGGGCCAAGGCCCGCAAGGGCGACTGGCGCGATCCCAACTTCAGCGAGGCCTTCGCCCACGTCGAGATCGAGTACCGCAAGGCTGGCGACACCAGCGATCGCGTTCGCGTCCACCGCCACTTCGGCTGGAACCTGCACGACACCGAGCTGACCGCGGCGCCGCAGCTCATCCGCCACCTCGAGCAGAAGGGCAAGGTCACCGCGCTGGTGAAGGGCGCGAGCTACCTCCTGTGGCGTGGCGACTTCTCGATCATCCGCGACTACCTGCTCGACCACCTGGCGTGGATGCTGTCGGACTCGACCGGCATCCCGCCGCTTTACGCCAAGCAGGCCGGAATGGTCCAGGACACCTACGGCCGCTTCAGCGGCGCCTTCCTCGACGGGGCCGAGACGCACGGCGCACGCCACTCCGCCGACTTCCGCGCGCTGTGGGCCAAGAACAAGAAGCGCCCCCTGCCGTTCCGCTTCGGCTACGTCGACGCCGGCAAGAGCGCGCATCTCGTGGTCACGCGCCCCGGGCCCTGACACAATCGGGCTGGATGCAGACGGCTCCCCTGGTCGAGGCGCTGTACGCGATCGGCATCGGGCTCGTGGTCGGACTCGAGCGCGAGCACAGCGAGGTCGCGCACGGGCTGCACGACGGCGAGGTGCCGGCCGACGTCCGCGAGCGCACGCCGCAGCCGCCGCGATTCACCGCGATGGGCGCACGCACGCTGGCCCTGCTCGGCCTGTGCGGCTGGTTGCTGGCCTACCTCGGCGATCGCGAGCCGTGGCTCCTGCCCATCGGCCTGGTCGGCTTCACCGCCTTGATCGGCGCCCAGATGTGGATCGGGCGCGAGATCGGGATGACCACCGAGGTCGCCGGCGTGGTGGTGGTGTTGCTCGGCGCGCTGGTCCATCGCGACAAGGCGCTGGCGGTGACCCTGTGCCTGGGCACCACGCTCCTGCTGGTGGCCAAGCCGTGGATGAATCGATTCGTCGGCCAGCTGCGGCGGATCGAGATTCTGGCCACCCTCCAGCTGCTGCTGCTGGTGGCGATCGTGCTGCCCCTGGTGCCGTCCGAGGCGCAGGATCCGTGGGGCGCCTTGCCGCCGCGCAAGGTCGGGACCTTCATCGTGCTCATCGCCGGCGTGCAGTACGTCGGCTACGTGTTGACCCGCCTGTTCGGCACCACCCACGGCACCGGCCTCGCCGGCCTGGTCGGCGGGTTGACCAGCTCGACCGCGGTCACCGTGTCGATGGCGCGCTCGGCCCGCGAGGAGCCCGACAGCGTCCGCGCCGCCCAGCTCGCCACCTTCCTGGCCAACACCGTCATGCCGGTGCGGGTCGCGATCATCGCCGGTGCGATCAGCCCGGCGGTAGGCTGGCGCATCGCCACGGCGATGGGCGCGATGGCGCTGGTGCTCCTCGTCGCCGCGCTCGTGACCTGGCGCGGGCTCCGCATCGTGCCGGCGCCGCCGACGATCAAGCTGCGCAACCCGTTCCAGCTGTGGGGCGCGCTCGTGTGGGGGGCGGTCCTGTGCGCCGTCCTCCTCGCCGCCCACTTCGCCACTCGCTGGTTCGGCGACTCGGGCTTTCTCATCGCCGCCGGCCTCAGCGGCATGACCGACGTCGACGCGATCACGCTGGCCGCCGCCGAGCAGCACCGGGCCTCGACCATGGCGGCCGACGTCGCCGCGCTCGCGATCGCCATCGCGGTGTGCGTCAACACCGTCGTCAAGGCAGCGATGGCCTGGTTCGCGGGCGGCCGCGCCTTCGGCAAACGCGTCGCCGTGGTCATGGCCATCGCCATCGTGGTGACGGTCGGCACCGCAGTGGCCGGCGTGCTGGCCGGGTAACCAACGCCAACGGCAGGCTGAGGGAGGCCAGCGGGCGGGCATCCGACGCCGACAGAGGGGGCGCGGTCGGGGTCGTCGTCGTGGACGTGAGCGTGGTCGTTGACGATCTGGTGAGCGTGGACGTCGACGTGGACCAGGACGTGGACGGTCTGGCAGCACTGCGCTAGCGGACCGGCATCGAGGCTAGCTAGCTAGCGCGCGAACCACCAGGCCAGCTTCACCGCGAAGGTGTGCGAGCCGGGCGCGGTGGCGGCGTCGAGCAAGCTCGAGCCGAGGGCGCGGGCGCGCAGCTCGTCGTCGCCGCGCGCCTGCTGCCAGACCGCGTACAGCGTCGAGCCCGGGCGCGGCTCCCAGCGCAGCACGGCAGTCGAGCGCAGCGAGCGGGCGGTGAAGTCGGGCTCGTCGAACGAGAAGCCGGCGCCGTCGTTCACATCGACGGTGGTGCCGCGCCGGACCACGTCGTCGTAGGGCCGCAGGTCGCGACGGCCGGCGGTCTGCAGCTCGGAGAGCGCCGAGTAGGCGCCGGTCGAGACGAACGGCTCCAGGTACAGGTCGATGGCGAGGTCGGGTCCGAGGGTCAGCTCGAGGCGCGTGACCAGCGCCAGCTCGCGCTGGTCGAGCGTGGCGAAGACGTAGCGCTCGCCGAAGGTCTCGACCGGCCCGCCCGCGGCGGTGGTGACGTAGGTCAGGCGGTTGTGGTCGACGCTCACCCGCGGCGCCAGCTCCACCCGCAGCCGCTCGTGGGGGCGCAGGCTGACGCTGGCATCGGCGCTGAGGCTGGTGGTGCCGGCGTCGTCGCGGTTGCCGTTGAGGCTCAGGGCCCAGGTGGCGACGCTCGAGCTGCGTGACGACACACTCGCGAACCCGTAGACGTTGGCGGGCGTGGCCACCAGCGGACCACCGCGGGTGAGCGAGTCTGACACCGCCGGCGGTCCAGCGCCGATCCCACCCTCGAGCTCGATGGCGCCGCGGGTCACGCCGCTCATCTCGAGCTCGCCGAAGCCGGCGCGGCGATCGCCGCCGAAAGTCCAGCCGCTGGACGACTTGAGCTCGAGCCGCCACGACAGCCAGCGCGCGCTCGGCGTGGTGTCGTACCAGCCGCCGACCGCATTGACCGAGAGCTCGTCGGCGTTCATGAGGATGCCGGTGCCGTTGGTGTCGAAGCCGGGCGACTCGACGTTCACGCCCACCTGGCCCTGCACGCTGCCGGCGCGCCGACCGAGGTGGCCGCCGCCGTGCCAGCCGGTGAGGGAGGTGCGGGCCGGGTCGACCTCGACGTGGGTCGCATCGGGGCGCTGGAAGTAGTGCGTGCTCGATCGTTGCACGCGCTCGACTGCCGTGGGTTCGCCCCACAGGCCGCTGGCGCCGGCCAGGCCGCGCAGCTCCCAGGCGCCGTCGTCCCACCGGTAGACGCCGTCGACGCCGCCGACCGCGCTGGCGCGAGGCGTGACCGCGGCGACCTCGTCGTCGATCGATCGGCCGACCGCGGCCACGGTGGCGCCGACCCGCGACGCGCCCAGCTCGCGCTCGACGCGGGCCGCGCTCCAGCCGGTGGCGTCGCCGCTGGTGGTGCGGTCATGGGTGATCGCGGCCAGCGCGCCCACCGTGGTGCCGCCGCCCGGCCGGCCCGACAGCTTGGCGGCGCCGAGCAGGCGATCGGGATCGGCGCCGATGCGCCGACTATAGAAGTAGATACGGGGCGCCGCCGCGAAGATCTCGTTGCCGGCGACGAAGAACGGTCGCCGCTCGGGCAACGACACCTCGAACGCGGTCAGGTTGACGATCGCCGGATCGGCCTCGACCTGACCGAAGTCGGGATTGACGGCGACGTCGAGGGAGAGGCCGGCGCCGAGGCCGAGCTTGGCGTCGAGGCCGAGGTTGCCGCCGGGATCGAGGTCACCGTCGTCCTCGCGGAACTCGAGCGACGTCGCCGCGTAGGGCAGGAGCTCGAGGCCGACGCGGCGAGGCAGACCCGAGAGCCCGCGCAGCTCGCCCATGTACGACGCCCACGCCGTGCGCTCGCGCGGGACCGCGATCCAGAAGCTGTCCTCGTTGCGATCGGGGATGTAGCGGTTGAAGTTGACCCCCCACGGCAGGTCGCTGTGTTCGGGGTACCGCAGCTGCGTCCACGGCAGGCGCATCTCGCACGACCAGCCGTCGGGGAGGACCTGGGTCGCGGCCGACCACACCGGGTTCCACGACATGTCGCGGGCGCGCTCGTCGTCGTCGGTGTGGATCCAGTCGGCGCGCACGCCGGCGACGGTGACGGCGAAGCTGTAGGCCAGCCGGCCGCTGCGGTAGGGATCGAACGAGACGATGAAGCGCTCGGCGTCGCGGGTCTGATCGCGGCGTGTGACCACCGCCCGGGTCGCGCCCGGCGCGTCCCACAGGCGGGCCGCGACATAGAGCGCGTCGCCGTCAAAGGCCACGCGGATCTCGGCCGGGAACCGCGGCGGCTCCCCGTAGGCCGGCAGCTTTTGCACCATCTCGGTGACGGGCTCGGTCGCCGCCCAGGCGGCGTCGTCGAGGCGGCCGTCGATCGTGATGCTCGCCGTCGCGCGGAACGCGGTCAGCGACCGGGCTGGGACCTGGGCGTTCGTCGGTCGCGCCCCTCCGACGAGCGCGAGGGCCAGGGCGACGGCGGCGCCGCCGGTCTTGGCGTACATCTCGGACGACCGTATCACGCAGGTTGCGAAAATTGCCCGAGGGATCCCCGCGTGTTACCCGGGTAGGACCCCTCCGTGAGCCAGCCGTCCGAGCCGTCGTCTCCGCCCGCTGATGGGCCTGCCTCCGGGCCCGCGGCGCCGCCCGCTACCGGCGCCGGCCGCGGCGTCATCTACATCGCCTTCGCCAAGCTGTACTTCATGGTCGCCGGCGCGGTCATCGAGTTCCGCCTGCCGGCGATCCTCGCCCGCTCGGTGTTCGGCGCCTACGCGGTGGTGTCGTCGGTGGTGTCGCCGATCAACAACGTGCTCGTCACCGGCTCGATCCAGGCGGTCTCGCGCTTCACCGCGCAGCGTCCCGAGACCGCGCGCGCGGTCGCGGCCGCCGGCCTGCGCATGCACCTCTTCATCGGCCTGCCGGTGGCGATCGTGTTCATCGCGCTCGCGCCGCTGTGGGCCTGGCTGCTCCACGACATGAGCAAGACCGGGCCGCTGATGCTGGCCGGCGCCATCGTCGCCGGCTACTCGTTCTACGCGGTGCTGGTCGGCACCGCCAACGGCCGCCGCGAGTTCCACAAGCAGGCCGGCCTCGACGTGACGTTCGCCACCCTGCGCGCCCTCGGCATCCTCGGCCTGGCCATGCTCGGCCTCGGGCTCTATGGCGCGATCGGCGGCTGGGTCGCCGCGGTCGGGATCATCCTCACCCTGGCCACGTTCGTGGTCGGGCTGCCCGGCAAGGTGGCCGCGGCCGATCGGGTATCGGTCCGGCCCATGCTGCGCTTCTTCGCCGGGGTCGCGCTCTACCTGGTGCTGCTCAACCTGATCATGTTCGTCGATCAGCTCCTGCTCAAGCGCCTGGCCACCGAGTGGTACCGCGAGCACGGCCAGGCCCTGGCCAACGATCTCGATCGCATGTTGCCGTGGGCGCGCAAGGCCACCGGCTTCGCACTCGATCCGTCGGCGCTCGCCGACGTGCAGGTCGCCTACTACCGGGCGGTGCAGAACCTGGCCCGGCTCTCGTACCAGGCGATCCTGGCCGCGACCTTCGTGGTCTTCCCGCTGGTCTCGCGCTCGACGTTCGACGCCGACGCCGACACCACCCGCCGCTACGTCAACATCACGCTGCGCTACTCGCTGGTGTTCGCCACCGCGCTCGCCGTGGTCATGGCCGCCAACCCCGAGCCGTTGCTCGACATCCCCTACGCTGCCGACTACGCGCGCCTGGGCGCGCCCGCCCTCACCGCGCTCGCCCTCGGCAACGTCGCCTTCTCGATCTTCGCCATCGCCGGCACCATCCTCAACGGCGCCGGCCTCACCCGCGAGGCCATCATCAGCGCCGCGGTGACGCTCGTGGTCGCCGCGGTCGGCAACGCCATCGTGATCCCGATGTGCGATCCAGGCCGCGAGGTGCTGCTCGCAGCGGCGACCACGACCGGCTGCGCGATGGTGCTGGGCTCGGCCCTGGCCGGTTACTTCCTGTGGCGCAAGCTGGGCGCGTTCGTGCCGCTGGCCAGCCTGGTCCGCGTCGCGCTCGCGGTCGCGGCCGCCCTGGCGGTCGGCCGCGTCATCCCGTTCCGCACCCCGCTCATGACCCTGGTCGAGGCCGCGATCGTGGGTCTGACGTATCTGGCCGTGTTGATCGTCACCCGCGAGCTGGGCAAGGCCGATCTGAGGGCTATCGCGCAGGTCCGCGCCAAGCGCGGCCAAGGAGGAGGAGAATCATGATCGCTCGCACCTGGACCGCCGCTGTCTTTGTCGTCGCCTGGGTCGTCGTTGCCATGGGCTTCGCCATCTCGTCGGTGGCGTGCGCGCATGCGCCACGCGGGCAGCCGCTGATGGACGCGGTGCGCACCTACAACGACGGCGTGCGCTGGTCTCGGTTCACCGCCGCCGCCAGCGCCGTGCCCGCGCGCCAGCGCGACGCCTTCCTCGACGAGCGCGAGGAGCTGGCCGAGGACTTGCGCATCACCGACTACGAGGTGGTGCGGGTCAAGGACACCGGCGACGCCGCCAACGTCCATATCAAGGTCACCTGGTACATGGACTCCGAGGGCACGGTCCGGGAGACGTGGGCCGCCCAGTCCTGGGAGCGGCACGGCAAGGCCTGGCGGATCGTCGACGAGCGCCGGGTGCGGGGGTACGAAATGCCTGGCCTCGACGGGGAGGTCCCGGCCCGGGACCGGACCTCCGAGTCGCCCTGACGCGCGTTCGAGCAGAATGTCGTAGAATTCCGGCTGTAGTGGCCCAGTCCGACTTCGTCAGCCGGGGACAGGATCTGGTCCTTTCCGGTCAGTACCAGGAAGCGGTCAAGGTCTGTCGCCTGGGACTCCTGGCCCGACCGACCGACGTCGGCGGTCGTCTGGTGCTGGGCCAGGCCTTGCTGGCGCTGCGCCGCTACGACGAGGTGCTGGCCGAGATGCGCGTCGCCGTCGAGCTCGACGGTCGTAACGCCGGCGCCCACCAGCTCAAGGGCGAGGCGCTCCTGCGCAAGGGCGACGCCTTCGCCGCGGTCGACGTGCTCGAGCACGCGCTTCAGCTCGCGCCCGGCGATCCGGCGGTCGCCGGGCTCCTCGCCGAGTCGCGGCTCGCCATCGCCGCCGACGGTGCGCGCTCGACCGGCCCGTCGTTCGGCGACTACGGCGACAGCCTGACCAAGCACTACCCGGCCCATCGCGGCGGCGACTTCGGCGGGACCGGCGCATCGGGTAGCCTGACCCGCCCGATCACGGGACCCGGGAGCCGGGCGGGCCGCACGCCGCCGCCCGAGGAGCTCGCGGTCGGCGATCGTTCGGGCACGGTCGAGCTGGCCGAGATGGATCTCGAGGAGGAGGAGGACGACGACGTGGTCGATCCGCCGCGCGAGGTCGGTGGCCTGCGCTCGGCGGTGGCCGGTATCGGCACCAACACCATGCCGGTGGGCGAGCACGAGCTGCTCGACGTCGATGACGAGGACGTCGAGGAAGAAGAGGAGACCACCGGCGACGAGGACGGCGGCGGTTTCGCGCCGGCGTCGACCGCCGGGGCGCGGCCGGCGGCGCGGCGATCCGATCCGCCTCGGCCGGCGCGCTCGTCACAGCCGGCGCCCGGGCCATGGGGCAGCGACGAGAGCTCCGAGGGAGACACCCACGCCAGGCCGCGGGCGGCGCTCGCGCAGCCGCGTCTGCCGGTGCCGGCGCCGCCGGCCACCGGCGAGCAGCCGACGCTCTTGCGGCCGCTCGCAGGTAGCCCGGTGTCGCCACGCCCGTCGGGGCCCTCGCGCGACGAGCGACCATCGGAGGCGCCGCCGCATCCGCCGGTGCCCAATCCCATCGAGGTGCTCTTCCCCGAGGAGAACGAGCCGTCGCGGCCGTCAAACCCGCAGCTCGCGGCGATGGCGCCAGGACCGCTCGGCGAGGCGGCGCCGTCGCGTGCGCCGGCGGGGCTGCCGTCGATGCCGCCGGGCGCGCC
>SXJR01000507.1 GCA_005779305.1 Myxococcales bacterium
CATTTAGCCCCGGAAATCGGATTATAACCATTGGCAGAAATTTCGCCGCAGTTTGCCCCCACCGCCACATTCGGCAAAAGCGCCCCCAGGGCGCCCGCCGCCGTGGCCATGGCCGGGCCGATGGCGTCGGGCGCGGCGTGCGGCATCGGGCGGTAGCCGCGGGCGCCTCGCATGATCTCGGGATCGAGCTGGCGGCCGAGCACCGCCGATGGGCCGGCCGCCGCGGTGCCGTCCTCGATGAGCCCGGTGGCGTCGACCACGCGCTCGCGCAGCGCGCGCAGGGCGCCGCGGTAGGTCAGCTCGCGGCTGCCGGCGAGCAGCGCGGCCCGGGTCTCGTCGTCGAGGCGCGCGTTGGGCACCAGGAAGTTCTTGCGCTGGAACAGCTCGAGCGCGTGGCCAGTGCGCCAGGTGAAGAGGCCGTCGACGTGGCGCTCGGTGAGGGCGCCGTCGCAGACCAGGTGAGCTTGCACGGTGGTGAGGGCGGTGCGCAGCGCCTCGAGGCGGCGGAGGTCCGCGAGCGGCTTCTTCAGGGCCGGCACGCGGGCGAGCGCCTCGAGGTCGGGTAGCTTGCGGCGCGCGCGCTCGCGCTCGAGGTACGTACCGAGCCAGATCCGGCGGCGATCGCCGGCCTTGATGGCGGCGTCATTCGACTGCGACAGCGAGCGAGTGAAGATGGTGAGCGGCGCCGCCGCGACCGCGTCGTGGCAACCGTGGCGGACGTCATCGCTGATGCGGCGCAGCACGGTCGAGAGATTGGGGACCACGCCATAGAGCTCGACGAACTGCTCCTCGGGCTCGAGCTCCTCGCCGTCGGGACTGTCCTCGCCGGCCAGGGCCAGGTAGGTGGCGCGGAAGGTCGGCGCGGTGCCGTCGGGCGCGCGCGCGAACGGGCGCGGCGTCCACTGATCGGAGAGATCGACCACGGTGAGGCCGGTGGCGGCGGCATCGGCGGCGCAGATCCAGCCGGCGGGGTGAGCGTCCTCGAACACCAGGGCCGGATCGCGGCACGGCGCGGCGGCTGCGGTCGCGACGCGCGGCGGCGAGATGGCGGGCGGGGCGGGGTCCGCGGTCGACTCGGCCTGGTCGCCAGCGGGCGGCGGACCCTCACCTCCGCCGCCGCACGACAGCAACCACGACAGCACGATGATCGACGACCAGCGAGGCGACGCGAGACGCAACGCGACCTCCACCCACGATCGTGATGGCTCTCGTCGAGCGGAGCAAGAAATGCCGGGCCTGAGCCCCGTCGCCGCGCCGGTTGCTCACGCGGTGCGTGCATGTCGGTGGCGCCATGCGTCGAGCCGTGTTGTACCGTCGCACCCGATGCAAGCCGATGATCTCGCTGCTTACCTCGACCGGGTCGGCGTCGTGCGGCCGACGGCGCCGGATCGCGCGGCGCTGGCGGCGTTGCAGTGGGCGCATGTAAGGGCGATCCCGTTCGAGAACCTCGACCTCGTCGTCGCCGCCGCCGGCGCCAGGTCCATCGCGATCGATCTGCCCAGCATCGTCGGCAAGCTGGTGCGCGGCGGCCGCGGCGGCTACTGCTTCGAGCACAACACGCTGTTCGCTGCCGTGCTCACGGAGCTCGGGTATGGCGTGACCGCGCTGGCCGCACGCGTGCGCTGGCTCGCCACCGCCGCCATGCCGCGCACGCACATGCTCCTCGCCGTCGACGTCCCTGGCGACGCGCGTTGCCTGGTCGACGTCGGCTTCGGCGGCACCAACCCGACCGCGCCCATCGCGTTGACTGCCGGCTCCGTGCATTCGCTCCACCATGATCGTTACCGGCTGCGCGCCGAGGATGGGGGCCTCGTGCTCGAGCTCGAGCTCGCAGGCGGCGTCGGCACCTGGAGCGACCTCTACTGGTTCACGCTCGAGCCGCACCACCCCGTCGACTTCGAGGTCGCCAACCACTACACGTCGACCCACCCCCAGTCGCGCTTCCTGGCCGGGCCGATCTGCGCGCTCACCACCGAGCGTGGCCGCCTCACCGTGCGCGGCGGGGAGATCCAGCGCCGCACCCGCGACGGCGTCGAGCGCGAACCCCTCACCGATGGCGAGCGCCTGCTCGAGGTGCTGGCCACCGAGTTCGGCCTGGTCTTCCGGTCAGGGACGCGCTTCCGCGGCGGCCCGCCGTAGCGTCGCGATCTGCATCGCGCGCACGTCGGGCGCCGCCATCGGATCGTACTCGTCGGCGCGCAGCCGCCGGCCGAGCAAGCGCTCGACAGCGAACAGCATCCACATCCGGTCGTGGGCCACCGGATCGTCCATCAGGGCGAGCAGCGAGGGCAGGGCGGCCCGATCGCCCCGGCGCGCGAACGCCGCCGCCGCTGCCAGCCGCACCGGCGCTGCGTCACCCACCAGCCACGCGGTGCCGACCGGTACGTCGAGATCGCCGTAGGCCGCGCGCCAGCGGCCATCCATCGCCAGCGTCACGCCCCAGCCGGCGCGGAGCTCGTCGACGGTCCAGCGGATCGAGCGATCGAGATGGCACAGGTTACACGCGTTGGGCGCGCCGGCGCCGAGCATGGCCGCGTCGGTCGGGGACGAGATGCGGTGCGAGCGTACGAACTGCCCGCCGACGCCCTCGACCATGCGCGGCATGTGGCAATCGAGGCACGAGGCCGCGCCGGGCTCGTGGCGGCCGTGGGCGCGCGCCGTCGCCGGATGTGCCAGCGACTCGTGACAGCCGGTGCAGGCCGCCACCTGCGCCGGCTGATCGGCGGCGCCGGCGCCGGGGCCGCGCTCGTGCGGATCGTGGCAGTCGATGCAGCTGATCGCCGTCGCGCACTCGCCGGCAGCCTGATCGAGCGCTT
This sequence comes from Myxococcales bacterium, assembly GCA_005779305.1. GTDB lineage: Bacteria > Myxococcota_A > Polyangia > Haliangiales > Haliangiaceae > UBA2376. Next base: position 2,817 of record SXJR01000507.1, read on the forward strand.
CGGTCGAGTTCCGCGTCGCCGTCCCGTCGGGGTACCGCGGCGACGGCGTCGAGTGGCACTGTGCGCAGATCGCGTTGACCAGCGCCGGCTCGTGGCGGCCGCGCGCCGCCGGCGGCGCCTCCTCCTTCCTCCGCACGCCTGCGCCCAACGGTACGAACCGCTGCGGCGCGCCGTCGGCGTGGGCCCGGCCGCCCAGGTGACAGCTCTCGCAGCTCACCCCCACCGTTACCAGCTCGTCCACCGGCAACAGGTTCTCCTCGCGCACGCGCCGCTGCTGCTCCGGCGTCCGCGCCGTGCTGACCAGCTCGACGTGGGCCTCCGGTCCGTTGCCGATCTCCTCACCCCGCAGCATGCGCAGCTCGAACGCGTACGTGTTGTGGCACCACGCGCACCGCCCCGCCCACGGCACCCGCTCGGGCCGGAACGCATCGAATGCAAGCCGCCCTTCCGCATCCCGCTCCGCACCGAACCACGAGTCGAAGTACGGCTGCGGGTACCAGCCCGCCCGTGCGATCCACCACCCGAACGGCAGCCGCACCTCCATCCCGTCGCTCCCGACCCCCACGTACTCCTGCAATCCCCGCGCGCCGATCGTCCGCGTCACCCGGTAGCGCTCGCCCCCCAGCTCCATCACCGGCACTCCGCCCTCCCGCACGAACCTCGCGGTTCCGCCTCCGTAGCTCACGCTGACGTTTCCGAAATCCCCGACCACACCCTTCACCGTCTGGGTCATCACCCGGTGCAGCGATCCTCGCCACGCCCCCAGCTTCTCCTCGTGGCATTCCCCGCACGCCTCGGGTCCCACATAGTCGCCCCGTAACACATTCGATTCCGCCGCGTTCGCGTTCGCGTTCGCGTTCGCGGCCGCGTTCGGGTTCGCGTTCGCGTTCGCGTTCGTGGTCGTGGTCGTGGTCGTGAACTTGGACCCGGACGATCTGTGACCGGACGCCGCTCCCACGGCTGCCGCGATCACGATCCCTTTCGTCCACATCCGCATGGAGCGCATACTACCGCCATGAGGGCATCGTTCCTGCTCGCATTCCCGCTGTGCGCCGCCGCGTGCGGGTCCAGCAACACCGGTGGCCTCGACGCCGCTCCCGGCGACGGCGGCCCGGGCAGCGACGGGACCGCCGGCGACGGCGACGCCGTCGACGAGCAGTGCGGCGAGTTGCGCGCCACCATCCGCGACTTCAAGGCCGATCACCCCGACTTCGAGGGAGCGCTCGGCAACGATCGCGGGCTCGTCACCGTCATGCTCGGCGTCGACAACAAGCCGGTCTTCGCGCCGAGCGGTGCCACCGCCACCGTCTCCGGCGCCGCCTCGTTCGACCAGTGGTACCGCGACACCGGCGGCGTCAACATGACGTTCACCATCCCGCTGGTCCTGGTCGAGGGCCCGCCCGGACAGTTCGTCTTCGAGGATCTATCGTTCTTCCCGCTCGACGGCATGGGCTGGCCCGGCGAGGAGGTGAGTGGCCACAACTTCCACTTCACCACCGAGCTGCACGGCACCTTCCGTTACCGCGGTGGCGAGATGTTCACCTTCACCGGCGACGATGACGTCTTCGTCTTCGTCAACAAGCGGCTCGCCATCGACCTGGGCGGCGTTCACGGCGTCCAGGCCCAGACCATCGACTTCGACGCGATGGCCGCCGCGCTCGGCATCACCGTCGGCAACGTCTACACGCTGGACGTGTTCCACGCCGAGCGTCACACCACCGAATCCAACTTCCGCATCCAGACGTCGATCGACTGCCTCGCGATCCCGTGACCGCCGCGAGACGGGGGTAGAGTGCCGACATGGCCACGGCCGCTCGCCGCTACGATCTCGTCCTCTTCGGCGCCACCGGCTTCACCGGCCGGCTGGTCGCCGAGCACCTGGCGCGTCACGCCGCCGGCACCTCGCTGTCGTGGGCGCTCGCCGGCCGCAACGGCCAGAAGCTCGAGAAGGTGCGGGCCGAGCTGGCGGCCATCGATGCCGCCTGCGACGAGCTACCCATCATCGAGGCCGACGCCATGGACGCTGCGGCCATGGGCAAGGTCGCAGCCGAGACCCGCGTGGTGTGCACCACGGTCGGGCCGTACGCGCTCTACGGCGCTGCCCTGGTCGCCGCGTGCGCCCGCGCCGGCACCCACTACTGCGATCTCACCGGCGAGGTGCCGTTCATCCGCCAGTCGATCGATGCCAACCACGAGGAGGCGAAGCGCACCGGCGCTCGCGTCGTCCACTGCTGCGGCTTCGACTCGATCCCCAGCGACCTCGGTACGCTCTTCCTCCAGCACGAGCTGGTGGCGCGCGCCGGCGCGCCGGCCCGCGCCGTCACCGCGCTGTTCGGCGAGAACAGCGGCAAGTTCTCGGGTGGCACCGTCGCCAGCTTGCTCGGGGTGATCGACGCCGCCGCCAGGGATCGCGACGTCCGCCGCATCCTCGGCAACCCCCACGGCCTGGATCCCGAGGGTGGACCGAAGAGCGCGGCCCGCGACGCGCGCGCGCCCGGCTGGGACCGCGTGCTCAAGGTGCCGACCGCGCCGGTCGTGATGGCGGCGATCAACACCCGCGTGGTCCGCCGTAGCCATGCCCTGCTCGGCTATCCGTGGGGCACCGATTTTCTCTACGACGAGCGTATGAGCCTTCCGCGCTCCGCCAAGGGCATCGCGACGGCGCTCGCCATCACCGGCGCGCTGGTCGGCTTCGTGGCGGCGTCACAGGTGCCGGCCCTGCGCAAGCTGCTCGACAAGCGCATGCCCCAACCCGGCGAGGGCCCGACGGTCGAGGAGCAGCAGCGCGGCTTCTACGTGGTGCGCATCCACGGCGAGGCCAACGGCACGCGCCTGATCGCCAAGGTCGCCGACAGCTTCGATCCCGGCTACGCCGGCACCGCGCGGATGCTCGGCGAGGCCGCCCGCTGCCTCGCCGAGGACGAGCTCGACACGCCCGGCGGCGTGCTCACGCCGGCCAGCGCGATGGGCCTGACGCTGGTCGAGCGCCTGGTCGCGATGGGCCTGACGTTCGAGATCAGCGAGACCTGACCGGTCAGACACGCATGCGCGCGGCGAGCGTGCGCAGCAGCGCGAGGCCGAGCTCGGGCCAGCGCTCGAGGGCGGCGCGGAAGTCGGCGCGATCCACGACCAGGACCTCGGCGGCGCCGGCGGCGACGACGGTCGCGGCGCGGGGGGCGTCGTCGACCAGGGCCAGCTCGCCGACCACGCTGCCGGCGGCCATCGCGGGCGTCTCGGGGGGCGCGCCGGCCAGGCGGAGCTGACCGGCGAGCACGACGAACATGGCGTCGCCGGTCTCGCCGGCGGTGACCAGAGCCTCGCCGTCGGCGAGCGACCGCCGGCGGGCGTCGGCGGCCAGCGCCGCCGCGTGATGGCCGGCGAGCTCGTCGAAGAAGCGGCACGAGCGCAGCGCGCCCAGCGCAGGCTCGGTGGCGGCGTGATCGCCTC
>SXJR01000508.1 GCA_005779305.1 Myxococcales bacterium
AACCGGCTCGAACCGCCGTTTCCCGAGGGGTTGAAGCGAGCCATGTTCGGGATGGGCTGCTTCTGGGGCGCGGAGAAGAAGTTCTGGCAGGCGTCGGGCGTGTGGTCGTCTACCGGATCGCCACCACTCTCCCCGCATGCGTCGCGATCACCACCATCCCCTCCGCCGTCACCGCGGGTGACGCGAACATCTTGCCGCCGGCGTCGATCGCCTCGCGCGGCTCGCCGTCGCGCAACCTCCACGCGTGTACCTTGCCGTCGTGGGCGCCGTGCACCACGTGCTCGCCGACCACCACCGCTGACGACGCGACATCGCCTCCGACCTCGCCCCGCCAGACCTCGGTCCCGTCGGTGATCCTGACCGCCCGCACCACGTCACCGTCGTCGCCGAATACCGCCAGGCCGGCAGCGATCGCCGGCGACGACACCGTCCAGTCGCCGTCGCCGACCCTCCACCGCGGCGCGCCGTCCGTCCCGAACCCATACATGTGCCCGTCGTTGCTCCCGATCATCACCACGCCGTCGGCCACCACCGGCCCGCTGTCGTTGGCGACGCCCGCCGAGGTCACGGCTCGCCAGCGCTCGACACCGCGGGCGCGATCGTACGCGCGCAGCTCGCCGGCGCGGCTGGCGACGTAGATCGTCTCGCCGTCGATCGCCGGTGCACCGAAGCAGCGCGCGCCGAGTGGCCAGCGCGCGCGCTCCCGGCCGTCGCCGGCGTCGACGCTGACCAGGGCCTCGCCGTTGCACGCCCGCACCGCGCCGCCGTCGACGGTCGCGGCCCCGAACCCGCCCGAGGCCACCCCCCGTCGCCAGCGCACACCCAGGCGGCGGGCATCGAGCCCGATCAGCTCTCCCGCCCCGCCGCGCCGCATCCCGAGCACGATCACCCCACGCGCCGCGGCCGGCGTGGCCCACACGTCGCCGCCCAGCGCCATCCGCGCCCGTTCATCGCCCGTCGTCGGATCGAGCAGCACCACCGTGCCCTTGCGGGTCGCCACCACCACGCCACCGGCCACCACGATCGGCGAGGCGTCGACCCGCTCGTCCAGCTCGACCTGCCACGCCACCTCCCACGTCAGCCGGCCCCGGTCGCGCGCGTCGCCGCCGTGCCGCGGCTCGCGCCGGAACATCGGCCACGGATCGACCGCGTCGGCGGGCGCCCACACCGTCGGCGCGCCGCCGCAGCCGGCGAACAGCGCGACCACCATCGCGGCTCTCAAGCGTGTGCGATCTTCTCGAGGAACGACGCCTTGAGCAGCTTCTCGCCGTGGCCGGGGAAGAAGGCCAGCGCCGAGTCACCGACCACGCGCACGACCTCGCCGTCGCCCCAGGTCGCGTGGCGCACCAGATCACCCTTGCCGAGCACGCCCACGCGGCCGCGGCCTCGTTCGATCTTGAGGGCGCGCCCGCGCTGGGCCCGTCGCCGGGCCAGGAGCTCGTCGGCGGGCGTGGTGTTGGCCGACTCGTCGCCGCCGCGCGCCGCCGCCCTCCGCGCCGCCAGGACCGCGGCCACGGCCGCGATCCGCGACGGTGGCGGCTCGGCTGGCAGCTCGGCCTTCGCCTTCTGACAGTTGTCGCAGGCGCCGCACGGATCACCGTCGGTGTAGCCGAAGTACGTCACCAGCAGGCGCGAGCGGCACAGGTGTGACTGCGAGTAGCGCAGCATCGCCTGCAGCCGGGCCCGGTCCTGGGCCCGCTTCTGGGCGTAGCGCGCGGTCGCCCGGGCCAGCTCCTCGAGGCTGGGCGGCTCGGCGGTGAGCGGCACGAAGCGCTGGCCGGGAGCTTCGGCGGCGAAGCCGACCTCCTTGAGGAACGAGAGCACCACCCGCGCCTTCTTGGCCGGCGCCAGCGCCTTCTCGGCGATGTCCTTGAGCGCGACCGCGTGGCCAGGGTCATCGATCTCGATGACGTCGTCGATGTTGCGCACCGGGCGGATCGCCGCCGCCGCCGTCACCGCCGCCAGATCACCGCCGCCCGACGCGTAGGTGGCGATCAGCGCCTCGGCCACGGCGCGGGTCTGCTCGGGCGTGGGATAGCGACCGCCGAGGAAGAAGCTCTGGATACGCTTGTCCTCGGGCTGGTAGAGCAGGACGCAGTTGGCGGGCTTGCTATCGCGGCCGGCGCGGCCGGCCTCCTGGTAGTAGCTCTCGAGTGAGCCCGGGAAGTTGTAGTGGACGACGAAGCGGATGTCCTGCTTGTCGACGCCGAGGCCGAAGGCGTTGGTGGCGACCATGATGCGCGGATCGCTGCGCTCCATGAATGCGGTCTGCACCCGATCGCGATCCTTGGCCCGCATGCGACCGTGGTAACGACCGCACTCGACGCCCGAGCTGTGCAGGAAGTCGGCGAGGGCGTCGACGGTGCGCACGGTCGCCGCGTAGATGATGCCCGAGCCCTGCTGGCGGGCGAGCAGGCGGAGCAGGATCGCCTGCTTCTTGCGCTCGCTCTGGGCCTTGATGACGTGGTAGCGCAGGTTCGGGCGATCGAGCCCGATGTCGATCACCGCTGCCGCCGGGATGCCGAGCTGGGCGAGGATGTCGTCCTTGACCTTGGGCGGCGCGGTCGCGGTCAGCGCCAGCACCGGCGGACGGCCGAGCGCGCGCAGGGCGTCGCCGAGGCCGAGGTACGCCGGGCGGAAGTCGTGGCCCCATT
>SXJR01000509.1 GCA_005779305.1 Myxococcales bacterium
CAGAAGAAGTGCTGGAACAGGATCGGATCGCCGCCCAGGGTCGGATCGAAGATGCCGATCTGCATGAACCGCTCGACGAAGAGCAGGAGCAGGGTGATGCCGAGCACCGGCGTCGCCAGCACCTGCATGAGCGCGGTGGCGTAGAGCGCCCACAGGTTGAGCGGCATCTGGAACCAGCCCATATAGGCCGGCCGGAACTTGTGGATCGTCACCAGGAAGTTGAGGCCGGTGAAGATCGACGAGAAGCCGAGCAAGAACGCGCCTGACACCGCCGGGATCACCGCGGTCTGAGTCTCGATGCTGTAGGGCGTGTAGAACGTCCAGCCGGTGTCGACGCCCCCGAGCACGACCGAGAGCAGGAGCAGCGCGGCGCCCGAGCACCACAGGTAGAAGCTGGCCAGGTTGAGCTTGGGGAACGCCACGTCGGGCGCCCCGAGCTGGACCGGCAAGACCATGTTGCCGAGCGCCGCCGGGATGCCGGGGATGATGACCAGGAAGACCATCACCGCGCCGTGCAGGGTGAAGAACTTGTTGTACCAGTCCTGGTGGACGATGTCGGCACCCGGGCTGAAGAGCTCGATGCGGACCAGCAGCGCGAAGGCGCCGCCGAGGAGCAGCGAGGCCAGGATCCCGCACAGGTACATCATGCCGATCCGCTTGTGATCGAGCGTGACGATCCAGTTCCGGATCCCGGGGTTGATCTCGAGGTAGCTCTTGGTGTTGTCGACGTTGGCTGACATGGGCGACCTCTACTTCTGCGCCTTGATGAACTCGATCACGCCTTCGATCTCCTTGTCGGAGAGCGGGATGACCGGCATCGAGGGTGGGAATCCGGGTCGCGACTGGCCTTGCGGCGACTGCAGCGAGGTGCGGATGTAGGTCTCGTCCATCGGCACCGTGCTGCCGTCGGCGAGCTTGACCTGGGTGCCGAACTGGCCCTTGAACGTGGGGCCGAGCCGCACCGAGCCGTCCAGGGTGTGGCAGCCCTCGCAGCCCTTCTTCTTGTAGACGGCTTCACCGAGGGCCGCGCCCGACATCGCGTTCTGCTTGGTGAAGGCCTCGGACAGGTAGCGTTCGTAGTCGCCGCTGGTGTGGACGACGACCTTGGTCTTCATCAACGAGTGGTCCTTGCCGCAGTACTCGGTGCAGTACACCCGGAACACCCCGGTCTTGGTCGGCCAGAACCAGACGTACGAGTAGCGGCGCGGGACGACGTCCTGCTTGATGCGGAAGACCGGGATGAAGAAGCTGTGGAGGACGTCGGTGGACGTCATGGTCAGCTTGACCGGCTGGTCCTGCGGCACGTGGAGGACGTTGTCCTCGACGCCGTTGTAGTAGCGGAAGGTCCAGTTCCACTTCTGGCCGGTGACCGCGATCTGGTTCTCGGCGCGGGTCTCGGGGATCGAGGTCATCGAGATGTAGCTGCGCCAGCCGTAGACAAAGAGGATCACGACGATGATGGTCGGGATGATCGTCCAGGTGATCTCGAGGACATCGTGATGCTCGGGTGATGGCTCGGCCTTGTGGCCCGGCCGATGGCGGTACTTGATGACGAAGTAGATGACCGCGCCGGTGATGACGAAGAAGAAGAACGCCGACAGGCCGAGGACCCAGATGAAGAGGTCGTCGGGCCCCTGAGCCGTGGTCGACGCCGCCGGCGGCAGCCAGTACGTGCCGTCGTAGACGTAGGGCTCGTCCGCCTTCGTCTCCCACCATGCCTTCTCGACGGGCGGCGTGGCCGGCGCACCCGCGGGTGCGGTGGCGGCGGCCGCGGCCGGTGGAGGCGTGGCCGCGGGTTGCGCGGCGGCGATCGACGGCGCGAGCACGCCGGCGAGCAACATGGCGCAGAGGCCGACGACGGCGAGGTGCGCCAGCGCCCTGATTGGTGCCCTTCGACTCATGACGGGGTGACTCCAGAGGGATGACGCGGTCGCCGGCGCCACAGGACGACGGCGACGACCGCTAGCAGGACGGAGGCGAAGCTGAACGCGCCGTAGCGCATGAGCTGGCGACCCCAGGCGGCGCGGCCGTCGGGGTCCCAGTGGAAACACGACATGACGAAACCGCTCGAGGCCGTGGGCTCGGCCAGGCCGGCGCTCACGATGGTCTGCTCGAGATCGCTGCCTACCGGTTCGATCCCGTGCACGTAGCGCGTGATCACGCCCTTGGCCGAGAGCGCGATGATCGTGGCCGGGTGGGCGTACTCGTCCTGGCGCTGGTCGTAGCGATAGCCGAAGCCGACCGCGGCGGCGACGGCGCGGATCGCCCGTTCGTCCTTGCCGTCGGCCGAGATCAGGAACGTCCATCCGTCGACCGCGCCGGCGCCGGCGGCGCCCTCGACGAGATCGCCGCCGAGCTGGCGCAGCTTCTCGACGTGATGACGGCGCGTCCGTGCGGCTCGCTCGGGCGGCTCGCCTGGCGCCAGGATGATGGTGGCCAGGCGGAACTGCTTGCCCGGCACCAGGCGCACGGTGGCCAGCGCCTTGACCAGGTTGCCGAGCTGCAGATCGCAGAGCTGCGGACAGCTCGAGTAGTTGAACGTCACCAGCACCGGCAGATCGCCGCGCACCACGTCGGCGAGGGTCACGTCCTGGCCCTGGTGATCGCGAAAGCGTGCGTCGAGCGGGACCTGCGCTGACAGCCGCTCGGTCACCTCGACGCCCTTGAACACCCCCGGCGGAACCGGCTGGGGCTGGTCGGCCCGGGCCGAACGCACCTCCAGCCCCGCAGCGCCCGTCGCCATCACCACGACGCCGGCAACGGCGCCGGCGACGGCAGCGGCGAACGTGACACTCGAGGTACGCATCGTCTGGGAATTCGGCTTGCGTGCGGACGGCTTACGGCTGGCCTCCCGCGGCCGGCGCTGGAGGCGTGGTCGCGGGTGCCGCGGCAGGCGGAGTCGTAGCAGACGGAGTCGTCGGAACCGAGGGACCAGGTGTCGCAGGGGGCGTGGCTCCCGGCGGGGTCGGCTGGGTCGGATCGACCGCACCCGCCGGCGACGCGCCATCGGGCGGCACCACGCCGGGCACCGTGCCGTCCGCGGGCGGCAGCACGTCCGGCGGCGGCGGCGGCGGCAGCGCCACCGGACGGCCGAAGATCGGCTGGATCGTGCCGGTCTCGGAGCGGCCGACCGCCGGCACCAGGTTGGCCGGATCGACCTTCGCGTCGCGGACGACGAGCTGCTTGGCCGTCTCGATCGGGATCGAGACCACCTGCTTGTTGTCGGGCGCGGGCGTGGTCCAGCCCTTGCGCATCAGATCGGTCGTGATGACGCCGACCTGCCGCGACTTCAGATCGGCCCGCACGTTCTCCTGCTGGCCGAAGGTGCTGACCTCGTCGACGATGGCGGTCTCGTCGACGTAGAAGGCCTGCAGGCCGACGATCGACAGGTACACCAGCGCGGAGCCGACGGCACCGACGGTGATGATGCCGATCGTGTTCATGCTGTCCGGATTCTTCTTGGGGCTCTCCATGGCGACCTCAGTAGTTCTCGAAGGCGAGGCACTCGCCGAGCTTGGGGTCCTTGACCGGAATCAGGTTGCCCTTCATCACCTTGCCGATGCCGGCGATGAACAGGCCGACCATGGCCAGCCACAGCGTGAGGTCCATGAAGTGGAACCCGATCTTGTGGTTGGCCGGGTCGCCGTAGAGCGGACCCATGAGGTTGCCAGCCTGATCGGTGCCCCACTGCGCGTTGGGCATGATGTTCCAGTAGATCTCGACCCAGTGGAAGACGAGCTGCCACACCGCGAGGAACATGAGCAGCGGCAGGATGCGCTTGGTCCAGCGGGTCACCAGGCACAGGTACGGGAAGGCCCACTGTCCGAGGAGCACCGCCAGCGACACCCACTTCCATTCGCTGAACATGCGGTAGTTGTAGAAGACCGTCTCCTCCGGCATGTTGCCGTACCACTGCAGCATGAACTGGCTGAACGCCGTGTAGATCCAGAAGAACGTCCAGCCGAACATGTACTTGCCGATGTCGTGGTAGTGCTCGACGGTCACCGAGTGGCTGAGCTTGCCGAACTGCTGCAGCACCCGGGCGAGCAGCGCCAGCGTCGAGTACGTGGCGATCATGCCGCCCGCGAACCAGACCACCGAGTAGATGGTCGAGTACCAGAGCGGCTGGAAGGTCATGAACAGGTCGGTGGCGAAGAACACCGTGGTCAGCGCGAACACCAGGATCGACGGACCCGCGGCCACGCGCAGGCGGTCGGCGATCGACGCCGCGGTGGCGTCGTCGGGCGCCGAATCCATGGCGCGTGACTTGCCGGCGAAGTAGAGCGCCATGCCGCTGAAGATCAGGAAGTAGAAGACGTAGCGGGCGCCGAAGAACCAGGGATCGAGCCAGCCCAGCTTGTGGTGCATGTGGTGCCACAGCGGGTGCGACTGCTCGTGCAGCGACGGCTCGGTCCAGAAGTAGAGCTGCTTGTTGCCGAACAGGACCGGCAACAAGAAGCCGAGCCCGAGGACGCCGAGCCACGGCAGGGTGCTGGCCATGAACTCGGCCAGGCGGCGCAGCACGATGCCCCACTTCGCCCTCGCCACGTGGTGGACGATGATGAAGAAGAGCGAGCCGACCGCGATCGACACGACGAAGCTCCAGCCGATCACGTAGGCGTGGAGGAAGCGACGCCAGTGGTCGCCCTTCATCGAGCCGAGCACGATCGACAGGGCCAGCAGTCCCAGTCCGGCGGCGGCGCCGAACTTGAACAGCCGGCTGCCCATCTTGTCAGCCTTGAACTTCTCTTCGGGGTGGATGGACTTGGTAGCCATGGTTCACCGCACCTCGCTGCCGGGCGGAAGCTCGGACTCGACTGCGTTCTGACTGCGCTGGAGCGCCCGCACGTAGAGGACGATGGCCCAGCGATCCTCGACCGGAATCTGCGAGGCGTAGCCCATCATCGTGTTGTTGCCGTTGGAGATGGTGTTGAAGATCTGCCCGTTCGGCATCTTGATGACCGCCGAGCTGCGCTCGACCAGGTTGCGGGCTTCCCAGGCGCCGCCCAGCATGGCCACGCGCTCGGGGACGATGCCGTGGCCGGCGCCGTCGAAGCCGTGGCACGGCGCGCAGTAGATGTTGTAGCGCTCCTGGCCGCGATCGAGCAGCGCCGGAGTGACCTCGACCTGCGCCGGCAGCCCGGAGAGCCACTGACCGTTGCCGAGCCCGCGGTAGTAGCCGTCGTCGGCCTTGAGCTGACCGCGGGCCACCGTGCCCCCGGCCTGGGCCCGGTTGGCGCGGCCGTCGGCGAACTCGGCGAAGGGCTGATCGCTCTTGGCCTTGGGCTGGAAGTCCATGTCCGAGAAGATGTGGTAGTGCGGGTCCGGCGACTTGGTGGCGCGGGCCTTGTAGACCAGCGCGATCGGGATGAGGGCCAGCATGGTCATGATGGGCATCACTGCCCAGATCCACCGCGGCACGCTGCGGGCCGCGGGCCGGGCGTCGACGGAGCACTCCTCGACGTGGGAGGCGCCGGCGGCGACCAGGAGCTGCTTGGTCTGCTCGAGCTCGAAGCGCTTGTCGCCGGCCTCGATGCCGAGGAAGAAGCCGTCGTCCGTCACCCTGGCGAAGCGGTCGAGGCGGAAGAACGGGTGCCAGACCTGGGGCAGCTTGTTGGCCGCCCACATGCCGAAGAAGGTGGTGAGCACCGACAGGAGGATCGTGGTCTCGTACGAGATGGGCACGTTGGCCGGGATCGACCAGGTCGGCTTGCCGGCCACGTTCCACGGCCAGTCGTAGGCGTTCATCCACCACTGCATCAGCGTGCCCAGGAACAGGCCGGACAGGCCGCCGAGGAAGACCACCCACGGCAGCTTGGTGGCCTTGATGCCCATGGCGGCATCGATGCCGTGGACCGGGAACGGGCTGTAGCAGTCGAACTCGGTATAGCCGGCGTTCTTGACCTTGCGGGCCGCGGCGATGAGCGCGCCCGGCGTGTCGAACTCGGCGAGGAGCCCGTGCAACTCCTCGTCGGTACCGTTGCCCCCGTTGGGCTTGTCGTCGTCGGTGGTCGACATCAGTGGTGATCCTTGCCGGCGTGAGCCTCCGGCGTCACAGCCTTCACCTCGGCGATCGCGATGACCGGGAGGAAGCGGACGAACAACAGGAACAGCGTGAAGAAGAGCCCGAAGCTGCCGATCATGGTCAGCAGGTCCCAGCGGGTCGGGCTGAAGTAGCCCCACATGCCGGGCACGCCCTGGCGGGCCAGCGAGGTGGCGATGATGACAAAGCGCTCGAACCACATCCCGACGTTGATCAGGATGCAGAGGCCAACCACGATCCACGGGTTGGTGCGGCACTTCTTGAACCAGAAGAACTGCGGCACCAGGACGTTGCAGCTCACCATCATGAAGTAGGCCCACGAGTATTCGCCGAGGATGCGGTTCCTGAACGTGAACCACTCACCGGCGTTGCCGGAGTACCAGGCGACGAAGAGCTCGATCGAGTAGGCGCCGCCGACCATGAGCCCGGTGGCGATCATGATCTTGCACATCGCCTCGATGTGGCTCTCCTTGATGATGTGCTTGAGGTTGCACAGGTAGCGCAGCGGCACGAGCAGGGTCGCCACCATCGCGAAGCCGCTGAAGATGGCGCCGGCGACGAAGTAAGGCGGGAAGATGGTCGTGTGCCAGCCTGGGTTCTGGGACGTGGCGAAGTCGAAGGACACCACCGAGTGGACCGAGAGGACCAGCGGGGTCGAGAGCGCGGCCAGGATGAGGTACGCGCGTTCGTAGCGATGCCACTGGCGGGCCGAGCCGCGCCAGCCGAGGGCGAGCAGGCCGTAGCCGATCTGCTTCCACTTCTCCTTGGCCCGATCGCGCAGGGTGGCGATGTCGGGGACCATGCCCATGTACCAGAACAGGATCGAGGTGGTCGCGTACGTCGAGATCGCGAACACGTCCCACATGAGCGGGCTGCGGAACTGCGGCCACATGCCCATGTCGTTGGGGTGCGGGATGAGCCACCACGCGAACCAGGGGCGGCCGGTGTGGATGATCGGGAAGATGCCGGCGGCGGCGACGGCGAAGATGGTCATCGCCTCGGCCGAGCGGTTGATGCTGGTGCGCCACTCCTGCCGGAACAGGTAGAGGACGGCGCTGATCAGCGTGCCGGCGTGGCCGATGCCGATCCAGAAGACGAAGTTGGTGATGTCCCAGGCCCAGCCCTGGATGTTGTTGTTGCCCCACACGCCGATGCCGGTCGTGAACAAGTGGTAGAGGGCCACCACCAGGCACAGGAGCATCAGGTTGGAGACGGCGAACGCCGGGTACCACCACTTGGGCGTGGGGCTCAGCGCGATCTTGGCGACGTCGTCGGTGATGCCGCGGAAGACCTTCCGGGCTTCACCGCCCTCACCGTGACCATCCGCAGCTTCGTTGGATGAGGTTGCCATGGTCGACTCAGTGGTGTCCGGCCGGCTGGTTCGTGTGCGAGACCAGCTCCGGGTTGGGGTTGCGCACCTTGGCCAGGAAGCGGGTGCGAGGCTTGTCGTTCTGCTCGCCGAGCAGCTCGTACTGGCGGCGGTCGCCGTGCAGCTTCGACACGCGGCTCTCGGGGTCGGACAGGTCGCCGAACACGATGGCCTCGGTCGGGCACGCGGCCTGACACGCGGTGGTGATGGTGCCGTCGGGCATCGCGCCCCGCTCGCCCGCGTTCTTGGCCTTGATCTTGGCGCCCTGGATGCGCTGCACGCAGTACGTGCACTTCTCCATCACGCCGCGCTCGCGCACCGTCACGTCGGGGTTGAACAGGAGCTTGCGCACGTTGTTGCGCGCGTCCTGGAACTCCTTGTGGTAGTCGAAGAAGTTGAAGCGACGGACGCGATACGGGCAGTTGTTCAGGCAGTACCGCGTGCCGACGCAGCGGTTGTAGACCATGTCGTTGAGGCCCTCGGACGAGTGCAGCGTCGCACCCACCGGGCACACGGTCTCGCACGGCGCGTTCTCGCAGTGCTGGCACGTCACCGGCTGGCCCACGACCTCGGGGTCGTTGGGGTCACCCTTGAAGTAGCGGTCGATGCGGATCCACGACATCTCGCGGTTGCGCGTGACCTCGCGCTTGCCGACCACGGGAACGTTGTTCTCCGACTGGCAGGCGACCACGCAGGCGTTGCAGCCCATGCAGTTGCCGAGATCGATGGCCATCGCCCACTTGCGATCGGGGTAGGTCTTCTCCGCGAACAGCGACCCTCCGCGTCCGTGGTGATGGTCGTGGTAGAACGGGTGGGTCTTCTCGGCCTTGTACGCGGGATCGCCGAAGGCCTCGCGCTGGACCTCGCGGACCAGGTCGGGGATCTTCTTGGCGGCCTCCTTCTCGCCGACGGTCTTGTCGATCGAGTAGCCGCGGCGGATGTCGAAGTGCTCCTGCGTGGTCGCGATGCGGTAGCGGCGGCCGGTCTTGGACACCGACGCACCCGACACGATGTCGAGCGCCGCCGCGGTACGCAGCACGTAGCTGTCGAAGCCGCCGCCGGCCCACTCGCGCTGCTTGTTGCCGACCTTGCCGGCGCGGGTGCGGCCGCCGCCGAGCATGACCGCGATCGAGCCACGGGCCTGGCCCGGCATCACCAGGGCCGGGATGTCGAGCTGCCGGTCGCCGACCTTGATGCGGATGACGTCCTGCGAGCTGATGCCGCCCACCTTGTCGGCGGTGTCGGGCGAGATCAGGGCGACGTTGTCCCAGGTCACCTTGGTGAGGAAGTCAGGCGTCTCCTGCAACCAGGCGTTGTTGGCGAAGCGGCCGTCGTAGGTCGACGACGAGTGCACGAACGTCACCTCGAGCTCGCCGTTCTTGGCGTCGCTGCCGCCGGCCTGGCTGCCCACCAGGCCCGCGCCGCCGCCGCCGGCCTGCACCGCCTGCGGGGCGAAGCGGGTGCGATCGACGAAGCCGTCGTGGATGGCAGCGCGCCAGGTGCCGCCCGCGCCGCTGTCGGCGAGGGTCTTGCCGACCAGCACGTCGGCCGGGGTCTCGTCGCCGAGCAGCATGGCGCACAGCTCGATGATCGAGATGCCGCCGTACATGGGGGCGATGAGCGGCTGCTGCAGGGTCAGCGTGCCGTCCCAGGTGCGAACGTCACCCCAGGCCTCGAGGTAATGGGCCCGCGGCACGTGCCACGTGGTCTTGGCCGAGGTCTCGTTCTGGTACTCCGACAGGTGGACCGAGGTCGCGACCTTGGCCAGCTTGCCGGCGAAGTCGAGATCGGCGGGCGCATCGTAGACCGGGTTGCCGCCGAGGATGAACAGGGTGTCGACCTGGCCCTGATCGATCTCCCGGGCCAGGGTCGAGATGGCCTCGCCGTGGCTGGGCCGCGACGGCTCGGGATCCTCGAGGTACTCGACACAGCTCGAGCCGAAGGTCTGGTTGAGGCGGGCGGCGAGCGCGTGCACCGCCGCGGGCTGCTTGCGGCCGGCCAGGATGACGACCCGACCGGTGTTGGCCTTGATCTCGCGGGCCAGGGCCTCGACCAGGGTCTTGACCTTGGCCTCGTTGGCGACCTCGGCGCGGGGCGCGGCGCTGTTGAGCAGCAACGACTCGAGCAGCTGGGCCACGGCCAGCACGTGCTCGCTGCGCACGGGCAGCCGGTGATCGGCCAGCACGCCGGTCGAGCTGTAAAGGCTCTCGATGGCGTAGAGCCGGTTCATGCGGCCGCGCCCGAGGCTGGAGGTCTCGGGGTGGCGGCTGCGGGCGAAGTCGCGGCTGTACGCGACCGCGGCCGGGTGATCGACGAAGAAGTCGCAGTCGAGGCTGACGATGGTCTCGGCGCGATCGAGGTGAGCGAGCGGGCGCACGACCTTGCTGAAGGCCTGCACCATGCCGGCGCGCTCGTTGTCCCACGACAGCGGCTCCCACTCGCGCCACTGCAGCCCCGGCAGCTCGGTGGCCAGGCGACGGCGGAGGGCCTGGACGGTGGGCGACGACGTCGCCTCGGACAGGACCCGGACCTTGCCGAAGTTGCCCTGCTTGCGCAGCTCGCCCAGCCAGACCTTCCAGTCGGAGAACGAACCGCCCTTGCCGGCGTGGCTCACGCCCTGGGAGCGATCCGGATCGTAGAGGTGGAGGATCGAGCCCTGGGCGAACGCGGTCGAGCCACCGTGGCGCTTGGTGCCGGCGAGGACGCCGCCGCCTGCGAACGGATGCTCGGGGTTGCCGTCGACCTTGATGGGGCGGCCCTCGTACGAGGTGACGACCAGCGCCTGAGCGTGACCGCCCAGCTCGAACGCGGTCGCGTACTCCTGCGTCGTGCCCGGGACCTGGTCCTCGGGGCGACGGGCCAGGGGCACGATCTCCTCGCGCGAGTAGCGCTTGCAGCCGGCGCCGGCCACGCCGGCGAGGGCGAGCGACGCGCCCATCAGCTTGGCGAAGTTGCGCCGGCTGAGGGGATCGACGGCGTCGTCACCGAGCTCCACCTCGGCGGCCGCAAACTCCGCTTCACGAACCGCCTCGTCGCTCGCGACCTCGCGATCGATCTCGGCGATGCTCTTCCAGTAGCCGTGGTCTAGCGATGACATGTTGAGCAATCCGTCGGCGGGTTGATCTTGAGGCGAGCCTTGACCCGAGCGCCCTCACCGGACGCCGGCTTGTAGGCCATCTGGGTCACGTTCGCGGGCTCGCGGAGGTTGGGCTCCGGGTTGCGGTGGCAGTCGAGGCACCACTGCATGGTCAGCGGCTTCGCCTGCCAGACCCGGACCATCCGGTCGACGCGGCCATGGCACGACTCGCAGCCGACGCCGCGGGTCACGTGGGCCGAGTGGTTGAAGTAGACGTAGTCCGGGAGGTCGTGAACCCGGATCCAGCGCAGCGGCTCGTTCTCGAAGAACGCCGCGCGCACCGGCAGGAGCTTCTCGCTCTTGGGGTGCACCGACTGGTGGCAGTTCATGCACGTCGCCGCCGGCGGGATGGCCGCCTTGGGCGAGCGCTCCACCACGTTGTGGCAGTAGCGGCAATCGAGCCCGAGCTCACCCGCGTGCAGCGCGTGGCTGTACGGGACGGGCTGCTCCGGCATGTAGCCGACGCGCAGCGTCTCGGGGTTCACGATCAGGGCTGCCACGATCACGATGTAGACCGGCCCCATCAGCAGGACCGGCGTGATCACATATTTCTTGAGTGGCTGGGTCCACTCGGGGAACAGGAAACGGGACATGAAAGGTTTCCTTCGTGCCGTCGTAGTCGACGCGGACTTCTAAATCACGAACCACAAGACCGTCGCTAGGTACGTGGGCGAGAAATCCGATGCCACTTGTGCCGGAAGCTACGGGATCTTGTGCTGCGGCATTTTGTTCGCGTCGGAGATCGGGTGGGCCTCACCGGCACGGTGTTCTGGCTTCGCGACAATTCGCCGCATCGGGAGTGCGGCGGATTGACGCACGCCGGGGAGTTCGTGCGATGCTCCGGCTCGATGTCGACCGCGGACGAGGCTGACGATCAGGATCACGTCGAGCTGATCGACGCGTCGGCCACCCACGACCGCGCCCTGTCCACGGACGACGAGCTGCCGGTGGTGGCGCGGCTGGTGGTCGAGATCCGGAGCGACGGCCGCCGGACCGTGGCCCGCGGCGCGATCGAGGATGTCGCCTCGGGCGCCAAGACCGCGGTCATCGCGCGCGGTGACTCACCGGTGCGGCTGGCGGTTGACCTGGCCCGGGCCATCGCGCGGTTGCCGCGGATGGCGGCAAGGGGCGCGGTCCGCGGGCTGCTAGGTCGCGATCGTCGAGAGCAGTAACCGGCAACGGTCAACCGTTCGGGCAGATGGTTGCCGGTGCCGGTCTCCGTTTTCGGGCCGCCGTCCCATGGGACGCCACGCCTCAGGGCGCGATCGGACGCAGCGTTTCCCCCCGGCACGTCCGTTGCTGTCGTCCCCAGGTATGAGGGTCCAGACACCGCTCGACTGGTCGAGCGCATCGACGACACATCCGTGGGCGGGCACCGATGTGGGCGCGACGGTGTACGCCACCCGGCCGGCGCCCGCGACGCTCGATCTGGCGCGGCTGCCGCGGGTGGTGTTCGGCGACGGCGGCGAGTTCGAGATCGTCGGCGAGCTGGGCAGCGGCGGGATGGCCGAGGTGGTGCGAGCCCGCGAGCGCGCGCTGCGCCGCGACGTGGCGGTGAAGTACCTACGCAACGAGCGCGACGCGCTGGAGCGAACGCGCTTCCTGCGCGAGGCGTGGATCACCGCGCAGCTCGCACATCCGAGCATCCCGGCGGTCCACCGCGTCGGCGTCGACGAGCGCGGCCGGGTGGTGCTGGTGATGAAGCGACTGGTCGGACGCTCGATGACCGCAGCCCTCGACCGCCGCACCGTCACCGACGTCATCGACATGGTCGGGCTCGATGGCTGGCTGGACGTCCTGGTCGAGGTGGCGCAGGCCATGGCCTACGCCCACGCCACCGGCTTCCTGCACCGCGATCTCAAGCCCGGCAACATCATGCTGGGCGACTACGGCGAGACCTGGGTGCTCGACTGGGGCTTGGCCCGCGGCGTCGACGATCCGGACGACGACAACGAACTGGTCGGCACCCCGGCCTACCTGCCCCCAGAGATGGCGCTCGGCGACGTCCGCGCCCAGGGCCCGCAAACCGACGTCTATCTACTCGGTGGGATCCTGTGCGAGATCTTGAACGGCGTGCCGCCCCACAGCGGCGCCTCGGCGATGGACGCGGTCCTGGCCTCCGCCGAAGGCCGGCACGCGCCGATGGGCTCCCACGTGCCGCCCGAGCTGGCGCGGATCTGCGAGCGCTGCCTGGCGCGCGAGCCGTCGCATCGGTTCCGCTCGCCGAGCGAGTTGATCGACGCGATCCGCGGCTTTCGCATGCACCGCCAGTCGCACACGCTGGTCGCCGCCGGCGAGGCCGCGTTGTCGCTCCAGATCGCCAGCCGCTCCCTCGCCGACGCGCAGAAGCACCACGGCGTGGCCCGGGCGGCGCTGATCGAGGCCATCGCGTCCTGGCCTGACAACACCTCCGCGCGCTTCGCGCTCGATCGCGCCGAGGCCGACCTCGAGCAGCGCCACCGCCACCTCGACCGCGAGCTGGCCGCGCTGCGCACCGCGGCGTCGGAGCAGAGCCTCGACGTGGCTCGCCGCGATCGCGGCCGCTTCCTGGCCGCGTGCGGCGTGGTATTCGGCGCCGCCGATCTGGTCGCGTTCTGGCTCGAGGCCAGCGGCCGCGCGCCGCTCACGTACTCGTCGCGCTACTTGTTCCAGGCCATCGCCTTCCCGGTGTTCCTGCTCATGGCCGGGACCTGGCGCCACCGCCTTGGTCTCAACGCCACCAACCGACGTTTCGTCGGCGCCGGCGTGATCGCGCTGCTCATGCTGCCGGTGCTGGGCGTGGTCTGCGACGTGCTCGGCGTCCCGCTCCACAGCTCGATGGTGCTCGAGATGGTGAGCGTGACGCTGGTGGTGGCGATGGCCGGCGTCGCCCTCGATCCGCGCATGCTGGTCACGCTGGCGCCTTACGGCGCGCTGCTCGCCGCCGCCTGCGCCGACCCTCGGCGCGTGCTGCTGTACGAGGGCCTGGGCCTGCTGGTGCTCTTGCCGCCGATGGCAGCGATCACGTCGCGGCGATCACGCCACGTCGCGGCGCCGGCGCCGGCGCGCGATCGCCAGCATCACCAGTGACGCCCCGGCCAGGCTGGCGGCGGCCCCTGCCCCGCTGGTGGCGCAGCCGCAGCCCTGGGGCTTGCGCGGCGGTAGCGGCAGCTTGTTGTCGCCGCTGGCGAGGACGCCGATCTCGGGGACGTCGCTGGCGACCAGGCTGCCCAGCTCGGCCTTGCCGCGCGGCGCGAAGGCCAGATCGTTGGCGGTGGGCACGGCGATCTTCTGGCCGCCGCCCTCGGGCGGGCCGCCCCAGCGACCGCGGGCCGGGCTCTCGCAGGCGACGGCGCCCGTCCACGGATGCAGGATCACGTACCGGCCCTGGAAGTTGTTGGTGCCGGCCTTCTGCACACCCTGGGTCATGGTCCCGTCGGCCGAGGGCGTGCCGCGGCCGCCCTCGATCGGATCGACGGCGCGGAACACCAGGTCGTCGGCGACCTCGGTGCCGTAGCGAGCGTGCAGGCGGGTCAGCGTCATGCCCCAGAACGACTGATCGGTGTAGGTCGAGGCCAGGACGTCGCCGCCCAGCGTCGCGATGTCGTTCTGATCGAGCGTCGGGCCCGGGCACGGATCGCAGCTGCTCGAGTCCCACGAGTACTCGGTGACCACCGCGTTCGGCACCTTCTCCAGCACGTGGTCGAAGAGCGCGGCGTAGAACTCGCCGAAGCGGGTGCGGACCTCGTCCTTGACCAGGAGGTTGGTGGGAATGGTGGCGCTCGGCCGGTTGGCGACCTCGTAGCGGGTGCTGGGCGCGAGCACGTTGACGATGAGATCCTGCGCGCCGCTCGAGTTGGCGAGACCGAGCCGGATGGGCAAGACGAACTCGGGGCTGTCGTAGCTGACCCGGAGCGGCGACAGCGTGGCCATGCCGCCGGCGAAGGTCACCTTCTTGGGGTCGACCTTGGCCACGAAGAACTTGGTGCCGGCCTCGACGTACGGGCGCAAGAGCGGCTCGGCGCCGGCCGGGATCTCGTACTTGTTGGCGCGCAGCCAGCGGTCGAGACCGGTCGACTCGGTGGCCGAGAGCACGACGATGTCGTACTCGCCGACCGAGAACTTGGCCTCGATCTTGACGTGATACTCGTCCTCGTCGCCGCCGCCGCCGCTGTCGTCCTCGGGCGCTACCGACGACGGGTAGACCATCTCGTCGCGTTCGTAGGGCGGCTCGACGTAGCAAGGGTCCATCTCCCAGTACTCGACCAGGCGCGGCGCCCCGAGCGTGTCGATCTTCGCGAAGACCTCGCGCGGCAGGGTCTTGACCTGGTCCTCCTTCACCACCACCGGCACCGGGATGATGAGGGCGAAGCCCGAGGGCGGACCCTGGTAGTTGTTCTGCATCGACAGCACCGTGGTGGTGCCGTGACGCATGAGCACCACCTGGGTGGCGTTGTTGAACAGCTCGGCGCCGGCCCCGCCGACGTAGAAGCCGCAGAAGGCGTCGGCGGTCGCGGGGAAACTCAGGGCGATCGCGATCGCCGCCAGTCCTTTTCTCTTCATCTCGTTCTCCTCAGAAGGCTGCCTCGACGCCGACGCCCACGGTCGCGGGCGAGGCCTCGGGCGTCACCGCGCCCGACAGATGTAGACCGATGCTGAACGGGCCGCGGTTGGTGCCGAGCCCGGCGCGGTAACCGACCCCGAGCTCGCCGGCCCAGGCCACACCGGCGCCGACGTCGAGCACGAGGCGGCCGAACGCGGCGCGGCTGACGTCGAGCAGGAGACCACCGACGAAGCGCT
The DNA here is from genome assembly GCA_005779305.1 of Myxococcales bacterium. Classification (GTDB taxonomy): domain Bacteria; phylum Myxococcota_A; class Polyangia; order Haliangiales; family Haliangiaceae; genus UBA2376. The sequence goes on from SXJR01000509.1 coordinate 15,328, forward strand.
CGTCGACGTCGGGGCCAGCGGCGACGGCGGCGTCGAACCGCAGCGCGAGGTGCGTCCGCGGCGCCACGCGCTGGGCGAAGGCGAGCGACAGCATGGCCGCCGGCGCCGGCTCGTCGAGACGCAGGCCGAAGGTCAGGCCGACGGTGAGGAAGCGACGCGCCACGTGCCGGCCCAGCACGGTGCGCTCTGCGGCGCCGCCCAGGGCGTAGACCGCCTCGCTGTCGTATTCCTCGTCGGCCGAGGTCGGCGACGGCGGGGCCATCGGCTCGGGCGCGGAGCCTGCGCCGTCACCGCCGCCCGCCCCGGATCGAGTGTCCTCGTCCTCCTTCTCGGCGCCGGTCACCACGGTCTGGGTGCCGAACGGATCGCTCACGTCGTCGACGTCGCCGGCGTTGCGGGTCACCGCCTCGCGGCGCACGCCGGCGGGCAGCGGCACCGGCACGGTGACCGTGGAGCGCACCGGATCGCCGCCGGGCCCCCCGACCGCGACCAGCGCCGTGGTCGGGGAGACGATGCCGCGCTCGACCGCGAGGGTGGTGGCCGCGTCGCGCTCGCCGGACGCCCACAGCGTGGCCACGCGCTGGCGGGCCCACTCGGTGGCCAGGGCCGTGCCGCCGACGCGGACGATCGGCGCCCGCAGCTTCGTCGATCCGATGACCACCTCGATCTCGCCGGCGGGCACGCCCTTGCGATCGACGGCGATGATGAGGGTGGCGCCGCCGGCCACGGCCAGCGCACGCAGCGGCTCGGCGTCCTCGACGGTGGGCTTGCGCCAGTCGACGGTGATGGGCAGCGGCGGCTCGGCCCGGGCCAGGGTGGCTGCGACGACCGGGGCGTCGTCGGGGCTGGCGATCACGTGGCTGGTGCCGCCGGTGCGCGCGGCGATGGCCTCGAGCAGCCAGCGATTGGGCGCCCCGCCCACGCCGATGGTGTGGACGGTGACGCCCGCCGACGCGGCGCGGGTGATGGCGGCGGTGTCGTCGGCCACCAGACCGTCGGTGATGACCACGACCGAGGTGTCGGGGCCGCGCGGCACCGACGCCAGCGTCGCGCCGAGGCCGGCGGTCAGATCGCTCGTGCCCTTGCCCAGGCGATCGACGGCGGCGGCAGCGCGAGTGCGCTCGGCCGCGGTGGCGCGGACGAAGCGGGGCCGCTCACCGATCGCCACCACGGCGATCTGATCGTCGTCGCGCAGGAGCTCGACCAGGCCGCGCGCGACCAGGCGGGCCTGGGCGGTGGCGGCGCCGTCGAGCGAGGCCGAGCGATCGACCGCGACCAGCCAGGTACGGGGCGTGCGCCGCGGCCGCGCGATCTCGGCCTCGGTCTCGATCAACACCGCGATGTACGCGCCCTTGCCGCCGGGCTCGGCGACGGCGCGCACGCCCGAGGTGGCGCGGCCGCGCCAGCGCAGCACCAGCTCGCGGTTGCCACGGTTGTCCGAGACCCGGACGACACGGCCGCCGCGGTCCTCGGCGCTCGCCAGCTCGTGCGTCGGCGACTCGACGGTGCCGGCGTCGTCCAGCCGCACGGTGAAGGCGAAGGGCGTGGTGGCGCCGACCTGAGCCGGCGGAGTGACCCGCGACGCGTCGGGCGCGCGGTCGGTATCGGCGGCGGTGCCGCCACCGCGGATGGGCGCGCCGGTGGCGCTGCCGGGCACGTAGCGCGGCCCCACGACCATGGGATGGGCCAGCTCCCAGGCCCCACCCTTGCGATCGAGGCGCGCCTGCCAGGCCAGCGTGATCGCGACCTCGGCGCCGCCGGGCACGGTGGCGATCGACTGGGTGTACACGCCCGGCCGCTCGCGCTCGGTGAGCGCCGCCGCCTTGCCGGCGTTGACCGCGGCCTCGTACGCCGCCTGCGCGGTCGGGCGCGGCGCGATCACGGCCTCGATGATCTGGCCGCCGACGTCGATCTTCATCGACGTGATCGCCGCCCCGGTCGGCAGCGGGAAGACGTAGATGGCCTCGGCGGCGCGGTCGCCGGGATTTCTGAAGCGCTGGGTCACCGTGCCGTGGGCCACGCCCATGCGCACGTCGACGTCGACGTGGCTCTCGACCCACGGCGCGGGCGCGTTGCCGATCCACAGGCCGGCGCCTTCGCTCGATGCGGACGCGACCGGGCAGATCGCGAGCATCGCGAGGATCACGACGATCGCGTTTCTGGCCGCAACCATGGCGGTAGCGCCCCGCACGGTGGAGACCTTACACGCACATCCGGCCCGAACGATCTGGAGGACCGGGAGGCCCGGTCGATCGGAGCCTTCGCGCAACGTCTGCACAATCGCGGCCGCCCACCCACGTGGGTGCGTGTCCGCGCGACGACAGTGCGCCCGGCCGTCCAGCGATCGTCATGCAAGCTGGCGCCGCGTCAGCGGATCGCGCCGATCCGGAGGGTGGCGCCGGCATTGCAGTCGCGGGTATCCGATGATGAACCGGCACCGTCTCCTGTGCGCACTCCTTGCTGTCCCGACCGCGGTGACGGCGACCCTGTTCGGCGGCTGCGGCTCGGGCCAGCACACTGACCTCTCCGTCACCACGTTCTCGCCGTCGCGCACCGCCGGCGACGCCACGCCCATCGAGGTCAGCTTCGATCGGCCGGTGATCGAGGATGTGGAGGTCGGCACCGCCGTCGATCCCGGCACGGTGACGCTCACACCCGCGGTGCCCTGGACCGGCCGCTGGCGCGATCGCCACACCCTCGTGATCGAGCCGAGCGAAGCGCTGCGCCCGTCGACTCGCTACCAGGTCAAGCTGGCCGGCGAGCTGGCGCGACGTACCGGCGGGTTCCAGTTCGCGTTCGTGCACCAGCCGCTCGAGGTCGAGGGCCTGACCGGCGCCGACCCCGAGGCGCTGCCGGTCGACGGCGCCTGGCGCATCGGCTTCAGCCAGAAGGTCGCCGCCGCCGACGCCGCCGGCGCCTGCTCGCTGGTCGGCCTGCGCGGCACGATCGGCCTCACCGCCGTCACGCCGACCGAGGTCGCGACCGACATCTCGGTCAAGCCGTCGGCCGCCCTTGACGCCGACGCGTCGTACACGCTGCGCTGCGCCGGCCTGATCCCGGTCGGCGGCGACGCGGCCCTCCCCGATCCGTGGGCGCTGGCGGTGCGCACGCGCTCGAACCTGTTCGTCAAGCGAGTGACTCCCCGCGGCTGGGACGTCGCCGCCGACGAGGTGACGCTCGAGGTGGTGTTCTCGACCCCGGTGCCGCTCGAGGCGGCGCGCAAGGCGGTCACCGCCGAGCCCAAGATCCCCGGCCTCGACGTCGGCTGGCTCGACGGCGGTGGCACTCGCTACCGGGTCACCACCGATCTCGAGGTCGAGACCGAGTACAAGATCAAGGTCAACGACCTGGCCGACGGCTATGGCCAGCACCTGACCGCGCCGTTCGAGCACACCTTCCGCACCGGCGACGCCCGGCCGCGCATCTCGATGGAACGCGGCATCTACGCGCTCGAGACGTCGGCCCGGGGTTATCCGATCTGGACCCGCAACGTGTCGCGCTACGAGATCGAGTGCGCGGCGATCCCGACCGCCAAGCTGGTCGAGGTCCTCACCACCGACATGAACTACGACCCGTGGGGCGGCTCCGACGACACCCACGCCATCGACTGGAAGAAGCTCGGCCTCACCACCCGCACCCTGCCCATGGCGGTGGCCGGCGCGAAGAACAAGTGGCACCTCGACGACGTCGACCTGGGCGCGACGTGCGGCGCCACCACCGGCGCCCGCGGCGTCTATCTCGCCGACGTGCGCTCGGCCGAGGTCAAGGTCGATCCCGACGAGCCGTGGCGCACCCGCACCGCCCACCGCGTGCTCGCCAACCTCACCGACCTCGGCGTGCTCATCCAGACCGGCCCAGCCTCGGGCCTGGTGTGGGTGACCTCGCTGTCGGGTGGCGCGCCGGTCGCCGGTGCCAAGGTCACGATCTACACCCCGCAAGGAAAGGCGGTGTTCACCGCCACCAGCGACGCGCGCGGCATCGTGCGCACGCCTGGCTCGGCGACCCTGCTCGAGCACCCGCCGGCCCGCGGCCACGAGGCTCTCGAGGACGGCGAAGGCGACTGCTGCGAGGACTGGGACTCGTACCGGGCCCAGCGCCTCATCGCCGTGGTCGAGAAGGGCGCCGACACCGCCGTCGTCGACGGCAACTGGGCCAACGGCATCCAGATCTGGAACTTCGGCGTGCCCGAGGATCGCAGCGGCGGCAAGACGATGCTGCGCGGCTTCATCCAGAGCGATCGCGGCCTCTACCGCCCTGGCGAGGAGGTCCACTTCAAGGGCCTGGTCCGCGAGATCGCGGCCGGCAAGGGCCCGCGGGTGCCGGCACCGTCACCGGTGGCGCTCGAGGTCACCGACAGCCGCGGCCAGTCGGTGCTGTCGAGCTCGACGACGATGAGCAAGTTCGGCGGCTTCGCCCTCGATCTCTCGCTCTCGCCCGACGCCTCGCTCGGCGACTACCACGTGACCGCCAAGGTCGGCGGCCAGGTCTTCCGCGAGCGCTTCGCCGTCGAGGAGTTCCGGCCGGCCTCGTTCGAGGTGAAGATCGACGCCGGCGAGGACGTGATCCGGCCCGGCGATCGCCTGGCCGCCTCCGTCGACGCCCAGTACCTGTTCGGCGCGCCGGTAGCCGACGCCGCCGTGACCTGGTCGGTGTCGCGGCGCCCGCACACGCTGCGCTTCAAGGGCTACGATCAGTACAGCTTCGACGCCGAGCGGCGCTGGTACTGGTACGGCGACGACGACTACGGCAGCCGCGGCGGCTACGCCGACCTGGTCAGCGACGGCGACGGCAAGACCGACGCCAGCGGCCACTTCGGCTTCGCGGTCCGCGACCCCGATCGCGACTTCAAGGGCCCGCGCGACTACCTCATCGCCGCCGAGGTCACCGACACCGCCTCGCAGACCATGCGCAAGGCGGCGGTGGTCACCGCCCACCAGACCGAGGTCTACCTGGGCGTGTTCGCGCAGGAGTGGGTGCAGGCCGTGGGCATGCCGTTCGCGGTCAACGTGGTCGCGCTCGATCCGCGTGGCAAGCGCATCGCCCACCAGGCGACCTTGTCGTTCGTGCGCACGGTCCAGGACTGCCGCTGGGACGACCACGGCTGGCGTTCGTACTCGAGCTGCACGTCGCACGAGGAGGTGGCGATGCAGCGCACGATCACCATCCCGGCCACCGGCGCCGCCACCGAGCGCATCTACCCCAAGGAGCCCGGCGACTACGTGGTCCGGGTCGAGGCCACCGACGCGCGCGGCACCCACGTGCTGGCCGCGTCCGACCTGTGGGTCATCGGCAAGGGCGAGGCGTTCTGGAGCGGCGACGAGAGCGCGCGCATGACGCTCATCGCGTCGAAGCAGAGCTACCAGCCCGGCGAGATCGCGCGCCTGGTGCCGCAGACCGGACTCAAGGCCCCGACCGCGCTGGTGACGATCGAGCGCGACGGCATCGTCGCCGCCGACGTCCGCAAGCTGGCCTCGCCGGCCGAGGGCCTCGAGCTCCGCGTCGACGAGAGCTGGGCGCCCAACGTCTACGCCCGCGTGACCATGGTGCAGGGTCGGCTGGGCCCGACCGATCGAGATCGGCCGCAGCTCAAGATGGGCCTGGTCGAGATCAAGGTGTCGGCCGAGCAGCGCCGGCTGGCGGTGAACGTGGTCACCGACCGCGCCAGCTACAAGCCGGGCGAGACCGTGACCGGCACCTTGACGGTCAAGCACGACGGCAAGCCGGTCTCGGCCGAGGTCGCGGTCTCGGTCGCCGACGAGGGCGTGCTCCAGCTCATCGACTACCAGACCCCGGATCCGATGAAGACCTTCTACAGGTCATTCGGGCTCGGCGTCGACGCCGGCACCAACTGGAACCGGGTGGCCCGACTCGCCGATCCCACCTCGGGTGATCCCGACGAGGGCGGCGACGGCGGCGGCGGCGAGGACCCCGAGCGCATCCGCTCGAAGTTCGTGTCGTCGGCGTACTGGGCCCCGGCGCTGGTGACCGACGAGCGCGGCCAGGCCCGCTTCTCGTTCACCGCGCCCGACAACCTGACCGCATTCCGGGTGATGGCGGTGGCGGCCGACGTCGGCGAACGTTTCGGCAAGGGCGACGTCCGCTTCACCGTGGCCAAGCCGCTGGCGGCGCAGCCCGCCCTGCCCCGCTTCCTGAGGGTCGGCGACAGCGAGAGTGTGGGCGTGGTGGTGCACAACCGCACCGCGGCCGGCGGCATCGCCGTGATCACGGCCGCGGCCACCGGCGCCACTCTGGCCGAGACCTCACGCACCGTCACCATCGCCGCTGGCGGCAGCGCCCGGGTGCGCTTCGCCGCCCGCACCGGCGACGTGACCAGCGCGCGCTTCGAGTTCGCGGTCGCGCTGGGCAGCGAGAGGGACAGCGTGCGCGTCGACCTGCCGGTCAATCGCCCGCGGGTGAAGACGACCAAGTTGCTCGGTCGCGGCAAGCTCGACGGCGGCGAGCGCGCGTCGATCGCGGTGGCGACCGGCAGCGGCGTGATCGCGGCCGAGAGCGAGCTGGCGATCACCGTCGATCGCACCGGGTTGGGCGACCTCGAGCCCTCGCTCAAGTACCTCGTCGAGTATCCCTACGGCTGTCTCGAGCAGACGCTGTCGCGGTTCATCCCGCTGGCCAAGGCCAAGGACCTGACCGCGTCGATGAAGCTCGAGTCGCTATCGGGCACCAAGACTGACGTATTCCTCGCCGCCGGCGCGGCCAAGGTGATCCGCCACCAGCAAGGTGATGGTCACTTCAGCCTGTGGCCGCAGTCGCAGACCTATCCCCACCTCACCGCCTACGCGCTGTTCGGCCTGCGCGAGGCCGAGAAGGCCGGCGTGGCCGTGCCCCCCGAGGTCCACGTGCGGGGCAAGGCGGCGCTGGCCCGCTGGGTCGCGTCCGACGAGGCCTGGAAGCCCGAGCAGCTCGGCGTGGTGGCGATGACCGCGTACCTGTTCGCCACGGACGGTGCGCCCGACCACGGCGTGATCGCGCGGCTCTACGATCAGCGGGCGGCGGTCCCGACCTGGGGCCTGTCATTCGTGCTGCGGGCGATGAAGGCCGCCGGCACCGATAGGAAGCAGCTCGCCGAGGTCAAGCGTCTGATCACGGCGGCGGCGGTGCGCTCGGGCGACGCCGCCACCATCCTCGACAACGCCGCCGATCCCAGCGTGCACATGGGCTCGAGCGCGCGGGCCACGGCCATGACCCTGGCCGCGCTGCTCGAGGTGGCGCCGACCGACCCGCTGGTGCAGCCGCTGCTCCACGGCCTCGACGGCCAGCGCGACATCGCCGGCCGGTGGGGCTCGACCCAGGACAACCTGTGGGCGCTGATCGCCTTCGCCGACTACGCGCGGCGGGCCACGGCCGGTAGCGCGACCGTGAGCGTGGTGTCCGGAGGCCGGACGCTCGCCACGGAGACGCTCTCGGGCGGCGCCGCGGCGGTGGTCCGGGTCTCGCTCGCCGACGTCAAGGGCGGCGAGCTGGCGGTGAAGTCGGGCGCCGGTGCCGTCCACTACCGGGCCCGGCTCACCGAGGTCAGCAAGGATGGCGGCGCGCCGGTGTCGGCCGGCTTCACCATGTCGCGCGAGTATCTCGACGCCGCCGGCAAGGCGCGGACCACGTTCGCCGCGGGCGAGCTGGTCACGGTGCGCCTGGCTGTCAGCAGCCCGGCGTCGCGGCGCTGGATCGCGATGGTCGATCCGCTGCCGGCCGGGCTCGAGCCGGTCAACCCGCGCCTGGCCGGCGGGCCGGCCGGCGTCGGATCGCGCAGCTGGATGTGGGCCCATCAGGAGCTACGCGACGACGAGGTCCGCTGGTTCTCCGACTACATCTGGGCCGGGACCATGGTGATGACCTACCAGGCCCGGGCGACGATCGACGGCACCTTCCAGGCCGGGCCGGCGACGATCGAGGCCATGTACGAACCCACGGTGATGGGCCGCAGCGCGGCGACCACCGTCACGGTGACCCCGTAGGTCATGGGCGCCGCGCTCTTCGCCGCCATGCCGAGGATGTGGCGCATCGTGCGCTGGCCGCTGCTGGTGTTCACCATGCTGGCGGCGCTGGCGGTGGAGGCGCTGATCGTGGTGCTCGTGGTCTGGCCGCTCGATCCGGCCCAGCTCCGCGACGCGGGCACGCCGCTGGTGATCGTCGATCGCCACGGCAGCGTGCTGGCCTCGGTGCCGGCGCCCGGCGGTCGGCCCGATGTCGATCACTGGGTGCCCTTGTCGGACGTACCGTCGGTGGCCGTGGCCGCGCTGATCGAGAGCGAGGATCACGGCTTCTGGGACCACCGCGGTGTCGACGGGCGCGGCCTCGCGCGGGCGGCGTGGCTCGACGTGCGCGCCGGGCGGGCGGCGTACGGCGGCTCGACCCTGACCATGCAGGTGGCGCGGCTGGTCTACACCCAGGGCGAGCCGCGCGGGCTGACCAGGAAGCTGCGCGAGACGGTGCAGGCGCTGCGCATCGAGCGGGCGCTGAGCAAGCGCGAGATCCTCGAGCAATGGCTCAACCGGGCCTACTTCGGCAACGGCGCCTGGGGCATCGACGCGGCGGCGCACACCTATTTCGGCAAGCCGGCGGCAGCGCTGTCGACCGGCGAGGTGGTGCTCCTGGTCTGCCTGCCGCGGGCGCCGACCGCCTACGATCCGATCGAGCGCCCGGCGGCGGCGCGGGCGCGTCGCGATCGCGTGCTCGAGTTGATGGTGCGGCGGGGCGCGCTGGCCGCCGACGAGGCGGCGCGGGCCCGGGCCCAGACGCTGGTGGTCCGGCTGCACCGGCCGGCGGCGCGGGCGCCGCACTTCGTGCGCTGGGTGATCGACGGGCTGCCGCGCGAGGTCGCCGCCCGCGGCGGCGTGGTGCGTACGACCCTCGATGGCCGGCTCCAGGACGTGCTCGAGCGGCGCGCCGCCGAGCACGTGCACGCGCTGGCCGGCACGAACGTCGACCAAGCCGGGCTGGTCGTGCTCGACACCGCCACCGGCGAGATCCTGGCCTGGCTCGGCACCGCCGACCCCGAGGCGGCGGGCGGCGCCATCGACATGGTGACGCGCCGCCGGCATCCCGGCTCGGTGCTCAAGCCGTTCGTGTACGCGGCCGCGATCGAGGCCGGCGACTTGCCGTCGACGGTGGCGTACGACGTGCGCGACGTCTCGCCGGACTACTTCGTGGCCGAAGGCGGTCACGAGCACGGCCCGACCCGCTACCGCGAGGCGCTGGGCAGCTCGTACAACTTCGCGGCGGTCCACGCGCTCGAGCGCGCCGGCGTGACCCGGGTCATGACCGCCTTGCGCATGGCCGGGGTCGCCGCCCTGCCCGGGACGCCAGACGACTACGGGCTGCGCCTCGCGCTCGGCGCCGCCAAGGTCCGCCTCATCGATCTGGCCGCCGGCTACGGCTTTGCGGTGCGCGGCGGCACGGTGCGCCCGCCGCTGGCGGTGGTCTCGGCGACCGCGCCCGACGGCCGTCGCTGGCGCCCGCCGGCGACGGTGGAGACCCGGGTGTTCTCGCCCGCGACCTCGTGGCTGGTCATGGACATGATGGCCGACCCGGCGGCGCGCCGTCCGGCTTTCGGACAGGAGAACGCCTTCGATCTGCCCTGGCCGGTGGCGGCCAAGACCGGCACCGCCCGCGGCTTCGCCGACACCGTCGCCGTGGCCGCTACCCGCGAGGTGATCGTGGCGGCGTGGGCCGGGACCGTCGACGGCACGCCGACCCAGGGCGTGCCGGCCATGCGCGCGGCGGCGCCGCTGGTGCGCGACGCCCTGCTCGCCTACGCCGACGGCCGGCCGCTCACGCTGCCGGCGCGTCCCGACGACGTGGACGCGATCGAGGTCTGCGAGGTCTCGGGCGGCCTGCCCGGCCCGCACTGCTCGATCAAGCGCGACTGGGCCGAGCACGGCCACGCCCCCACCCACGTATGCGACTGGCACCCGGCGCCGGGCGTGGTCGTGTATCCGGCGGGCCTGCGCGGCTGGGCCGAGCGGCAACGATTCCGGCGACGGTGATCGGGCTCGGATTCGGGCTCGGGTACCGGTTACGGATCACGGGCTACGAGTTCGGATTCAGGTTCGGGTTCGGTCTCGGCCTCGGTCACGGCCTCGGTCACGGCCTCGGCGTCACACGCGGGCGCATCCGCCGCCACAGCAGGATCGCGCCGATCGCGCAGACGACGGCGGTGAGCACGAGTTGCCACACCGGCGCCGGCCCGAGCGGGATGAAGCGGCGGGCACGCGCGAACGCGGGCTCGGGGCAGTCGTGCCCGAATGACATGCTCACCGCCGGACCCTCGTCGAGGTAGCGGGCATAGAGGTCTTGAACCCGTTCGTCGTCGACGTGGCGGACGTGGCGCGCGCTCCAGCACATGGTCGCCGCGTAGGCCTGACTCTGGCGCGGCAAGAGGTCGGCGGCCTGCTCGGCCAGGCGCGACGCGACGTGGCGGTAGTGCCAGCGCTCGCCGCGGTCGGGCGCGCTGGCCGCGACCCGGCGGCGTTCCTCGTCGGTGAGCCACCGGCCCGGGTCGACCTCGGCCATGTACTCCGACAGATCGTAATCGCCGTGGTGGGTCTCCCAGTCGGGCGCGTGGGCGGTGCCGAGGATCTCGAGACCGTGGCGGCGAGCCAGGCGCGACGCGTCGTAGAGGGCCTCGGCCCGGGTGATGTCGTCGGTGGTGGCGCGGGCGCGCTCGATGGCGCCCGCGTAGGTCGCGGCGTGAAGGACGTGCTCGAGCGCCAGGTACGGGATGGCCTCGGCGAAACGCTCGGCGCGCATGAGGCGGCGGCCCAGGATGCCGCGCATGGTGACGGTGTCGACCACCCAGCGACCGTCGCTGGCCCGGGCCGGCGGCGGCAAGGTCGCCACGAACGCGCTCAGCTCGTCGAGGGTGAGCACGCGCTCGGCGAGGTAGACCGCGTCGGGGTAGCGGGCGCGCACGGCCCAGGCCCGCTCCATCGCGTCGGTGAAGCGGCCGACGCCGGCGGCGAGCACGGCGCGATCGCCGCAGATCCGCGGCGACGAGCCATCGTCGATGGAAACCAGCAGCGCCTCGGCGGTGGCGGTGTCGCCGGCGCGCAAGGCCAGCTTGGCGCGCACGCGGCGAGCGACCGGCGTGTCGTCGGCGCGCGACGCCAGCTCCCGGGCGAGCGCGACGTCACCGTTGCGGTAGGCGGCGGCGGCGAGACGATCGGCGCCGGCGAGCGCCGGCCGAGCCAGGAGCGCGGCCCACAACCGCGCGCGCTGGGTGTCATCGAGCTCGTCGGCGCGCGACCACAGGTACGCGGCGAGCAGGCGCTGCCCCACCGGGTCGGTGACGATCTCGGCCTCGGCGCCCCGCTCGATGAGAGCGCGCACGACGAAGAGGAGCGAGGTGCCGCCGTCGGGATGACCGCGCGCGGCCTGCTCGGCGTAGAGGTGGACCGCCGCGATCGAGGTGGCGACCAGCCGTGCCTCCTGACCGAGGCTGGAGAGCGCCAGGCCGCCGTCGTCGCGGAAGCCAGCCTCGGCGAGCGCGCGCACCTGGCGGTAGGCGGCGATGGCGCCGGCGTTGTCGGCGTCCATGCCGGTGCGCAGACGGCCGAGCATGTAGGCGGCCCAGGTCGAGCGAGCGCGGCGCGCGGCGGGCGGCAACGCCAGGAGCTGCTCGAAGGCGCGCTCGGCGGCGTCGGGATGGTCGGCGCGGAACTCGGCGGCGCCCAGCGCGTAGAGGGCGTGCTCGGCGGCGCCCTCGGCGGCAGGGTCGACGGTGCCGTCGGCGCCGACCATGCTGACGAACGCGGGCGCGGGCGGCGGCATCAGGCGGGCCGCCTCGTCGAGGAAGATGCCGTCCTCGAGCTGGTCGAGGGCCCCGGCGCGATCGGCGAGGAGCTCGATGTCGAAGTCAGGGCCGCAGGCGTACGCGGGACGCGGCGGAGTCAGGACCGCGGCCGCGACGACGAACGCGGCGGCGACCGCCGGGGCGGCGCCGCGCATCGACGGGGGCCTGGGGCTAGGGCGCATCGACGGTGTCCTCGCCGGTGGCCGCACGCGGGCGCGGGGCACCGCGGATCACGGCGGCCAGCACCGGCGCCGGCCAGGCCGTGACATCGCGGGCGATGGGCAGGCGAAACCACACGACGCCGGTGACGCCGGCGATGGGTCGCTGCTCGAGCGAGCGCAGCAGATCGCCGACCTCGTCGGGCTCGGCAGCGAGGGTCTGGCCGCGGCGGTCGACCTCGTACGTCGGCAGCGCGACGCGAAGCGCGGCGTCGGGAACGGCCGCGGCAAAGGCCTCGAGCCAGCGGCGGGCCTCGGCCTCGTCGAAGAGGCGGGGCGCGCGCACGGCGTGGACCTGCACCACCAGCTCGTCCACCGCGGCGGCGACCCGGCGCAGCGCCGGCGAGCCGGTCCACGTCGGCAGCGCCGTGATCGAGAAGCGCGGCGTCGCGGCGCGGGGCGGGCGCGCCGCGGCGAGCCAGGCCGCGTAGCCGGC
>SXJR01000510.1 GCA_005779305.1 Myxococcales bacterium
CCGTGCGCGACGCCGCCGAGGCCGCAGCCAGGGCCGCCGGCGGCTGGCTGCTCGGCGCCCGCGCCAAGGAGCTGGATCCGTACCTGGTGGCGCTGCGCGCGGCCCTCGACCCCGACGGCATCATGAATCCCGGAGCGCTCACGTGAAGCTCACCGACCACGTCACGCTCGGCCGCAGCGGCCTGCGCGTGTCGCCGATGTGCCTGGGCACGATGACGTTCGGCACGGCCTGGGGCTGGGGCGCCGATCAGGACGCCGCGAAGGCTCAGTTCGACGCGTACGTAGACGCCGGCGGCAACTTCGTCGACACCGCCGACATCTACACCGGCGGGCAGAGCGAGGAGCTGGTCGGCGGCTTCATCGCCGATCGCAACCTGCGCGATCGCATCGTGCTGGCCACCAAGTTCACCTTCAACCTCGACAAGGGCAACCCCAACGCCGGCGGCAACGGCCGCAAGCTGGTCCGCCGTGCCATCGAGGCGTCGTTGAAGCGGCTGCGCACCGATCACCTCGATCTGTACTGGCTGCACTGCTGGGACATGGTGACGCCGGTCGACGAGGTCATGCGCACCCTCGATGATCTGGTGCGCGACGGCAAGGTCCGCCACATCGGGTTCTCCGACGTGCCGGCCTGGTACGCGGCCCGGGCCCAGACCCTGGCCGAGTGGCGCGGGCTCGAGCCGGTGATCGCGCTCCAGCTCGAATACTCGCTGGTCGAGCGCGGCATCGAGCGCGAGCTGGTGCCCGCGTCGCAGGAGCTGGGCATGGCGATCACGCCGTGGAGCCCGCTCGCCGGCGGCTTCCTGGCCGGCAAGTACCCACGCGACGGAGGTGGCGAGGGCCGCCTCGGCAAGCATCGCGGCAGCGGCAACCCGGCCTTCGATCGCATGACCGCCCGCAACTACGAGATCCTCGATGTGGCCCAGGCCGTGGCCGCCGAGGTCGATCGGCCGGTGGCGCAGGTGGCGCTGGCCTGGTTGCTCGGCCGTCCCGGCGTGACGTCGACCATCGTCGGCGCGCGTTCGGTCGAGCAGCTCCAGCAGAACCTGGCCGCCCTCGAGGTCGTGCTCTCACCCGAGCAGCGCGCGCGTCTCGACGAGGTCTCGTCGTTCGCGCCCGGGCACCCGTACACGTTCTTCCGCGAGCCCACGCAGCAGATGCTCTACGGGCCGGCGCGGGTCGCGAAGTGGAAGCCGCAGGGCTGATCGTCCACGTCCACGTCCACGTCCACGTCCCCGTCTACGTCCACGTCCACGACCACGCCACGACCACGACCACGACTACGGAGGAGGAAGCTCGCGGCCGAAGGCGGTGAGGGTCAGGCCCCGGAAGTGCAGCGAGTTGTTGCCGGCGTCGGGCATGAGATCGACGTCGCCGGTGAAGGGCTGGCCGTCGGGCGTGTCGAAGAGCGGGCCGGTGTAGAAGACCCAGGCCGGGGTGGGCGAGCCGTCCCAGTGCTGGAGCTGGCTCACGTTCCAGCGACCGCCGGCGCGGGCGAAGTAGAAGTAGAGCCGCATGGTGTTGGCGTTCTCGGTCCACTCGACCTCGAGGGTGCCCTCGTTGGTCCCGGTGGTGAACCCGGAGCCGGTGATGGTGGGGGTGCCCTGGCCGCGCAGCACCAGCCCGGTGCCGGTGGTGAGCGCGAAGTCGGCCGCATTCACGATGGCCGCGCCGGGACCGAAGTCCCAGGTCACCGGCGACGGTGGTGCGTCGACGAGCACCACGCCGCCGCCGTCGTCACCGCCTCCGCACGCGGCTGCCACAGCGAGAACAACGATCGCGCAACGCATGCGGGCAGCATACGCCGGAGCCGGCCGGTGCGCGTGTTATCGTGGCCGCGGTGTCCGAGCGCTTCACCCCCGGCGACGTGGCCAGACAGCTCGACTACTGCACCTTCTGCCCGAAGATGTGCCGCCACGCCTGTCCGGTGTCGACCACCACCGGCCGCGAGACGCTCATCCCGCAGGCCAAGATGGACCGGCTCAACAAGCTGCGGGCTGGCGTCGAGCCCTGGAAGACCGAGAGCGCCGATCCGCTGTGGGGCTGCACCGGCTGTCGCCACTGCACGGTCTACTGCGATCACGCCAACGAGCCCGGGCTGGTGCTGTTCGGCGGTCGCGCCGAAGCCCAGCGCCGCGGCGTCGCTCATGCGGCGCTCAACGGGTACGCCGAGCGCTTCCGCGCCCGCGACGAGCGTCTGGCCAAGCAGAGCAAGGAGCGGTTCGGGCCCGAGCGCTTCGCCGAGACCGGCCAGGTCGGCTTCTGGCCCGGCTGCGACACCGTCGACAAGGGCGCGCAGGACGTGGCCGCAGCCTTCGCGGTGTTCGAGCGCGTCGGCGCCGAGCACGTGCGCCTCGTCGACGGTGGGCTGTCGTGCGCCGGCTACCCGCTGCTCGCCGCCGGCCTCACCGATCTGTTCCGCTGGCACGCCGGCAAGGTCGCCGGCGCGCTGCGCCGTTTCCGCACCGTGGTCATCAACTGCTCGGCCTGCCTGTACGCGCTGCGCTCGCAGTACGACGGCGAGGGCGTCTCGGTCGGCACCGAGGTGCTGTCGCTGGCCGAGTTCATGGCCCAGCACGCCAGCCGCCTGCCGACTCCCTCGACGAAGAAGTCGGTCTACTACCACGACCCCTGCTACCTCGCGCGGTACGCCGGGGTGATCGAGCCGCCGCGACGCGTGCTGTCGCAGATCGCGACGCTGCGCGAGTTCGGCTGGGCCCGCCAGGACACCGAGTGCTGCGGCGGCGGCGGGCTCCTGCCCAAGACCGCGCCATCGACCGCCGACGCCATGGCGCGCCGGCGCCTGGCCGAGGTCGCTGCCGGCGGCGGCGGCACCGTCGTCACCTCGTGCGGCACCTGCGCGTTCATGCTCCGCCGCAACACGCCGGCGTCGGTCGAGGTGCAGGATCTGCCCACCGCGATCGCCCAGCTCACGGAGACGCCGGTCGAGCCGCTGCGCGGTTCGGTCGAGGATCCGACCTACGGCTGACCGTGGCGGCGGGGGGGGCCAGCGGCGACGACGGCAACCGCGAGGCAATCGCGCTGATGGGGCGCTACTGCGACGGTGACGCCGAGGCCTTCCGCCGCATGTACGCGCTGATCGCGCCGCGCGTGCTGGGCTATCTGGTGCGCATGGTGCGCGACCGCGCCACCGCCGACGATCTGGTCCAGCTCACCTTCCTGAAGGTGCACCGGGCCCGCGCCGCCTACGTGCGCGACGCCGATCCGGTGCCCTGGATCTTCGCCATCGCCCACCGCACCTTCCTCGACGAGGTGCGCAGCAAGAAGCGCGCGCGGGTCAGGGTCGCTGACGACGGCGCGCCGCCCGACGTGGCCGCCGACATCACCGGCGCGGCCGGTGGCACCGCCTTCGAGGACGACGGTCAGCAAGAGCTCACCGCCGCCACGCTGGTCGCGCTCCAGACCCTGCCGCCGGCCCAGCGCGAGGCGGTCGCGCTCACCAAGCTGGGCGGCAAGAGCATCGCCGAGGCCGCCGAGATCGCCGGCACCACGCCCGGCGCCATGAAGGTGCGCGTGCACCGCGGCTACGAGGCGCTGCGCAAGGCGCTGGGCGTGCCAAAGGAGACCCCGTGAGCGACGATCGCCCCCCCCTCGACGAGCTGGCGGCGCCGCCGATGGGCGACCTGCTCGACGGCGAGCTGCGCGATCTGCGGCCGGTCGCGACCCGGCAGCCGTGGCGCGACGCCGGTCTGGTGCTCGCCGCCGCGACGATCGTCGTGGCGACGCTGGTCGGCGTGCTCTCACTGCGCCGCGATCTCGACGCCCTGCCGGTGGTGTGGCTGGTGCTCTACGGGACGGCCTGGCTCGGCACGCTCGGCCTCGGCGCGTACCTGGCCCTGGTGCCGCGCCGCGGTGCGGTGGTGCCGCGCTGGCGGCTGGCCGGCGTGGTCGCCGCCGTTGCCGCCGTCGGTTTCGTGGTCGCCGGGCTGGTCTTCGCGCGGACCACGCCACAGTCGCTGGTCTACGCGCCGACGCTGGCCAATCACCTGGGCTACGGCGCAAGCTGCGTCGCGCTGGGGACGTTCACCGCGATCGGCCCGTTCGTGCTCGGCGCGCTCCTGCTGCGCGGATCGCTGCCAGTGGGCGCGCGCGCCGCCGGTGCCGGCCTGGGCGCGGCCTGCGGCGCCGCCGGCGGCTTCATGTTGCACCTGCACTGTCCGATCACCCACGCCTACCACCTCGGCTTCGGCCACGGCGGCGCGGTGGTGCTGTGTGCGCTTGTGGGCGCGCTGATCCTGCCGCTGCTCGCCAAGGAGAGCCGATGACGATCCCGACGACGAACCTGGTGACGTTTCCCGGCGCCGACGCCATCCCCGAGGGCGCGCGGGTCGACGCCAGTCGCTGGGACCGGCAGTGGCTGTGCAACGGC
The DNA here is from genome assembly GCA_005779305.1 of Myxococcales bacterium. Taxonomy (GTDB): domain Bacteria; phylum Myxococcota_A; class Polyangia; order Haliangiales; family Haliangiaceae; genus UBA2376. The sequence continues at coordinate 4,390 of SXJR01000510.1, forward strand.
GAGATCCGCACCTGGGCCGGCGACACCGCGCCGGTGCGCTCGCCGGTGTGCGTGATGCGGCCCGGCACCACCGAGCCGGAGCAAGTCGAGATCGGCCGCATCGCCATGGTCGATCGCGCCGCCGGCCTCGAGGCGGTGGCCGCCGCCCGCCAGGCCTGGGACCACGGCCGCGGCGCCTGGCCGACGATGCGGGTCGGCGAGCGCATCGAGCGCATGTCGACCTTCATCGCCGGCATGCGCGCGACCCGCGAGGATCTGGTGCGGCTCCTGATGTGGGAGATCGGCAAGAGCCGCGCTGACAGCGAGACCGAGGTCGATCGCACGGTCGCGTACATCGTCGACACCGTCGAGGCGCTCAAGGAGCTCGACCGCACCGCCGCGCGCTTCTCGGTCACCGGCGGCTTCGTCGGCCAGATCCGCCGCTCGCCGCTGGGCGTGGTCCTGTGTATGGGCCCGTTCAACTACCCGCTCAACGAGACCTTCACCACGCTCATCCCCGCCCTCATCATGGGCAACACCGTCGTCTCCAAGCTGCCGCGCTTCGGACAGCTCGTGATCCTGCCGCTCCTGGCCGCGTTCCGCGACGCCTTCCCGGCCGGAGCGGTCAACGTGTTCCAGGGCGACGGCCCGACGGTGATCGGGCCCATCATGGAGAGCGGTGATGTCGACTGCCTGGCCTTCATCGGCAGCTCGCGCGTGGCCAACATCCTCAAGCGCCAGCACCCGCGGCCCAACCGCCTGCGCTGCATCACCGGCCTCGAGTCCAAGAACCCGGCGGTCATCCTGCCCTCGGCCGACCTCGATCTGGCGGTGAAGGAGTGCGTCGCCGGCGCGCTCTCGTTCAACGGCCAGCGTTGCACCGCGATCAAGCTGATCCTCGCCCACGCTGACATCGCCGACGACTTCGTGGCGCGACTGGCCAAGGCCGTCGACGGACTCACCGCCGGCATGCCGTGGGACAAGGTCGCGCTCACCCCCTTGCCCGAGCCGGGCCGCCCCGCGTACCTGCGCGGCCTCGTCGACGACGCGGTCGCCAGCGGCGCCCGCGTGATCGGCGGCGGCGGCGGCGCTCACGGCACCTTCTTCCGCCCTGCGGTGGTGTTCCCGGTCGCGCCCGCCGCCCGCCTCTACAAGGAGGAGCAATTCGGCCCGGTCGTGCCGGTGACCACGTTCCGCGAGCTCGACGAGATCGATCAGTTCATGCGCACCAGCCCCTACGGGCAGCAGATCGCGCTGTTCGGCACCGAGCCGCGCCAGCTCGCCCAGCTCGTCGACGCTCTGGTCAACTCGGTCTGCCGCATCAACCTCAACACCCAGTGTCGCCGCGGCCCCGACAGCTTCCCCTTCACCGGCCGCAAGGACTCCGCCGAGGGCACCCTGTCGGTCTCCGACGCGCTGCGCGCCTTCTCCATCCGCACCGTCGTCGCCACCACCGCCACCGAGACCAACCAGGACCTGATCGGCGAGATCGTGACCCGCCGCCTCTCCGGCTTCCTGTCGACCGACTTCTTGTTCTGAGCGCCGCTGCGCTCAGTGACAGTTCTCGAACGAGACGTCGCCCTTCACCTTGAAGCCCTCGCCCTCGCAATCGAGCGAGGCCTTGCCCTGGACGTTCTTGACGTCGTTGATGGTGCTGTTCTGGTCGGAGATCGAGAAGGTGCCGCAGGCGACGCCGAGCTCCTTGCCGACGGTCTCGCCCTTGGGCATCACGATCACGCCGGCGGCGCCGGTGGGTAGCGCGCCGATGCGCAGGCGCATGCCGTTCTTGGCGGTCAGCTCGACGCCGCGGAAGCCGTGGACCACGCCGTTGCGACACGAGCTGAACTCGAGCTTCTCGCCGTTGACCTCGACGCTGCCGCCGAGCTTGGCGCTGCAGACGCACGAGCCGAAGAACGCCGCG
>SXJR01000511.1 GCA_005779305.1 Myxococcales bacterium
GAGCGTACTATTCCGTCTTTAGTCAGACGAAGAATATTCGATGCAGTGCGAAACTGAGAAGGAAGAGCAGTAAAATTTTGCTCCACTAATTTAGGAGTATTCAAATGAGCTCCTTGCCGACGCCGGTCTCGCCGCGCACCAGCACCGTGGCCTCGCTGCGCGCGACCTTCTGGACCAGCTCGAAGGTCGCGGCCAGGCCGTGCCCCACCACCGGCGCCTTGCCGGTGCGCGAGGCCAGCTCGCCGACCAGGGCCCGGTTCTCCTCCTCGAGCCGTTCCTTGAGGCGGACGATCTCTTTGCGGCGCCGCTCGGCCACCTCGACCTCGCGGCGCAGGCGCTCGGTCATGGTGCGCAGCGCGTGGTGCGCGCGCGCGTTGCCGATGGCGATCGAGAAGCCGGCGGTGGCGGTGACCAGCAGCTCGACCTCCTCGTCGTCGAAACGCGACTCGCGGGCGACCACGGCGACCGTCGGCGCGCGATCGTCAGCGTGGATGGGGAGCGCCAGGGCGCCGCCCGGCAGCTCGCGCGGCGCACGCGCGGTCAGGGCGGCGTCGAGCGCGCGACAGGCTTCGTCCCAGTCGGGCGCGCCGGGCACGAGACCGTGATCGCCGGCCTTGGTCTCGCAGCGCCATCCGTGGTCGCCGGCGACGAACAGGCCGACGCCGTCGGCGCCGAGCGCCACGCGGGTGCGCTCGACCAGGCCGCGCTCGAGTAGCTCGATGTCGAGGGTCGCGACCGCGGACTCGGCGGCCTCGCGCAGGAGGCGGCGGGCGCGGCTGCGATCGCGGGAGAAGCGGTTGTCGACGAAACGCTGGACCTTGACGCGGAGCGGGCCGAAGACGACGGCGGCGGCCAGGGTCGCGCCCAGCGCCGCCGAGAAACTGCCGCCCGAGAGCGTCGAGGCCGCGCCGCCGAGCAGACCGATGAAGACCAGGTAGAGGCCAGCGGCGAGGGCGGTGGCGAGCAGGTAGCCACTCGAGCGCCGCCACAGTCGATCGAGCTCGCCGAACGGCATCCGGGTCATGGCCAGGACCACGCACGCCGAGCCGCCGACCATCGCCACCGCGACGTACGGGCCGAACCCGCCGGCGATGAACGACGTCAGATCGTGGATGGCCACGCCGGTGCCGATGAGCAGGGGCACCGCCATGATCAGGCCGCCGACGTGGAGCCACTTCGCGGCCACCGGATCGATCTCGGCGCGCTTGGCGCGCAGCCGCCGCGCCCGTGCGATCGCGCCCCACGACAGGTAGCCGGCGGCCATCGCGCCGCAGGCGCCGCCGCCCCACAGGGAAAGCTCGTGGCGGTGGGGTAGCGGATGGCCGATCCAGAACGCGGCGTAGTTGAGGGCCAGGAACGTGGCCAGGATGAGCGGCGGCGCGTAGAGCAGGAGCCGCTCCCGGAGCGAGAAGTAGTGCTGCCCGTTGGGAAAGCGCAGCATGAACTGACAGGTGGCCGGCGCGGCCAGCACCATCGAGTAGAGCCACGGCACCTGCAGGTAGGGCCGGTGCACGATCACGTCGAGGGCGAAGGCGCCGGCCAGGAAGACCACGTAGATGACGGTCGAGCGCAGGAACTGCTGGGGCAGCTCGTGCGAGCGGCCGCGATCGGCGAGCAGCGCCAGCGCCAGGAGCACCAGCGCCAGCGCCACGCCGCCCGCCGAGGCGAACGGCATGCGCCGCTTCATGGCAAAGCTGATGTCATGCACCTCGGTGCCGCGCAGCACCGTGAAGGTCACCAGGCGATCGGGCCCGATCGCGGCCAGGGTCTTGGCCCGGTGCACGTCGTCCGTGATCCGGACACCATCGACGCCGATGATCAGGTCGCCAACCAGGAGGCCGGCCGCCGCCGCGGGCGAGCCGGCGTCGACGACCACCACCTCCGAGCCCTGATAGGTGAAGAAACCGCGATCGGGCGAGGTCAGCGCGGCGGCGAACAGGCCCACCGCGTAGATGAGCGCGATCGTCACCATCACGGCTACCCGGCGGCGCGTCCGCGCGAGTCGCTGCGGCAGACGGCGACCGGGGTTGGTCTCCTCATCTGGCGAGGCGAGCGGAAGCGTGATCGCGCGGGGTTGGTCCACGACGAACTGGCGTTCAAGCAAGAAGCCGGCCCGTACCCTTCCCCACACCATCGCCGCGAGATCCTTGGTTGCATACAACGATAGTTACGATGGCTGGACCGATCAGCGGGGCGATCTTCCCCGGACGATCGCGGGGCAACGTCGCGAAATGCCACTTGCGCCGAGCGATCACTGAACAGCGAAATGACGCGATCGGTCCAGAGTTCGGTGAGGCGAAGCCGTCGATCGATCGGGGGAAAAGTCCCCGATCCCGATGACTTGTTCCCCACGTTTCGGCGGCGGTCGGCGTGTCCGGAATCGATCAGGTCTTCGACGGAACAAGGGCTCGGAACCTTGGCTCCAGGTGCGGTGGCCCGCGCCTTGAAACCTACATCGTTCATGCGCACCGCCGTTCCCGTCTCGTGTCTGGCGACTCTGCTCATCCTGCTGTCCGCGGCGTGTCAGGTCGGCGACGTGAACGCCACCGGCCCGAACGGTGGCGATGATGATGACGAGAACTGGCCGGTGCCGGCATGCGACGGCCCGCTCGGCTCGGTGCGCGATCCTGACTCGCTGCCGGCGTGCTGCGAGGACTTCGTCGGCGGGGCGCACTGTCTGCCCGACGCGGCGGTGCCCGGCGTGCTCGCCGGTCGCTTCGCCGCCTGCGCCGGCGGCGGGTTGTGCGTGCCCGACCCGCTCATCGCCACCGGCGGCGTGTACACGCCGCCCGCGTGCACGTCGCTGCAGGGCGCCGAGGGGGTGTGTCTCTCGGGCTGCATCCCCGAGGTCAACTCGTACTGGGGCATCCTCCCGCAGGACAGCTGCGACCAGGACGAGCGCTGCGTGCCGTGCACCAACCCGCTCGACGGCAAGGTCACCGGCGCCTGCGAGCTCAAGTACACGTGCGAGGGCGGCTTCGGGAGCGGGCAATGCCCCCACAGCGGCCCTGATCTCATCGATCCGGCCACGCTCCCGGCCTGCGAGCCCGGCGCTCACTGCCTGCCGGCGATGCTGGTGCCCGGTGACATGCTCGCGCGGCTCGGCGACTGCGCGTCGCCCAACGCCGGCAGCAAGTGCGTACCCGACGATTTCATCCGCACCGGCGGGAACTTCATCCCGATGACGTGCGACTCGGTGGCCGGCGCCGAGGGCCGCTGCCTGTCGAAGGCGTTGCCCGAGGTGAAGGCGCAGGCCGCGCTCCTGCCCCAGAGCACCTGCGGCGCCGCCGAGCTGTGTGTGCCTTGCTTCAACCCGCTCGACCAGACCGACACCGGCGCGTGTCATCTGTCGTGCGATCCGGGCCCGACCGAGAGCCCGACCGGCCTGCCCGCGTGCTGCTCGGGCCGCGGCACCTGCGTGCCGCGCTCGGCCGCCGGCGCCAACGCCGATCGCCTCGGCGTCGACGAGTGCCCGACCGACGCCGGCGACCTCCTGTGCGCGCCCAACGTCTTCCTCGAACCCGGCTTCCAGCCCCAGACCTGCGAGACCGGACTCATCCAGAACCTGTTCGGCGCCCAGTACGCCGAGGGTCGCTGCCTGCCCGACTGCTTGCCCGACGTCGACAACTTCCTCATCGGGCAGGACAACTGCGCCGACGGCATGAAGTGCGCGCCGTGCCTCGCTCCGCCCTTTGGTCAGGAGTCGGGCGCGTGCGACCCGATCATGACCGGGCCGCCCTGATGACTCGCCCGACTACTTGCGCAGGATCTTGACGTTCTTGATCGTCACCGGCGTGATCGGCTTGTCGCCAGCGCCGCGTGGCACGCCGGTGATCTTCTTGACCAGGTCGACCTCGGCGCACTTGCCGAACACGGTGTGCTTGCCATCGAGCCACGGCGTCGCCTTCTCGGTGATGAAGAACTGGCTGCCGTTGGTGCCGGGGCCGGCGTTGGCCATGGACAGCATGCCGCCGGCGTCGTGCCGGCGCGACGGCACGATCTCGTTGTAGAACTCGTAGCCGGGGCCGCCGACGCCCTGCCCCAGCGGATCGCCGACCTGGACCATGAAGTCAGGGATGACGCGGTGGAAGATGATGCCGTTGAAGAACGGCACGTTCCGTTTGATCTCCCCGTTGTTGGGGTCCTTGAACGGCTTCTTGCCGGTGGCAAGGCCGATGAAGTTGGCGACCGTCATCGGCACGTCCTCGTAGAGCTCGCAGTGGAAGTCGCCCATCGAGGTCTCGATGGTCGCCATCAGCTTGCCCTTGCCGGGCACGTCCTTGAGGTACGTCGCCAGGTCGGCGGCGACCGGCGGCCGCACGTCGTCGTGCGCCGCAGGCGACGGCATCGAGCCACCTGGAGACGTCTGCCCTTTCGACGCGAGGTCGTGGCCCGAGGCGGCGCCGCTGCCCTCGTCCGCGGCGGCGTCGCCGGCCGGCGGCGGCGGCAGCTTCTTGACCGTCGAGCCCTTCTGGATCGGGGCTTCCTCGACAGACTCCTTCGACTTCTCGCAAGCGGTGCCAGCGAGCGTGATGGCGAGCACGGATACGATACGGACCAGCTTCATCGCCGGCATCCTGTCGCATGGTTCCTGCCTGTGCAAGACGCTCGCAGGTGTATGGTCGGACCATGCGGACGCACCTCCTCGTCGCCCTGATCACCGCGGCCGCGCTGTCTGTTGTCGCGACCGAGGTCGCGCACGCTCAGCCGGGCGCCGCACCTCCTCCGCCGCCGGTCTACGCGCCGCCACCACCACCGCCGCCGGGCTACGCGCCGCCGCCGCCGCACTACCAGCCGATGCCGGGCGGGCTCTCCGCCGACGATCAGCGCCTGCTCGCGCGCGGCGAGATCTCGGCCGGTGCCCACGCTGGCGGCGGCATCGCCAGCCTGTTCTTCGGCTTCGGTCTCGGCCAGGCCGTGCAGGGCCGGTGGGGCGACACCGGCTGGATCTTCACCGTCGGCGAGACCGCGTCGATCGTCGCCATCCTGGTCGGCATCAACAACGAGATCGAGGACTGCGGCTTCAACGATGACTGCGACAACGACAACGACACCCTGATCGTCGCCGGCATCGTCGGCATCATCGGCTTCCGGGTCTGGGAGCTCGCCGACGCCTTCGTCGGCCCGTCGAACCACAACCGCAAGGTGCGCGAGCTGCGTTTGCGCCTGGGCTACCCGCCGACCCAGTACTACGGCCTCGCCCCGTACGTCGCGCCCACGCGCCACGGCGGCGGCGTCGCCGGCCTCACCTTCCGCTTCTGATCAGCGCCGGGTCAGCTCGCCCCAGCGGCGGGTCATGTCGAGCGTCACGCGCCAGCCTGGCGTTGGCTCCATGGCCGCGATCTCGGCGTTGGCGTAGAAGCTGCGGCCAGCCTCGACGGTAGCACTGGCGTTGAACCCGGCGCGATGCGTGCGCGCGCTCAGCGCGACGCCATCGGTCCAGTAGGTCTCGCCGGCGACCGTCCGATCGCTCCACAGCCGGGTCCGCGCCGCGAACAGCGATCCGTCGACCGCGAGCTGCTCGCTGGTCCACGTGGCCGCCGTCGACGCGCGGTCCTCGAGCGCCAGCATCGAGTCCATGGTCAGGTAGAGGCTGCGCTGGTAGCGCAACTCGGCCGCGAGGCGTCCCTGCCGCCATCGCAGCGCGCCATCGGTGATCGAGGCGGTGACGTCTGGGTGCCGCTCGTTCACGAACTGCTGGCCGTCGAGCGTGGTCTCGCCGGCGTTGGTGGCGAAGCCGATGCGGAAGTCGGCCGTCCATCCCGCCCATCGCAGCGGCCGGCCACGCTCGGCGTAGACGATGATCGTGTCGGCGACCGCCTGATCCTCGCGATCGTGGAGGTAGCTGTCGATCGCGATCACCTCGCGGACGTGGGCGTCGCCGTCGCCGTCGGGATCGTCCCACCAGTGGCCGAGCGCGATGCGGAAGCGGTGCAAGACGTCCTTGCCGCCCTCGACGCGACCGACCAGGTTCAGCTCCCACGACAGCGGCAGGAAGGCCCCACCGTCGCGCGGATCATCTTCGCCGAGCGGCACCGCCGCGAGCGTGAGGTGCTCGCCGGTGTGGCGCCCGCGCGCCAGATCGCGGCGCCTCGATAGCGCCGCGCGCACTTCGTAGTCGAAGCGATGATCGAGCGTGACCCACGACTCCGCGGTCACCGGCTTGCCGGTCTCCTCGGCGTGGCGCATCGCCACGTCCTGGCGATAGTGCAACCAGTGTGTGCCCCGCAGCGGCCCCAGCTCGCCGGTCAGAAGCTGACCGTCGATGCCGCTCGCGATCGCGTCGGCCGTGTTGCGTCCAGATCCGACCTCGCCAGCCAGACGCAGCGCGCCGACGCCCTGCGCGCCGGCGCCACCGCTCTCGCCGAGCACCGTCGCGCCAACCTCACCGCCGACATCGGCGCGGGCCGACGGCGCGGCGAACGAGGCGGCGAACGAGGCGGCGATCAGGAGCGGTAGCGCCAGGGCCGACGAACGTGCGGACATGCGCTGGCTTGATAGCAACCGCCGTTCCACAGATCGGATGGCCCGTCCAGTTTGTAACTATTCGGAATGTCACCGACAATCAGTCCAAGATCTGCCGATCTGGCTACCCCGCCAGTCAGGTCCAGAGTCACTGCCGTGGCACAGCACCCGATCAACGAAAGAGCTTGCCGCGCAATTCGGGCGCCGGCTGGGCGATGCGCTCGAGCAGGACCAGGCGCTGATCGGCGGCGGCCGACGCAGCGGCGGCCGAGGCGTCGACGGCCGAGAGCGCGCCGGTGAAGGTGAAGACCGCCTTGCCGGCGAGGTCGACGGCGAGGCGGACGTCGCGGACGATGACGTCGGCGGCCTTGCACGCCGCGTCGGCGGCGGCGATGGCCGCGCACACCGTGCGGGTCTCGACGATGGCGACGGCCTCGGCGGCGTCGTCGCTGGCCCAGTCGGCGGAGGCCACGATGCCGCCGGCGGCGAGCATGGGCCAGACCTGGGCGTCGGCCATGGCCAGCTCGACGCGATCGACCAGCAGGTCACCGGCGGCGGCGCGGCCGGCGAGCATGGCCTCCTCGACGGAGGCGACCTCGCCCTCGAGCACGATGAGGTGTTTGCCGCCCGACAGCGTGCGCGACGAGAGCAGGACCGCGGGCGCACGCTTGAGCGCGGCGTCAGCAACGACCACGCCGCGCGCCACGCTCGACAGCTCCAGGATGCCCAGGGCCGGCCCGGGGAGACCACGGATCTCGGACCCGGTCGACATCAGACGAAGCGGAACGCTTCCTTGAGCGTGCAGCGGCGCTCGCGGGTGAAGTTGAGCGCCGTGGTCAGGCCCTCGCCGGTGGGGCTGGCGATCGTGAACGAGGTGTAGCCCTCGCCGCCGAGGCCGAGGCCGGCGTAGCTGGCGTCGTTCTTGACGAAGATGCTGCAGTTGCAGACCCGGGCCATCGCCGCCATGTTGTCGATGTTCGACGACTGCATGGTCGCGGTGTGGTGGAAGCCGTGCTCGACCCGCACCGCCATGGCGATGCCCTCGGTGGCGTCCTTGACCCGCACGAAGCCGAGCACCGGCGTGAGCAGCTCGTGCTGCACGAACGGGTGCTGCTCGTCGACGTCGGCGACCAGGATGCGCAGGTCCTTGCCGTGCCCGTGGATACCGGCGGCGGCAGCGATCAGCGACGCGTCCTTGCCGACCCAGTCCTTGTTGACGTGGTCGCCGTCGAGCACGACCTTCTCGACCGCCTTGGTCTGGCGAGCGTCGAGCAGGAGCGCGCCCTTCTTGACCAGCTGGCGCAGGAGCTCGTCGGCGATCGACTCGACCGCGATGATCTCCTTCTCGGCGATGCAGACGATGTTGTTGTCGAGGGAGGCGCCGCGCACGATGGCGTCGGCGGCCTTGTCGAGGTGCGCGGTCTCGTCGACGACCGCGGGCGGGTTGCCGGGGCCGGCGCCGATGGTCTTCTTGCCCGAGCCCATCGCCGCCTTGACCACCGCCGGGCCGCCGGTCACGACGACCAGGCGGATGAGCGGGTGCTTCATCAGGAGGTTGGCGCTCTCGATGGTCGGTTGCTCGACCGAGCACACCACGTCGCGCGGGCCGCCGACGCCGATGATGGCCTCGTTGAGCAGGTGCACGAACCAGTTGCACACCCGCGCCGCCGACGGGTGCACGTTGAACACCACGGCGTTGCCGCCGGCGACGATGCCGATGGCGTTGTTGAGGATGGTCTCGGTCGGGTTGGTCGTGGGCGTGACCGCGAGCAGGACGCCGTAGGGCGCGCGCTCGGTCAGCATGAGCCCGTCGTCACCGGTGTACGCCAGCGGGCGCAGGATCTCGACGCCCGGCGTCTTCTCGGCGACCAGCCGGTTCTTCTGGAGCTTGTCCTCGTAGCGGCCGAGGCCGGTCTCCTCGACGGCGTAGCGGGACAGGAGCTCGTTGTTGGCCAGCGCCACCGCCCGCATCGCCGCCACCATCTTGATGCGGGTCTGCACCGCGACCCGTTCGTTGGCCTCGAAGGCCCGGCGCGCGGCCCTGGCGGCGGCGTCGGGATCGGCGTGGACGCCGAGCGTGCCGCGCGGAATGTTGGGCCCCGCCTTCTTTCCATCCCGTCCAGCGTCGGGCCCGATCGAGACCGGCCGCGGCGGCGCCGCCGTGGGACCGCCGCCGAGGCGCTCGACCACCCGCGCGACGATCTCCTCGATCTTGGCCTCGTCGAGGCCCATGCCCCTGAGCGCCATGGTCAGTCCGGACTCGTGGACTTCGAGTAGCGCGACTCGTTGCCGACGGTCACGGCGTCGACGATCGCCATGATGGTGGCGTCGACCGGTCGGTTCTGGGTGACCTGGGTCTGGCGCGCCGAGCTGCCCGAGCAGTACAGCACCACCTCCCCGATCCCCGCCCCCACCGCGTCGACTGCGATCACGATGGCGCCCGACGGCTTGCCATCGACGTCGCAAGCGCGCACCACCAGGAGCTTCACGCCTTCGAGCGTGGGCTCCTTGCGGCTGGCGACCAGCGTGCCGATGACCTTGCCGAGGACCATCTACGACCCCGACTACTTCGCGGTGCCTTGGCGACCCAGCGGCAGGACGCCATCGACGTTGGCGTGCGGCCGCGGGATGACGTGGACCGCCACGACCTCGCCGACGCGCTCGGCGGCGCGCTGGCCGGCCTCGGTCGCCGCCTTCACCGCCGCGACGTCGCCGCGGACGATGGCGGTGACGTAGCCGCCGCCGGTCTTCTCGTATCCGACGAGCTCGACCTTGGCCGCCTTGACCATGGCGTCGGCGGCCTCGACCATGCCGACGAAACCTTTGACTTCGATCATTCCAAGCGCATCAGCCATCGGATTCTCCCGGAGCGGTGATCATCGATCCACGAACTTCTCAGGCTCCTTGCCGGTGACCCCGGCGAGGGCGCCAATCGCCGCGGCGGCCGCGGCATCGATCTCGGCCTCGGGGCCGGACATGTAGAGGCGCCCGAAGGCGCCGTAGGGCGTGACGTTGACCAGGTAGACCTGGGCCGCCTTCTCGGCCTCGTTGGCGGCCAGCACGACGTAGCCGGCGGGCTCGCACTCGAGGATGAAGAGCGACTGCCCGGGGAGGATCATCATGCCCTGCGAGGTGCGGTTGATGATCTGGGTCTGGTAGGCCTCGACGCCGCGAATGATCTGGTTGGTCAGCAGCTTGGGCTTGAGCCGTTCGGCCTCGCCGACCGCCAGGTGCTTCAGGATCGTCGACCCGGCCGACAGCACCTCGCCCTGATCGTGGTCATGGACCTCGAGCAGACCGTAGGCACGCTCGACGACCTGGACCGCGGGCTGGACCTTGGTGGCCTTGAGCGCCGCGTCGGTGACCTGGTTGATGGCGATGCCCGGCGCGATCTCGACCCACAACGACGCCTGGCCGGGCACGGGCAAGAAGCCACGCGCCGTCTTGGCGATGAAGGTCGCGAGCTGCGGCTGGAGCGCGTCGAGGAAGCAATAGGTACGAAGGACCGTCGCCATCGCTGGGAAAACGAACCTACCACCAGATGAACGGCCTTTGCTGGGTACGGACACGGGAAATCCTTCGGCTCGTGCGAGCGGCCAGCGAGCGTTCACCAGGTCGTGTTGACACCCGAGCGACCCACCGACATGGTTCGGGCCCCATGACCTCCCGCGCGCGCCTCTTCGTCTCGCTCTTCGCAGCGCTCGCCGCCGTCGCGCCCGCGGCCGCTGATCCGCTCCATCTCGCCGTGCGACTCGCCGCCCAGGACGGCGGCGGTGGCGGCGGCGCACCACCCGCGCCGGCCCGGCCCGCCATGCTCGCCGACGTCGCAGGCCCGGCGACATCGATCGGCCTGCCCGAGCTGCTCGCGCTGGCGGTGCGGACCGCGCCGACCCTGGCCCAGGCCCGCATCGACATCGAGGTCGCCGAGGCGTCGATCCTGTCGACGCAGGCGTGGGCCGACTGGGCGCTCCAAGCCCAGGCCGCAGGCTCCACCAGGGTCTCGGGTGGCGCCTTCAGCCGCGCCGACGATGTCACGCTGTCGGCGGATCTGACCCGACGGATCTCGAGCGGCGGAACGCTGTCGCTCCACGCCGAGACCGGGTACACGCGCCAGGACTTCCTCGTGATGGGGATCCCTGGAACCACCCGCAACTACGACACCGGCGTGAGCATCGGGTTCACCCAACCACTCATGCGCGGCCGCGGCAAGGCCCAGCTCTTCGCCGCCGAACGGGCCGCTCGCACCAGCCGCGACGCCGCCGACGTGGCCACGCGCGCCGCCGCCATCGCGCTGGTCCGCGACGTGGTCCTGTCCTATCTCGGGCTGAAGGCGGCCGAGCGCGAGCTCGAGATCAGCCGCGCCAGCCTCGACCTGGCCAACGAGCGCCTCAAGGTGACGCTGGCCGGCATCGACAAGGGCGGTGTCGCCAAGGCCGAGACCATCCCGGTCGAGCAGGCCATCGCCACCCGCGAGGAGGCCGTGCTCGCCGGCGAGCTCACCATCCTCGACCAGTCGCTCGCGCTGCGTCGCCAGGTCGGCATGCCGTCGGCGCCCGGCGACATGGTGCTGGCGTCGACGGTCGACCTCGCCATCCCGTCCAAGACCTGGGATCAGGTCGCGCTGGTCACGGCCGCCTCGACCAACAGCCCCGAGCTGGCCCGCCTGGCCGCCCTCGAGGCCGGCGCCACCATCGAGATCGAGGTCACCGAGAACGGGCTCCTGCCTTCGCTCGATCTGGCCGCGTCGATCGGTCCCAGCGTGATCGTCACCGATCCGACCGGCGCGTTCGACACGTCGACGGGCGTGACCGCGGCGGTGACGCTCACCTACCAGCAGGCGATCGGCAAGACCGCGGCCCGCGCCGAGGTCCGTCGCTCCCGCGCCCAGCGCGAGTCCTTGCGGGTCAATGCCTCCGACGTGAAGAACCAGATCGTCGAGGCGGTGGCCCGCGCCGTCGCGCAGATCCAGGTCGCCGAGCGGCGCTACGCCATCGCGGTGCGAGCGGTGTCGCTTGCCGAGCAGAACCTCGCTGTCGAGCAGGCCCGCCTCGGTCTGGGCAAGTCGCGCAACGTCGACGTGCTCACCCGCCAGGACGAGCTGCGCGCCGCGCAGCTCCGCGTCGCCAACGCCGTGATCGACTGGCACCGCGCCGATGCGGCGATCGCCGCCCTCACCGGCGAGATCTTGCCTCGGTACGGCATCTCGATCGACGCGAAGTAGCAGGGTCGGTGGGTCAGTCGCCGCCGCCGGGGCCGCCGGGGCCGGGACCGTCGGGCTCGGCGCAGAAGTCGACGCGGGTGATCGCCTCGCGCCGACCGCCGGGGACCGTCCACAACATGGACTCCGACCAGTAGCGGTCGCGCTCGGTTCGGACCTCGTAGCGCACGTCGTCAGGACCGCTGAGGGTGAACCCGACGAGGACCCCGCTGTCGGCCTGCCACGCCTCGACGACGTACGTCCGCATCTCCGCGGTGACACGAAGCCCGACCACACCGAGGTTGGCGCGCTCGACGCGACAGTCGACCATCGGCGGCGGCGGCGGCGGCGGCGGCGGC
>SXJR01000512.1 GCA_005779305.1 Myxococcales bacterium
CAAGCCGGTCGGCGCCGATCACGTGGTGTCGATCGACGTGCGCGTGGTCGCCGCCACCACCCAGGAGCTGAAGGCGCTGGTGGCGTCGGGTGACGTCCGCGAGGACCTGTACTGGCGCCTGGCGGTGGTGCCGATCCAGGTGCCACCCTTGCGCGAGCGCCGCGAGGACCTCCCGCTGCTCGCCGGCCACATCCTGGCCCGCCGGCGCGGCGCGGCCAAGACCCATGGCACCGGCACGGCGGCGCGGTATCCGACCGCGCTCACCCCCGACGCGCTGGCGCGCCTGCTCGCCTACCACTGGCCCGGCAACATCCGCGAGCTCGAGAACGTGCTGTCGCGCGCCGCGATCCTCTGCGATGGCGACAAGATCCGCGCCCAGGATCTGGATCTCGCCGGCCTGTCGCCACCGCCGCCGCGGACCGGGCGCGGCTCCAGTGACAGCGCGGTGGCGCTGCGCGGCCTGGGCGCCGGCCGCTCGCTCAAGGATGTGGTCGACGACGCGGTCCACGCGGTGGAGAAGGCCGCGCTCGGCCATGCCCTCGACGAGAGCGGCGGCTCGCCCGCGCGCGCCGCCAAGCTACTCGGCATCAGCCGGGCCAGCATCTACAACAAGATGAAGGAGTACGGCCTGGTCAGCGGCGACGGCGGACGCTGACCAGGGAGCTGACGAGGTGTTCTAGATCGGATCGTCCGGGAACCGGACCTCGGTGATCGAAGCCGATGGCACCAACTGCCCGCGCATCGACTACCGGGTCCGCGCCCAGTGACGGCGCGCGCCGATCACGACATCGTCGACGCTTGCAGCTCGCGCCGGCGCTTCAGCTCGGCTTCCTCGCGCTCGAGCTCGGCGAACGGATCGGGCGCGTTCTCGAAGTGGAGGATGCCCAGCTCCTCGAAGCGTACGCGCTGGCGGTCGCTGAGCAGATCCATCTTCTTGATGGCGGGGACGATCTTGGCGAACAGGATCTGGCGGAACATCACCTGACCCTGGTTGTTCAGCGCGATGTCCATGCACTGCTTGGTGGGCAGGCCCATCTTCTCCCACACCTCCTGGAACAGGAACCGGTCGCGCATCAGGCGCGCCGCCTCGTAGACGAAGTCCTCGCGCTCGGTGCGGACCTTCTCGGGCTGGTCCCGGTAGTAGTCGCGCAGCGAGAGCACGCCGAAGGCGACGTGGCGGGCTTCGTCGCCCATCACGTAGGCGGTCAGGTCGCGCAGCAGCGGTTCCTGCGTGTACGAGCGGATCATGCCGAACGCCGACAGGGCCAGGCCCTCGACCATGATCTGCATGCCCAGGAACTTCATGTCCCAGCGCGAGTCCTTGAGGACCATGTCGAGCAGTGTGCGCAGGTGCGGGTTGCACGGGTACGAGAAGCCGATCTTCTCGTGCACGTAGCGGTTGTAGACGTCGACGTGGCGCGCCTCGTCGACGACCTGGGTGGCGCCGTACAGCTTGGAGTCGAGGTCCTGCACCGAGTCGACCAGCTGGGCGGTGGCGAGCAGCGCGCCCTGCTCGCCGTGGAGGAACTGCGAGAGCGTCCACGCCGAGGTCTCGACGTTGAGCTGCTGCTTCTCCTTCGGCGTCATGCGCGCGTAGACGTCGGAGCCGAACAGCGGCAGCAGGTTCTCCGGCCCCATCGGCTTGGTGAGATCGGGCTGGTGGTGCCAGGGCAGGACGTCCTCGGGGATCCACTGGCCCCGCTTCGCCTTCTGGTAGAGGTCGCGCAGCTTCTCGCGCGTCTCGGTGTAGCCCCACGTGTACGTCACGTTGAGGATGGTCTCGAGGGTCTCGATCGACGGGCCCGAAGTCTCGACGGCGGTCGCGGTGGCGGCCATGGATCCTCCCAAAAGTGAAACGGACTTCAACTTTGAGCTTGGTTCGCAGCCAGGTCAAGGCGAAACTGCATGGGTGGGTCGTACCGTCGCTCCCGTGAAGCCGCCCCCGCCTCCGCAGGCTCCGGGGATCGAGGTGTTGCTCGTCGATCAGCGAGCCCGGACGTTCGCGCAGGAACGCGCCCGCCGGACCTACGAGGCGCTGATCGAGGCGGCCTCGACGGCCTTCATGGAGAACGGCTACGACGCCACCGGCTCGCCCGAAATCGCGGCCCGCGCCGGCGTGGCGGTCGGCACGTTCTACCGCTACTTCGACGACAAGAAGCAGGTGCTCCTCGAGGTCTGCCGCCGCAGCCTCGCCGCCGGTTATCAACGCATCCTCGAGCGCCTCACCCCCGCGCAGTTCGTCGGCAAGGCCCGCCACACCACCATCGCCGAGGCCATCGACATCTTGCTCGAGCACGTGTCGTCGTTTCCGCGCATGCACCGCGTGTTCGTCGAGATGTCGCTGCGCGACGACGACGTGGCCCGCCTGCGCCGCGCCTTCGACGACGCCTCGCGCGCGCGCCTGAGCCAGCTCTGTCAGCTCATCTCGACACGTCAGGCCGTGCCCGATCCCGAGGCCACGGCGTGGGTCATCTACACCGCGGCCGTCGAGTGCGCGAGCGCGGTCGCCGGGCTGCACGGTCCGTTGACGATCGACGTGGCGCGCGCCAAGGAAGCACTTTCACGGGTGATCGAACGGGCGCTGTTCGACTCCTGAGGTTATGGTCCTGGCATGTCGCGGATCCCTGCCGTCCTCTTCCTGCTCATCGCGCTCACGCTCGGTGCGTGTGGCAAGAAGTCGTCGTCGACGACGCCACCCCCGCCGACCGATCCGGTGGCCAAGGCGCCGGCGCCCGCGGATCCGACGGCGACGCCGAGTGACGCCGAGCTCGACAAGATGTTCGCCCAGTCCCTCGACTTCATCGACGCGGTCGGCGACGCGATGGCGACCAATACCGGCGACTGCAAGGCCATGGCCCAGGCCCTCGACGGCATCTTCTCGGCCAACAAGGACCTTCAGAGGAAGGTCAAGTCGTACGACGGCAACGCCGAGGTCGATGCCAAGGCTGATGCCTACATGACCAAGCAGGAGGCTCGCGTGATCCGCGCCCAGGCCGGGATGCAGAAGGGCGCGGAGGCCTGCGGCAAGGACCCCGACTTCGAGGCTGTCATGAAGCGCTTCGACGAGATGTGAGCTCGACCATGAGGTATTCGCTCTGCGCCATCACTGTCGCGCTCGCGCTCGCGGGCTGCGAGAAGAACGCCGACAAGAAACGTGGCGCGCCACCGCCACCGCCGGCGGCGCCGACGGTGGCGACTGACGGCACCCGGTCGATCCCGATCAACGTGAACGACGAGGGCTACGACCCGGCCAAGATCGCCGCCAAACCGGGCGAGAAGCTCGAGCTGGTGTTCACGCGCCTCAGCAAGTCGGCGTGCGCCGAGCAGGTCAAGGTCAACGACGGCCCGGTGACCGAACTGCCGCTCGAGGTGCCGGTGAAGATCGCCGTCACTGCGCCGCCCAGCGGCGAGGTCCGCTTCGCCTGCGGCATGGACATGATGACCGGCGTGATCGTCGTGAACTGAGCGCGGTGCTCACTTCAGCGTGAACGAGTTCACGAAGCAGGCGGCGACGCCCTTTCCGCCGATCTTGTGGGGCGTGTAGCGCCAGCCCTTGATCGCGTTCTGCAGCGAGCTGGCGACGTCGCCGGTGATCTTGAAGACCTGGGCGTTGGTGACGGCGCCCGAGCCGTCGATGCAGATCTTCACCGAGACACTCTTGGGCACGTCCTGACCGGGGCGCACGATCGTGCTGATCCGGGGCAGGTCGCCCGAGGTGCGCTTGACCGCGTTGGGAGGCACCACCACCGGCGCGACAGCGGCGGGGGCAGGCTTGGTGATGGCGGGCTTCACGATGGGGGCGATCGCGCTGCCGCTGCCGCCGCCCGGAATCGGCGTGGTGATCTTGGCGCTGCCGGCGCCGGGCCCAGCGGTGGCCGACCCGCTGCTCCCGCCTGCGGGCAGGGGGGTGATCTTGGCGCTGCCGGCGCCGGGCGGCGTGCCGGAGGGCGCGGGCGCGCTACCGGGACCGGGACCGGGCGGAACCGCGGCGCTGCCAGGGCCGGGCGGCTTCGCGCTGGCGATCGCGCTGCCGGGACCGGCGGGCTCGCGCGGCGTCGGCGGCGGACGGACGACGGGAGCCACGCGCTCGTGCTGGGCCGCCGGCGACGACTGCGCGATGCGCTCGCGCTCGATCCGTTCACGCTCCTTCTGGCGGATCTCGTTCATGTTGGGGTTGAAGGCATGCAGCGTGGCGGCCTCGGCCTGGAAGCTGTGCTTCCACATGACCTCACCGTTCTGGCGCACGGCGACGCTGTGCGGACCTGGCGGCAGCGGCATCTTGAACGGTGTCTTCTGCTGGAGCTCGGTGCCGTCGAGGATGACGGTGAGGCCCTCGGGCACCGAGTCGACAGCGAGCGTGGCCAGGTTGGCGTCGCCTTCCACCTTGCCGAGCTCGACGCGGATGGTCTTGGTCTGGCCCGACGACAGCTCGACCGAGGTCTCCCACGCCTGGTGACCCTCGCGGGTGACCTTGATCTGGACGACGCCCGGGTCGAGCTCGACCGACCACGGCGTGCCGTCCCCCGGGTGCGGCGGCATCCCGGCGATCTTGATGATCGCGTCGGTGGGCTCGATGATGAACTTGAGCGTCGCCGGCTGGTTGGGATCGACGACCGGTGCCTTGGCGGCGGCACCGGTCGCCGCGCCACCGCCGCCGCGCCCGAACGCGACGTAGCCGGCGGCAGCGAGCACCATCGCAGCGGCCAGGCCGATGACCGCGATCTTGGCGGTGTTGCGCTTGCGCTCGACCAGCGCGGCGCCGAAGGCCGGGCTCTCGGCGCGCGGGTTGGGTGCGGTGGCGTCGCCTGCGGCCGGCGCGGGCGCCTCGACCGCCGGTTGCGCGGTGACGCCGCGCAAGGTGCGGCGGCCCGGGGTCACGGCGTCGTTGCTCGAGCCGTGCGGCCACGACGACGGCGCGTTCCCGCGCTGCGGCGGCGCGCCGAGGCCGACCATGGTCGACGCCGAAACCGGATCGTGGGCGCTGAAGCTGCCCGAGTCGGACGGCTGAACGCCCATCATCGTCGGGGCGCCGGGGCCGAGTCGTCCCGGGATCGGGTGCGAGGCCGAGTGATCGCGGACGTCGTCGAGGACGACCGGCGCGCCCAACTCGTGCTCGTGGCCTCCGCCGCCCCAGGCGACGTCGGCGTCTTCCTCGTCGTGATGACCGTGGCCCTGGGCGGCCGCGGCGGCGGCGACGGCACCGGGGTGGCTGCCGGTGCGCGCGCGCACCGGTCGCGGCGGTGGCGTCGTGACTTCAGCCGGCGGCCGCAGCGGCAGCGGCGTCTTGACCGGCGGTGGCGAGCGCGACACGCCGGCGAACGAGTCGGTGACCGCCGGACCGCTGAAGTTGCCGCCCGGAGCCTCGAGGGAGAACGCCCACTCCGACCAGGTCTGGACCTCGCGGTTGGTGGCAGAGAGGTTGTAGCGGATCCGCACGCCATGTAGGTCGTCGCGCATCTCGGCGGCGTGGTGGTAACGCTCGTCGGGCTCGCGGGCGAGCGCCTTGAGCACGATGGCGTCGAGCTCGGGGGGCACCGCCTGGTTGAACGCCGACGGCGGCAGGATGTCCGAGCGCTGCACGTTGATCAGCGTCTGGTACTCGTTCTTCGACGCGAACAGCGGGCGGGCGGTGAGCAGCTCGTGGGCGATGACGCCGGCCGAGAAGATGTCGGAGCGGCAGTCGAGCTCCTTGCCCGAGATCGCCTCGGGCGCCATGTAGGCGAGCTTGCCCTTCACGCGCCCGGTCTGGGTGCGGAGCTGCTGCGACTGGGCCTTGGCGATGCCGAAGTCGATGACCTTGAGGTGACCGCTCTTGGTGACCAGCAGGTTCGACGGCGACACGTCGCGGTGGACGAGGCCGAGCGGCTCGCCGTGCTCGTCGACCCGGGTGTGGGCGTACTCGAGCGCGTCGCACAGCTGGATCAGGAGCGCCAGGGTGACGTTGATGTTCGGCGGGCCCGAGACCTTGCGCGCCTGGCGCAGGATGCGCCGGATGTCGCGACCGTCGATGTACTCCATCGAGATGAAGTAGACGGTGCCGACCCGGCCCAGCTCGTAGAGCTGGACCACGTTGGCGTGCTGCAGCATCGAGGCGAGCTTGGCCTCGCGCACGAACGACTTGACGAAGCTCGCGTCCTCCGCGAGGTGGGGCAACAGGCGCTTGAGGGCGACGATGCGCTCGAAGCCCTCGATACCGCGCTCCTTGGCGCGGTGCACCGTGGCCATTCCGCCGACGCCCAGCCTCTCGTACACCAGGTAGGGACCGAAGACCTCTTGGCTCAACGGAGGATCGTTAGTCGGTGCTGTCATCGTCGGGAACGCCGCCGGGAACGATCCTGCCACGGACCGTAATGCCGCCGCCTGGAAAACGTCTGCAAAAAGGTGCGGACCCACACGCCCGCACACGCTGCTGTTTTCGGATCAGCCGGCGGCTTCGTCGGGAGTGAGGGTGTCCATGGTCAGCGCGTGGATCGGGCCCTTCAGCTCCTCGGCCAGGGCGGCGTTGATCAGCCGGTGACGCTGGACCAGCGACTGGCCGACGAAGGCGGCCGAGACGATGCGCGCGCGCCAGTGATCCTTGGTGCCGGTCATGTCTTCGAGCTTGACGTCGGCGTCGGGCAGCGCCGCCTTGATGCGGGCTTCGATGTCGGCGGGGTTCACGATGCAACTCCCAGGGCGGCGCCGACCTTGGCGAAGGCAGCCACGGCGCGATCGATGTCCTCGTCCGAGTGGGCGGCGGAGAGCTGGACCCGGATGCGGGCCTGGCCGCGGGGCACCACCGGGAACGAGAAGCCGATGACGTAGATGCCCTCGTCGAGCAACCGGGCTGCCATGTCGGCGGCCAGCCGAGCGTCGCCGAGCATCACCGGGACGATCGGATGTTCGCCGGGACGGATGGACAACCCGGCCGCGGTGATGCCGGTCCGGAAGCGCCGGGTGTTGGCCTCGAGTCGATCGCGCAGGGCGGTCGAACCGCTGATCAACGCGAGGGCGGCGAGGCTGCCGGCCACGATGGGTGGGGCCAGGGTGTTGGAGAACAGGTAGGGGCGCGAGCGGTTACGCAGGAGATCGACGATCTCCTGCTTGCCGCTGGTGAAGCCGCCCGAGGCGCCGCCCAGGGCTTTGCCGAGCGTGGACGTGTAGACGTCGACACGGGCCATGCAGCCACGCAGCTCGGCGGTGCCGCGGCCGGTCTTGCCGACGAAGCCGGTGGCGTGACTGTCGTCGACCATGACCAGCGCGCGGTGGCGCTCGGCCAGATCGCAGATGGCGTCGAGGCGGGCGATGTCGCCGTCCATCGAGAACACGCCGTCGGTGGCGATCATGCGCAGGCGCGTGTCGGCGGTCGCCTTCAGCCGGGCCTCGAGGCTGTCGAGGTCGTCGTGCTCGTAGCGGTGCCGCTCGGCCTTGCACAGGCGCACGCCGTCGATGATCGTGGAGGGGTTGAGCGCGGCGGAGATGATGGCGTCGGCCTCGCCGAGCAGGGTCGGGAACAGGCCGCC
>SXJR01000513.1 GCA_005779305.1 Myxococcales bacterium
CATCGAGCGCTTCACCGCGACCGGCATCCGCCTGAAGTCCGGCCGCGAGCTGCCCGCCGACCTGATCATCACCGCCACCGGGCTGCGCATGCAGTTCCTCGGCGGAATGGAGGTCACCGTCGACGGCAAGCCGGTGGTCCCGGCCCAGACCCGGGTCTACAAGGGCGCCATGCTCAGCGGCGTGCCCAACCTGGCCATGGCGGTCGGCTACACCAACGCGTCGTGGACGCTCAAGTGCGAGCTGATCGCGCAGTACGTCGCGCGCCTGATCGAGCACATGGATCGGCACGGCCTCGCCAGCTGCGTACCCACGCCCGGCCCCGACGTTGGCGACGAGCCCATGATGGATCTGGCCTCGGGCTACATCCAGCGGGCCCAGGCCCAGTTCCCGCGCCAGGGCTCGAAGGTGCCGTGGAAGCTGTACCAGAACTACCTGCGCGACACCGTCATGCTGCGCCGGGGCACGGTCGACGAGCGTGGACTTGTGTTCAGCGCGGCTCCGATGAAAGGCGCAGCAAGGGACAGGGCGACACGGGCGAGCTAAGTTTCTCGCATGAGCGAGCTCGTCAGGTATCGACTGGAAGGTAAGACCGCGGTCGTCGAGATGGACGACGGCAAAGCCAACGCCCTCTCCGACGCGATGATCGACGCCCTGCGCGCGGCGCTGACCCGCGCCGAGGGCGAGGCCAGCGCCATGGTGCTGACCGGGCGCGCCGAGCGCTTCTGCGCCGGCTTCGATCTGCGCGTCATGATGAGCGGCCCCGACAACGCCAAGGCGTTGCTCAGCCGGGGCTCCGATCTGTTGATGCGGCTCTACGGCACGCCCATCCCGCTGGTGATCGCGTGCACGGGGCACGCGCTGGCCGGCGGCGCCCTGGTCGTGCTGACCGGTGATCTGCGCATCGCGGCCGCCGGCGCCTTCAAGATCGGCCTCAACGAGGTGGCGATCGGCATGCCGGTGCCGGTGCTGGCCATGGAGCTCGCCCGCGATCGCCTTCACGCCGCGGCCCTGCCCCGGGCCACATTGATGGCCCACGTCCACACCCCTGACGAGGCGCTCGCCGCCGGCTACGTCGACGAGGTGGTCGCGCCGGGCGAGGTGATGACGCGGGCCCTGGCCGAGGCCGCCCGCCTGAGCGCGCTCGGGCGCATGCCGTTCCGCGCCACCAAGGAGCGGCTGCGCGGCAAGACCATCGACTACATCAGGAGCTCGCTCGAGAGCGACATGCGCGCGCTCATGTTCCCCGGCGGTTGACGTATAGTGCGCGCATGTCGCGCACCTCGTCGATCATCGTCGTCCTCTCGCTGCTGCTCGCCACCGCCTGCGGCGGCAAGAAGGACCCAGGTGCGGGCAGCGGCAGCGCCACCGGCTCGGCGCCGCCCACCGTGCCGCTCGACGCCGCGGCCGCGGCGCCGGCCATCGACGCCGGCGCGGTGGCCAAGGCCGCGCCGCTCACCCGCGAGACCCGCGCGGCGTACAAGAAGCACCTGTCGGCCGGTCGAAAGGCCGCCAAGGCGGCGAAGTGGCCCGAGGCCATCACCGCCCTCGAGGCCGCGCTGGCCGCCATCCCCGGCGACGACCGCGCGCTGGGCGAGCTGTCGTGGGCCGCGTTCTCGGCCGGCGACTTCGCCAAGGCCCGCACCTCGGGCAAGGCCAGCGTCCTGGGCTCCACCGATCCCAAGATCAAGGCCGCGTCGCTCTACAACCTGGGCCGGGTCGAGGAGGCCGACGGCAAGGCGCCGGCCGCGGCGGTCCTCTACAAGCAGTCGCTGGCGCTGCGCGACAACGAGACCGTGAAGGCCCGCCTCGACGCGCTCGGCAAGGACGCGCCGCCCGCCGACGAGCCCCTGCCCTGCGCCGCGCCGCTGCCCGAGGCCGAGCTCTGCACCTGCCTCAACGCGACCACCGCCGAGAACATGGACAGCCCCGATGACGCGGCCTGCGAGCTCGCGCCCGCCGGCGTCGATGGCTTCAAGCTCGCGACCTACAAGGTGAGCTCGATGGGCGAACAGCAGCACGCGCTGGTGGCCAAGCAGGCCGGCGGCTGGACGGTGGTGGCGCTCCTCGCCTACGTCTACAACCCGGGCATGATGGGCATCAGCGAGGACTGGTCGCTCGACGCTCCCAAGGAGGAGACCCTCGGCGGTCACCAGGTGGTGCGCTTCGTCTCCAAGAAGTCGCGCTCCGACTCCGACATGGGCATCGACGAGATCGAGACCGAGGACACCGAGTCGCTGGTGGTGTGCGTCCGCGGCAGCGGGGCGACGCCCACGACCTGCCCCATCGACCTGGTCTCTTCGTACACGTACCTGCGCGATCGCCTCGGCATCTCCGGCGACGAGGAGATGACCGACGTCGCCGACCTCCGCACCAAGGGCCTGCCCATCAAGTCGGCGAGAAAGGTCACCGTCGAGATCGGCGCCGACGGCGTCGCCAAGATCCGCGCCGTGACCGGCCACGCCGAGTCGTCGCAGCTCGGCGACAAGAAGCTCTGGTAGGGAATGCGTCCTTCGACACGGGACGACCGGGCTACGCGGCGCGGGCGATGAAGCCGCGGCGCACGACGTAGGCGGCCTGGGCGTCACGCAGGCGCTCGACCAGATCGTCGGCGCTGGCCGGGCGCTCGGCCGGCTCCTTGCGAAGGCAGGCGTCGACGATCTCGCGCAGACCGGGATCGGCGTGGTCGGGCAGCGGGCGCGGTGGCTCGGTGACGATGGCCAGCATCTCGTCGCGAGCCGTCGAGCCCTCGTCGAACGGCAAGGACGACGTGATCATCTCGTAGATCAGCACGCCCAGCGCCCACACGTCGGTGCGCTGATCGATCTGCTCGAGGGTGATCTGCTCGGGCGCCATCGTCCGCAGAGTGCCGACCACGCCCTCGGGCCGCGACTCGGGGTCCTCGGGATCGGCGGTCAGGCGACGGGCGATGCCGAAGTCGATCAGCTTGGGCACCAGGCGGCGGCCGTCACGCACCAGCATCACGTTCTCGGACTTGATGTCGCGGTGCACGTAGCCGGCGTCGTGGATCGTCGCCACCGCGTCGGCCAGGACGATCGCGGTGTCGAAACACTGGGCGGTGAGCAGGGGCCCGCGCAAGAGGCGCCGGGCCAGGCACTCACCCGAGGCCAGCTCCATCACGTAATACGGGCGGCCGTCGGCGCCGTTCCCGAAGTCGTAGACGTCGACGATGTTGGGATGGCGGATCGACGCGGTGATGCGCGCCTCGCGCAAGAACAGATCGTGGGCGTGGGGGAACTTGGCCAGCGCTGGTGCCAGCTGCTTGATGGCGACGCGGCGGCCCATGAGGGTGTGCTCGGCCAGGAACACCTGCGCCATGCCGCCCTCGCCGAGGAGCGCGAGCAGCTGGTAGGGCCCCAGCCGCTGATCGAGCAGCTCGAAGCGCGACGCCGGGCAGCCGCGGGTGATCGCGCGCGGCCGGCTGCGGGCTCTACCGTACGCGCCGGCCGAGCCGGTGAACGTCGCGGTGGGCGCGCGCATCTCCATGGTTCCCTGGCGTCCACCAAACACCCGCCCGATCGAGCGGGCCAGTTTTTTGGTCGCGCCGGAGGCAAGCGCCAACGTTTTCGCGGACGTGGATCCTCCGACGTGGGAAGACGGCGTGTTCTCGTTCTCGATCGAGCGCTCGCCCGACGGCCAGACCTGGAAGCCGATGCACGAGGGTCGCTACCGCCGGCCGTGAGGCGTCAGCTCGTCTCGCCGGCGGCGGCTTCCTCGACCTCGATCGCGGCCTCGCCCTCGCGGAAGGTCGGATAGCGCAGGGTCACGCCCAGCTCGGCCTTCATGCGGGCGTTGCGGATGCGGCGGTTGCGATACGCGACCTTGGCCTTGCCGGGCTCGAGGATCGCGCGCGACGGCGGCAGCGGCAGGCCCATGCGATCGCACAGCCAGGTCGCGTAGGTGAGCTGCGTGGTCGGCTCGTCGTCGGCGACCAGGTAGCGTGAGCCGCTGGCGGCGCGCTCCTCGGCGCAGAACACCGTGTTCACCACGTCGTCGACGTGGACCCGCGAGATCATGTGGGCGCCGTCGTCGACCATCTTGTAGGTGCCGGCCCGCAACCGCGTGCGCACGCCGCGGCCCGGTCCGTACACCGGGGCCAGGCGCAGGATGACGGTGCGGACTTGATCGAAGGTCGAGCCGTCGAGGGCGGCCTCGTCGGTGAGCACGCCGGCCATCGGCGGATCGCTCACGACCTCGGTGTCCTCGTCGACCCAGGTCTCGTCGTCGGGGTCGGCGCCGTAGAGCCCGCTCGAACTGAAGTGGATGAAGCAGGCGATGTGGCTGCCGGCGGCGGCCTGCACCGCCGCGCGCATGGCGTGGCCCGGCGGCAGCGAACCCACCGGCGGGATCGAGTAGATGACGGTGGCGCCGTTCAGGCTGACCATGGCCGGACCGAGCTGCTTGACCATGGCGGCGTCGAGGTACTTGATCTGGGCGCCGGCCTCGGCGAGCGGCGCCAGGCGGCCGGTCGAGCGGGCACAGACCCGTACGGTGCGACCGGCCGCAAGCGCGGCCCGGGCCAGACGAGCACCGATGTAACCGCATCCAAGGATGATGAGGGGAGGCGACACGCGCCCATGGTATCCAACTCTTCCGCGATGCTGCGCCACAACCGCGTCTACCGCACCCTGAGGGCCGGGATCACCGTCCTGGCCGCGGTGCTGCGCTACCTCACGTTGCGCGTGCGGCGCTTTGTCCCGGGGCTGCGTCCGACCGAGCGATCGTGGGAGAAGGCGCACGGCCGCACCGGCCGCGCCATCCACCGGCTGGCCACCACGATGGGCGGCGCCTTCGTGAAAGTGGGCCAGGTGGTGGGCGCGCGCGCCGACGTGATGCCGCCGGCGCTCGTCGAACCGCTGCGCAGCCTGCACGATCGCGTGCCACCGCGGCCGTTCTCCACGCTGCGGGGTCACGTCGAGCGCGAGCTAGGCCGGCCGCTGACCGAGGTGTTCGCCCACGTCGACGAGGAGCCGATCGCCGCGGCGTCGCTGGCCCAGGTCCACCGCGCGCGTCTCAAGACCGGCGAGGACGTGGTGATCAAGGTGCAGTACCCCGAGGCGCAGCGGTTGTTCCCGATCGACTTCGCGTCGCTGCGCCGCGCGGTCCGGGCGGTGCGCTGGCTGGCCGGCGTGGACCTGCGCCCGCTCGCCGACGAGCTGGCCACCCAGATCTGCCTCGAGCTCGACTTCGCGCGCGAGGCCGATTCGACCGAGCGGATCCGGGCGGCGTTCGCCGGCTCGACGGCGGTGCGGGTGCCGCAGGTCCACCGCGAGTGCTCGAGCGAGCGCCTGCTGGTGCTCGAGTTCGTCGAAGGCAAGGCTCTGACCGACATCGAGGGCCTGCGCGACGCCGGCGTCGATCTGCGCAAGGTCGGCGTGGCGGTGGCCGAGCTCTACGCCACGATGATCTTCGAGCACGGCTTCTTCCATGGCGATCCCCACCCCGGCAACCTGATGGTGGCGCCGGACGGCACCACGCTGGTGCTGCTCGACTTCGGCCTGGCCAAGGAGCTCCCGCCCGGCTTCGCCACCGGGGCCGCCGCCATGATCGTCAAGGGCATGAGCGGCGACCTCACCGGCGCGATCGCCGCCGCCCGCTCGATCGGCTTCGAGGGCACCGGCGACCCAGAGAACTTCCGCGACATGGTGCGGGCGATGATGGGCGACAACGATCGCCTGCGCAGCGCCATCGAAGCCATGCGGGCGTCGTCGATGAAGGTGCCGAGCGACTTCACCATCATCGGCCGCGCCTTCATCCTGCTCAACGGCCTGTCGCACCGCCTGGCGCCCGGCGAGCGGCTGCTGGCCGGCGCGCTGGTCAAGCACCTGGCGCCGCGGGTGATGGCCGCGCAGGCCGCGCAGGCCGCGCAGGTCGCGAAAGAGGCAGGCTGAGTGCTCACGCCCGCGCAGCTCGATCGCTATCGCCGCGACGGCTTCCTGGTGCTCGACGGCTTCGTCGACCGCGCCGCCTGCGACGCGCTGCGGGCGCGGGCCGGCGAGCTGATCGCCGCCTGGGAACCGGGCGACCAGCGCACAGTGTTCACCACCGACGAGCAGGCCCGCAAGACCGACGACTACTTCCTCGACTCCGGCGACGAGATTCGCTTCTTCTTCGAGGAGGGCGCGCTCGATGGCGACGGCCGGCTGACCTGCCCCAAGGAGCGCGCGATCAACAAGATCGGGCACGCCCTCCACGATCTCGATCCGGTCTTCGAGGCGTTCTCGCGCACGCCGGCCCTGGCCGCGCTGGTCGAGGCGCTTGGCCTCGCCGAGCCGCAGCTCATGCAATCCATGTACATCTGCAAGCAGCCGCTGATCGGCGGCGAGGTTCGCTGCCACCAGGACTCGACGTACTTGCACACCGAGCCCGAGGCCATGGTCGGCCTGTGGTTTGCGCTCGAGGACGCTCGCCTCGACAACGGCTGCCTGTGGGCCATCCCCGGCGGCCACCGCGACGGCCTGCGCGCCCGTTTCGTGCGCGACGGTCGCACCACCCGCCTCGACGTCCTCGATCCACGGCCGTGGGACGAGGCCGCGCTGGTGCCGCTGGAGGTCCACCGCGGCGACCTCATCATCCTCGACGGCCGCGTGCCACACATGAGCCATATGAATCGCTCACCGGCGTCGCGCCACGCCTACACGTTGCACGTGGTCTCGGGCCGAAGCGTCTACCCCGACACCAACTGGCTACGGCGTCGGAGTCCCGCCCGTGGCTTCCTTGGGGGGTGACAGCTTGGCGAAGATCGCCATGACCTTCTCCTGCATGTGCGCCTTCTGATCGGCCGTGAGCTTGGCGTCGCATTCCTTGGCCGGGTCCGTGGCGGCCAGGCCACACGCGACCGCGTCCGCGGTCCACTTGTCGACCTTGCACAGCTCGGCGATGGCGAGCCCGGCCTCGTCGGAGATCGCCTGCAGCTTGGCCCGCATCTCGGTGGTGGTGTCGGGCGGGGTGTTCTGCATCGACAGCTCGGACGTCTTCTTGCCCAGGCGATCGCAGTCGCCGGAGATCGGCATCTCCGGGCCGCCCTTGGCCACGGCGCCGCCGCTGGCGCTGCCCGAGGCGGTGCCGGTCCCGGCTCCGACGCCTTCGTCCTTCTTCTTGCTGCAGCCGGTGATCGCGAGCATCGCAGCCAGAACCCACGTGGAACGCGTCATGGGCCGCAGTGTATCTTCGCGACATGCGCGTGTCCCTGATCGGCGCCCTGGTCGTGGTCCTCGGAGCGGCTGCAGCCTCGCCGCCGGTGAGCGCGCAGCCTACGCAGCGTCCGGTCACGCCGCCGGGTGGAACGGTGAGGCCGCGCCCCGCGCCGATCGGCGGAGGCGGGGCGATCGCGCCGCGCCGCAACCACGGTGAGCTGCTCGTCTTCTCGACGCCCTCCGCGAGGATCTGGATCGACGGCAAGGACACTGGCCTGGCCACGCCGATCTCGCCCCGCGCCGCGATCCGGCTGAAGCCGGGACCGCACAAGCTCACCTTCGTCGTCGGTGACCGGCGCCTCGACTACAACGTCACGATCGAGGCCGGCAAGACCACCAAGATCGTGAAGCAGCTGCCGGTGGGCGAGTGAGCGACGGCAAGCTGGCGGCGCGCTGGGTCGGGTTCGGCACCAGCATCTTCACCGAGATGACCGAGCTGGCGCGGGCGCGCGGCGCGGTCAACCTGGCCCAGGGCTTCCCCGACTTTCTGGGGCCGCCGGAGCTGTTGCGAGCGATCGCCGCCCACGTCGAGACGTCGCACCACCAGTACGCGCCCGGCAATGGCGAGCCGCGGCTGCGCCAGGCGGTCGCTCGCTTCGTCGCGTCGACCACCGGCGTCGAGCGCGATCCGCTGAGCGAGGTGACGATCACCACCGGCGCGACCGAGGCCATCTACAGCACGGTCAACGCGATCGTGAACCCCGGCGATCGCGTGGTCGTGTTCGAGCCGCTCTACGACAGCTACGCCCAGGCGGTGGCCAACGCCGGCGGCGTGCTGGTGCCGGTGCGGCTGCACGCGCCCGACACCGACGCCGGGCGCGTCGCCGGTGGCTGGGCCGTCGACTGGGACGAGCTCGAGCGCGCGGGCCAGGCCGGCTTCCGCATGCTCATCCTCAACTCGCCGCACAACCCGACCGGCAAGGTCTTCG
>SXJR01000514.1 GCA_005779305.1 Myxococcales bacterium
CGCGCCGACGACGCCCGGACTCTACGCGCTGCGCTTCCAGATCGCGCAGGACTTCAGCTGCAACGCCTTCGGCCGCAGCAACTGGTGGTTCGGTCCGCCGCCGGCCGAAGCCACGTTCGGGATGCTCTGCGTTCGCTAGGAAGCGCCCAGGTTCGTCAGATCTCGAGCTCCATGCCCTCGGCGGCGGCGACCAGCTCGATCTTGGCGCCGCCGTGGGCGTCGAGGTAGGCGCGACAAGCGTCGCGCAACGCGTCGACGTCCTCGTCGCTGTAGTCCTGATCGTAGTGGAACGTGACCAGGCGGCCGACCCCGGCGGCGATGGCTGCATCGGCGGCCTGCTCGTAAGACGAGAAGCCGCGGTTGCGGCGGGTGGCCTGGTGCGCGGGCGTGTACGTGCTGTCGTGGACCATCACGTGGGCGCCGCGGTAGAGGCCGAGCACCTCGGCGGTCGGCCCGGCGTCGGGATAACCGGCGTCGGAGGCGTACACGAAGGCGCGACCCTGCTCCTCGATCCGGAAGGCCAGCGCCGTGGTCGAGCCGTGCGGGTTGGGGCGCGCGGTCACCCTCAGCGCGCCGGCGTCGAAGGGCTCACCCGGCACCACCGCGCGCACATCGAACGACGCACCCAGGTTCTTGAGGGTGTAGAGCGGCGAGAAGTTCGGGTTCATCTGCCCCTCGAGGATGCCCTCGAGCATCGAGCTCGACTTGCCGTGGCCGCGCAGGACGAAGTGGTTGCCGGGGATGAACACCGGCGCAAAGAAACCCAGGCCCTGGATGTGATCCCAGTGGGCGTGCGAGAGCAGGATGGTCGCCTTGCCGCCGCCCTTGCCAAACTCGGTGCCGAGCAGCGCGTTGCCGAGGTGCATGAGCCCGGTGCCCATGTCGATGATGATCAGCTCGCCCGAGGCGCTGCGCACCGACACGCACGACGTGTTGCCGCCGTAGCGATTGGTCTCCGGTCCCGGCGCCGGGATCGAGCCGCGCACGCCCCAGAACTGGACCTTCACGCGTCGTCTCCCAGGGTGAGCTCGAGGCCCTCGTAGGCGGCGATGACGTCGAACGGATCGCCGGCCTGCTTGGCGGTCCAGCGCGTGGCCATGAGGATCGCGTCCTGGGCCTCGTCGGTACGCATGGGCGCGTGGTGGTAGAGGCACAGGTGCTTCACGCCGGCCTCGCGCGCGATGATCAACGCGTCGTCGGGCGTGGAGTGGCCCCAGTGCGGTCGCTGGCGGTACTCGTCGACGGTGAACTGGGTGTCGTAGATGAGGAGGTCCACGCCCTGGCACATCGCCACCAGCCCGGCCCGCATGGCGGCGAGCTTGTCGGCCATCGACGCGGGGATGAGCTCGCCCGGCAGCGGCGGCTTGGCGATGAACTCGTGCTCGAGCAGGATGTCGGTGAACGGCGCGGTGTCCGAGCAGTACACGACCGAGGCGCCGTCGCAGTCGAGGCGGTACGCCATCGCCACCCAGGGGTGGTTGAGGCGGGTGCACTGCACCGCGGTCTTGTCGATCATGAAGCGCGCGCCCTCGACCAGCTCGTGGAACTGGACGTCGGCCTCGAGCGCGGTCAGCGGCACCGGGAAGTACGGATCCTCGGTCTGCGAGGCGAAGACCGCCTGCAGGTGGGTGTCGGCCTGCTGGCGGGCGAAGACGTGCATCTTGTTGCCGCGCCGGTACAGCGGCGAGAAGAACGGCATGCCCTGGATGTGGTCCCAGTGGGTGTGGCTGATGAGGATGTGAGCCGTGCCGTGGCCCTCGCCGAACTTCCCGTCCATCAGGTACTTGCCGAGGCGACGGATGCCCGTGCCGGCATCGATCACGATGGGCCAGCCGCCGCGCGGACGGATCTCCACACACGACGTATTACCGCCGTATCGATTGGTGCTCTTCCCGGGCACCGGGATGGAGCCGCGGACGCCCCAGAACTTGACCTTCATGCCGGCCGCACGGTGGGAGACCGAGCGAACCTGACGATATCACGCATCTCGCGGCACCGCGCAGAACCTGGGAGACCGTTGGGGCGCTCATTCGCCCAGCCCCAACAGACCCCGGACAACCCTAGTGACCCCGGACACCCAGCATCACTCTTGACCGCTCGCTCATCGCTCGCTAGGGGTGCGTGGCGATGCCGACCGCCAGCCGGCGGCCGTTGACCGAGTCGAACAGCATGGTCGCCGCAGGCCCATCGACGATCACGGCCGGGGCCCCGGCCGGCGCGGCCAGGACCGGGCGCCCGCCGCCGGGGCGAACCCACTCCATCCCGTCGAAAGAAGCCGCATATCCGACCGCGTAGCGCGGCGCGTCGCCCACGTCCGGGAGCTTCTCGAGCCCCCCGTACCAGAGCGCCCAGTGGCCGCGGCCCGTGGACTCGACCAACCAGGCAAGGGTCGGGGCGCCCAGCTCGGTCCGCTCGAACGAATCCATGAGGCCGTTGGGGCCCAGGATCGGCGCGTCGTCCGGGGTCCACGCCACCCCGTCGTCGGAGCGAGCCAGCCAGATCCCGGGATCGCCGGGGCGGGTGAACGCGGCGATCCACAGGGCGCCGTCGGTGGCGACGCCGGGCGAGCGGGCGTTGGCGAGGACCGGCGCGGCGGCCTTCTGCCACGTGAGGCCGCCATCGGTCGACTCCGCGCGGCCCAGCTGCGGCGTGGTGAGGCCGCCCTCGTAGAACATGATCTGGCGACCGGCGAGCTCGACGATCGCGGGCGCGGCCACGTGGCCCTCTTCCCACGTCTGGTCGGCGCTGAGCACCGGCACCGCGGGCTCGTCGGGGAGCTGGCGGAGATCGCGGAGGGCGCCGCGCCAGATGACGCTGTCGCCGACCGGCGGATCGGGCGACTCGCGCGTGAAATAGAAGACGAGGCCGCCGCCGGCGCGAGCGACCAGGGCCGGCTCGGTGAAGTCGATGATGCGATCGGTGGCGAGCCAGGGCTCGTCGACGGGGCTGTTCTCGTCGAAGGGTAGCCGGCGGAACGGGCCCGCGCCGACGGTGGGGAGATCCTCCTCGCCGCCCGAAGCGTCGTCGGCGATGCCGATGCCGCAGCCGGCGAGCGTCGCGACCACGAGCGAGGTCGAGGCCAGGGCGCGCATCAGAACCTCCACCTCGACGACAGCGAGCCGCCCAGCACCAGCCCGCTGGCCTTGTAATCGCCGATCGGATCGACGGCGACCAGCTTGCGGTGGGTGCGCTCGGGCAGGAACGTGGCCACCAGCGAGATGTCGATCGACACCGGCCGCAAGATCACGTCGCCGACCCCGGGCAGCTCGAGGCCGCCGCCGGTCGTGAAGGTGTGCTTGTCATTGTCGATGAAGTTGGTCGAGCCGAACTGCTCGGGCGTCGGCGACGGTTCGTAGGCGTAGCCGCCGCGCACGCGCCAGAGCCGGCGCGGGGTGGCGCGGGCCAGCCACTCGACGCCGAGGCGCGGCGTGGCGATGTCGTGGAAGTGCGGGGCCGGCAGCGGCTCCTGGGGCGGGATCGTGACCAGGTCGTTGAAGTCGCCGATGTCGAGCTCGATCTCGATCTGGGCCGCCGGGTTCTCGAACACGCTCCAGCGGTGCCAGGCCAGGTCGAAGGCGACGGCGAGGCGCGGGGTGATGCGGGCGTGGGCGGCGGCGGTGACCTGCGCCGGCTGGAACAGATCCTGGGCCACCGAGCGCAGGTGCAGGAAGCCGTTGTCGACCAGCGGCGGCGAGCCCGGCGTGCCGATGTCGCCGGTGATGTCGAAGGTCTGATCGAGGACCAGCTTGAAGCCACCGCGGTAGGTGGCGGCCACGGTCAGCCACGGCTTGACGTCCCAGGACACCCCCACCTGCGGGTAGCGGATCGTCTTCAGGTCGACGTTCATGTCGAGGATGAGCTGGCTGGTGGTGGCGTCGGGGAAGCCGACGATGCCCTGCAGCGCCACGTCGCCCTGGGTGCTCGACATGTACGAGATGCCGGCGCCGAACGAGACGTTGCCGGGCAGCGCGATGCCGAGGTTGGCGGCGAGGAAGAGCCGCTGCGGGCGGTTGTCGTAGAGCGACCAGCGCGGCTGCTGGCTGGGCAGCGTGCGGGTGCGCGTGATCTGTTGATCGGGCAGGTAGAGCCCGGCACCGATGGCGAGGCGTGCGCCGGCGAGCTTGCCGGGCATGGCGAGGCCGATGGCGAGGCCGCGCGACGAGTCGACGCCCTGGCTGTTGCCGTCGACGGCGAGGAAGGGCTGGGCGAGCTGGTAGCCGACGTCGATGCGGATGTCGTCGGAGCCGGCCAGGCGCGCTGGGTTGTAGTAGTTGGCTCCGGCGTCGTCGGTCGCCGCGGTCATGGCGCCGCCCATGCCCTGCGCCCGCGCCCCGAACCCGAACAGATCGACCGGATTGGCGCGGGCCGTGCCGGTCAAGCCGACCATCGCTGTGATCAGCAACGGAAGGAGTCGTGAGACCCGGCCGTCCCGAGCGAAGGCCGAGCGCGAGCGAGGCCGAGTCGAAGGACGCACCCGGCTCACAGATCCACCCCCAGCGTCAGCCCGCCCACCACGATGCGCCCGCCGGTGTTCATCACGTCGAACGGGGGCGTCTCCTCGGGCAGGAAGCGCCCCATGTCCTTCTCGTGCCGGCGCGGCTGCAGCGCATGCAGCTGCACCCAGGCGTCGAGGTGCAGCGGCACCAGCCGACCGGGCCAGTCGAGCCCGAGGCCGGCGCCGACCAGGTGGCGATGATTGTCGAGCAATGACTGGCGTCCGCTCTGCTCGGGCGCCGGCGACCACAGGAACGCGTAGCCGCCGCGGGCGGTGAAGGTGCCGCCCAGCGCCGGCTTGACGTACTCGATCGCGACCCGCGGGATGGCGGTGTCGTGGAAGGCCGGCGACTCCTGCGGTGGGGTGCCGGTGACCGCGTTCTGGGTCGGCAGCGGGAAGCCGCTCCAGTGCGCCCACGCCAGGTGGCCGGTGACGACGAGGCCGGGCCGCGCCGTCCACGCCGCCTCGGCGGCGACGGTGAGCGGATCGTACTGGGCCGCGCCGGCGATGCGGATCTCGGGCAGCGCCAGCGGCAGCACCTGGGACAGATCGCTGGTGACGGCGATGTCGTAGTCGGAGCGCGACGGCCCGCGGGCGACGACGCCGATCTCGATGTCGTCCTTCCAGCGCCAGCGGGCGCCGAGGATGGGCGCGAAGCGGGTGAGCAGCCGCTGCTCGCTCTGGGTGGTGAAGCGGCCCGAACCGTCGGTGGTGACGTCGATGCCGCCGCGCAGGACGGCCAGCGCGTTGACCGCGAAGCCGACCGCCAGCCGCGGCTTGAGGTGCACGCCGAAGCCGAACTGGATCCCGATCACGTGCGAGCGGTTCTCGAGCAGCGTGAACACCGGCTTGCCCGGGAACGGCGCCCGCGCCCGGTTGATGGCCTCGGTCGGGATGTGGAACCCGAAGCCGATGCCGATGCGGTCCTTGGCCCAGCCGCCCAGCGGCATGGGCACCGCGCCGCCGATCACGAGCCCGCTCGCCGGGTCGGTGTCGGTCCGGGCGCCGTCCATGGTCAGCGCGAAGTCGCCGTACATCGCGCCGATGGTGGCGCGCTTGCGCTTCGCCAGGCCGAGCCCGGCCGGGTTGATGTAGGTCGCGTCGAAGCCCTCGGAGGACGCGACGCCGGCACCGGCCAGCGCGGGCGAGCGGCCGCCGAAGCCGAACAGCTCCAGCGGCGACGCGGCGGCGTGGGCGGGCACGCTCGCGATGGCCGCGCCGACGCAGGTCGCGAGCGCGATCGCAGAGAGCCCCCGGGCCCGGAACATCGACGGGACGTTACCGCATCGGCGGCGGCGGCGTCAGGGACCGGGCGGTTTGTCGTTCAGGAAGGGCGAGAAGCCGCGCGGCACGGGTCCGGCGCCTCACCGCACGACCGAGGCGACGGCGCGGACGCGAAGGATGGCGAGCTGCTTCTGATGGTCGGACGGCAGGGTGGCGGCGACGGCATCGAAGCGCGCGCGCGCGTTGTCGCCCAGCGGACCGGCGACGATCGTGATGCGGAGGACATTGAGCAGCGCGAGGTACGTGGCGCGGTGCGCGACGCGAGCGTCGTCGAGCGTCAACGCGACCTCGCCCGCGTGAGCGTACATCTGGGCGATGTCGAGCCACGGCTGGGTGTCGAGACCGCCGTCGCGCACCAGCGCCCACGCCGCGGTCCACGAACGGAGCGCACCGGCCATGACGCGGCGGGACGGATTGCGCCAGTCGAGCCAGAGCCTGCCCTCGACGATGGCGCGGGCGCGATCGATCTCGAGCGCGCACCCGCTACCCAGACCGTCCGTCGACAGCACGCCTCCCCGATCGATCGCAGCCAGCGCGTAGCTGCAGGCCTCGTCGGCCTGGGGCGAGCGCCGCACCTTGGCGACGAGGATCTCGGCAGCGTCGCCGGGCTGGGCCCGATGGACGATGTAGTTCTCGAGATCGTCGATGCGCCGGCCCGCGATCGCCCGGAGCTGGCGGTACGCGGCCACCGGCCCGACCGCGGCCAGCCTCACGTCGGCAAGCAGAAACAGCGCGGCCCCGTTGTCCTCGGGCGACGCGGCGGCCTGGGCCAGCAGCCACTCCGCATCGCGGGTGTTGCCCAGCGCCAGGTACGCGCGCCCCAGCTGGATCCGCACGTAGTGCGCCTCGCCCGGTGTCAGGCGCGCCAGCAGGTCTCGGTACTGGGCGGCCGCGTCGAACGCATCGCCCCGGTGCATGGCCAGATCCGCGAGCAGGAGCGCGTCGCCTCGCACGCGCGGCCGAACCAACGGCATCGCGATCGGCCGCGGCGGCAGCTCCGGCCGCATCCGCTGCGGGGTCGCGGCCGGCCACTGCCGCGGATCCAGCGTCCGATCGGGCGCGAAGCCGTCGATCAGCGCCTGCCCGTCGACGAACGGGTCAGCCACTCGCTCGAGCGACCGCTCCTCCGTCGGCTCCGGCCGGGACAGCGTCTCCGCCCGCGGCGGATGGCAGGCGACAGCCGCGAGCGCGGCCCCGAGGAGCAGACCAAGCCGTCCCACGTGGGCGACCACGGTTCCGAACGTCCACCGGCCTCGCATGGGAGGATCTTCGCTCCCGCGGAGGCCGCTGACGCGAGAAATCGGTGCGCGGCGCCGTCCGGGAGCGCTCAGGGACAGCCGCTGGAAGGGGCGTCGTTGCCCCAGCCGCTGCGCTCCTGGTTGCCGGCGCGCTTGTCGCCCTTGAACTTGTAGGCGCGGGTTGTCCAGCGCGGTTGGATGCCGCTGGTGTCGACGAGGATCTCGTACAGGCGCGGATCACAGCGACCGCCGCCCGCGCTCGCTGGCGCATCAGAAGACCTTCTTCGAATCGAGCAGGATCGTCACCGGCCCATCGTTGACCAGCTCGACTTGCATGTCGGCGCGAAACACCCCGGTCGCGACCTCGGTCACGCCGGCCGCGCGCACCGCCGCCACCGCCTTGCGGTACAAGGCCTCGGCGCCGACCGGTTCCATGGCGTCGAGGAACGCCGGCCGCCGGCCCTTGCGGGTGTCGGCGTAGAGCGTGAACTGGGAGACCAGCAGCACCCCGCCGCCGGTGTCGAGCACCGAGCGGTTCATCTTGCCTTCGTCGTCGGCGAAGATGCGCAGGTTCACCAGCTTGTCGACGACGTAGGCCAGGTCGGCGTCGCCGTCGTCCTTGCCGGCGCCCAGGAGAACCATCAGGCCGGGCCCGATCGCGCCGACCACCTGGCCGTCGACGGTGACCTGGGCCCGCCGGCAGCGCTGGACCACGGCTCGCATCGGGCCATTGTGCCGGAATCTCACGCAGAAAGACGGGCCCACGCAGGCAACCCCCACGCCTTGTCGGCGGTCGAACCGCCGATTACAGTGCGCGCCTCCATGCGTCCGGCCGTCTGTCTCGCGCTCGCCCTCGCCTGTTCCGCCCTGCCCGTCGCGCTGGGCGGCTGCGGCAGCGAGATCGGTGACGCCTGCGGCGTCAGCCTCGACTGCGATCCCAACGGCACCGGTGGACGGGTCTGCGATCTGTCGTCGGCCGGCGGCTACTGCACCATCATCGGCTGCGACCACGACTCGTGTCCCGAGGGCTCGGTCTGCATCCGCTTCTACGTGGCGTCGTTCGCCAACTCGCCGTGCGATCCGGCCACCGAGGATCTCAGCACCGACGTCTGCGGCACCGACGAGGTCTGCGCCTTCAAGGGCCAGTGCGTGCCGGCGACCTCGGAGGTCCGCTACTGCATGAAGACCTGCGAGTCGGGCGGCGACTGCCGCGACGGGTACGAGTGCCGCAACGATTCGCTCATGCGCGAGCACGGCGGCGAGCCGGTACCTCCGCCGGGTGAGCGGCTGGGGGGCTCGCTGCAGCCGTTCTGCGCTGAAGCTCCGACCGAGTGAGCCAAGAGATCCGGACCGAAGATCCGGACCGAAGATCCGGACGAAGATCAGGACCAGACGAAGAAGGGCAAGGGCAAGGGACTGGTAGGCTCTGGGCACTGTGCCAATCGGCGCGTTCCTCCTCCGTCGGCTGGGCCTCGGCCTGGTCTCGGTGCTGGGCGTGTCGATCCTGGTGTTCCTGTTCCTGCACATGATCCCGGGTGACCCGGTCGATCACCTGGCCGGCGGCGACGCGACCGCCGATCAGCGCAAGAAGGTCATGGAGTGCATGGCGCTCGACAAGCCGCTGCACGTGCAGTTCGGACGGTTCCTGGGCAGCATCGCCGACGGCACCCTCGGCCAGCAGTGCCCCGATCCCAAGGGCAAGCCGACGGTGATGGCGCGGATCGTCGAGGTCTTCCCCAACACCGTGGCGCTGGCGCTGTGCGGGATGCTGGTCGCGATGCTGCTGGCGCTGCCGCTCGGGGTGGTCGCCGCCATCCGGCGCGGCACCTGGATCGACACGGTAGCGTCGATCACGTCGCTGTCCGGCATCGCCATCCCCATGATGCTGCTCGGCCCGCTGCTCCTCATGTGGTTCTTCATCGACCTGGGCTGGCTGCCGGGCCCGACCGAGCTGGGTCCGGCGGCGATCGTGCTGCCGGCGATCGCGGTGGGCACTCACCTCATGGCCATGCTGGCCCGCATGACCCGCAGCTCGATGGTCGAGGTGCTGGGCGAGGACTTCCTGCGCACCGCACGCGCCAAGGGCCTGCCCGAGACCACGGTCATCGCCAAGCATGCGCTCCGCAACGCGCTCCTGCCGGTCATCACCATCGCCGGCCTCCAGTTTGGCTCGATGCTTTCGGGCGCGATCATCACCGAGAAGGCGTTCGCGCGGCCCGGCATCGGGCTCCTGCTCGTGGACTCGATCTCCGAGCGCAACTACCCGGTGGTGCAAGGTTGCGTGCTGGTCATCGCCGCCGTCTACGTGCTGGTCAACATCCTGGTCGACCTGGCCTACGGCCTGGCCGATCCGAGGATCCGGCGAGCATGAACCCTCGCCTCTCCCCCGCGGCCTGGGCCGGCGCCGTCATGCTCGGCGTGTTCGTGTTCCTGGGCCTGTTCGGACCGCTGCTGGCGCCGTACCCGGTCGGCGTCGCGGCCGTCGACCAGGCCCCGCAGTTCATGCCGCCGTCGGCCGATCACTGGCTCGGCACTGACGAGAACGGCGTCGACGCCCTGTCCCAGCTCCTGCACGGCGCCCGCTCGGCGTTGACGCTCTCGATCATCGTGGTGAGCTCGTGCGTGGTGATCGGCGTGACCCTCGGCATGATCGCCGGTTACTTCCGTGGCGTGGTGGACGAGATCGTCATGCGCGTCGTCGACATCCTGATGGCGTTCCCCGGCATCCTGCTCAACATCGCCATCGTCGCCACCGTGGCCCGGCCCGGGCTGGGCCTGGTCATCGCCGCGCTGGTCGCCAACGGCTGGGTCGGATACGCGCGCGTCGCCCGCGGCCAGGTGCTGTCGCTGCGCGAGCGCGACTACGTGCAGGCGGCGCGCGCGATCGGCGCCTCGGACGAACGCATCATGACCCGGCACGTGTTGCCCAACCTGCTGGCGCCGATCGTCGTACAGATGACGTTCGCCTTCGGCGGCGTGATCCTGATCGAAGCCTCCCTGTCGTTTCTCGGCCTCGGCCCGCAGACCGACCACACCTGGGGCGCGATGCTCGATCAGGGCCGCAACCTGATGTTCAAGCCCGGCTACGGTCACTACATCCTCGCGCCCGGCCTGGCCATCGCCTGGGTGGTGCTGGGCGCCAACCTGCTCGGCGACGGCCTGCGCGATCGCTTCGATCCCCGCCAGCGAGGCCGCGGCTGATGGGCCTGCGCTTCCGCCTGTGCGCCCGCGGCGACCTGCCCGACGAGGCGCTGGTCGAGATCGCGGTGCCCGGCGTGACCTGGCCGGTGCTGGCCGGCGTGTTCAGCGGCGAGATCATCGCCACCGCCGGCGTGTGCCCGCACGAGGACGTACACCTCGCCGGCGGCACGCTCGAGGACGCGTGCCTGACCTGCCCCGGCCACGGTTACACCTTCGATCTGCGCACCGGCGAGTGCGCGCACGATCCGGCGCTGGTGCTGCGCCGCTACAAGGTCAGCGAGGAGAACGGGGAGGTCTGGGTGGAGCTCATCTAGGGAGGCAGCCCTGGCTCGTCGGGCGGCGGTGATGACGGATCCTGGGCCGGCGGCGACGGCGGCAGGTCGGGCAGCTCGCACACGATCTCGGCCTTGCGGGTGATGCGTTTGCCCGATTCGATCACGACCTCGGGGTGCTCGCCGAAGCAGGTCGGGGCGCGGCTGTCGATGGTGAGCCGGCCGGGCGGGAGATCGGTGAGCACGTAGGTGCCGGCCTCGGTCGAAATGGTGCGAGCCAGCTCGAGATCGCCGTCGAGCGCGCGCACGGTGGCGCCGGCGACGATGCCGCCGCGCTGATCGACGACGGTCCCCGAGATGCTGCCCGAGGCCGACATCGAGATCGTCGCGTCACCGGCGAGGTCGTCCTCGACCGCGGTCAGCACCACCGCCGCGCCGCGCCCCGGCGCAACGATCAGCACCGCGTAGCCTCCGGCGGGCACGCCCGAGAGCTTCCACGCACCCTCGGTGCCAATGAAGCGGCGCGGCGGCATGGGGATCGGGCCAGGGACACGATCGCGGACCACGGGGCGGCCGGGGCCGTAGGCGCCCATCCACACGGCCTGCACCGAGACGTCGGAGACACGGGCGCCGTCGACGGTGGCGGTGCCGACCAGCGTGCCTTGCCCCATCGCGAGTTGATCGGGTGGCGCATCTTCACGCGGCGCGGTGGCGACGCGCACGGCCAGCAGCGGCGGCGGCGAGGCGCCGAGCTCCCAGGTCTGACCGTCGACCAGCGCGGCGGTGCCGGCATCGATCGTCCAGCGCCCGGCGCCGAGCGCGAGCCGGCCCAGGCCAGAGGCGTCGGTGGTCACGGTGACCGCCGCGCCGGCGTCGCTGCGCGCGCGGAGGGTGCCGACCCATGGCAGGCCGGTGGCGGTGTCGATCGCCGCGATCGCGATGCCGCCCCCGGGTAGCGCGGTCGGATCCGACACCATCGGCGCGGCGTCGACCGGGCCACCAGCGTCGACGACGACGCCGACCAGGCGCGGCGCGCGCGGGCGCGGTTTGCGCACCCCGATGTAGATGCCGTATGCGACGAGGGAGAGCGCACCCAGGATGGCGAGCCAGCGGCGAGCGACCACGCAACATCATACGCACCACCGGTCGTTGTGAGCGAGCGCCCGCGAACGAGAGCGCGCGTCGATGGTGGGGAGCCGGATAACGCAAAGGCGCGGCTTTGCTCCGGGCGCGAGACGGGCCATGCTGCACCCTCATGTTCGTGCGTGCGTTGCACCCGGCGGTGCTCGCTGGCCTCACCGCGCTGGTGGCGAGCTGCGGCGGGCCCCCGGCGCCTCCCGCCGGCGGTGCGGCGGCGCCACGACCGAAGGTGCCGCACGTGGAGCCACCGCTGCCCGCCGAGCTGGTGGCGCCGGCGATCCTCGGCGACGACGTGCGGCCGCGCGCTTACCGGCTCACCCTGGTCGTCGATCCCGACGCCACCACCTATCGCGGCGAGGTCGAGATCGACGTCGAGCTGGCTACGCCCGCGCGCGTGATCTGGCTGCACGCCGCCGAGCCGGTCGTGATCCGCACCGCGGGCGCCAGGACCGCAACAGCCGGGGGGCCCGCGATCGTCGACAGCACCCGCATCACCGCACCCGCCGAGCACGACCTGGTGGGGATCGAGCTAGGTCGCACGTTGCCGGCGGGCGCGGCCACGCTGCTGGTCACCTTCGAGGGTCGGTACCGCGACGGCGACGCGCTGTTCGTGCAGGAGGTGCGCGGGCGACGCTACCTGTACAGCGACTTCGAGCCCGTCGACGCCCGCCGCGCCTTCCCATGCTTCGACGAACCGCGCTGGAAGACGCCGTGGACGGTCACGGTGCGCGCCCCCGACGCGGCTGCGGTCTACAGCAACACCGCGCCGGCCACGCGCACCCGCCAGGGCGACGGCTGGACCGCGACCCGCTTCGAGACCACGCCGCTGTTGCCGTCGTACCTGGTGGCGATC
>SXJR01000515.1 GCA_005779305.1 Myxococcales bacterium
CGACGCCGGGGGTGTAGGCCAGCGACAGGTCCATCTGGCTGACCAGCGGCTTGGTGGGAACCACCTCGATCTTCCCGCGCCGCCCGCGGCTGTGATATTCGAGCGCGTCTTCCTTGCGGCTCATGCGCGCGATCGTACCCCTGTTCGTGACGTCGCTGCTGGCTGCCGGGCCGGCCGGTTGTCGTGCGCCCGGGGCGCGGCCGATCGCGGCGGCCCCGTCGACGAGCTACGAGTCGCACATGGCCGAGGCGGCGCGGCTCGAGGGAGAGGCGGCGCGGCACGAGGAGGCGGCCGAGCTGGCGCGGCAGCGCGGCACCACCTATGAATGCGACACCCACCCGGAGAGCGAACAGACCACGAGTGGCACCGAGCGGCTGCAGCGCACGCGGGTGTGTGACGACGTGGCCGCCGCCGACGAGCGGCGGCACCAGGGTGAGGCGCGGCGCTTGCGAGAGGCGGCCGGGCACTGGCGCGGCCGGGCGCGCTCGCTGCTCGACGCCGATCGGGTGGCCTGCGACGGGCTGGCCTTCGAGGTGCTGCGCGATCCGCCGCTGCGGCGGTACGCGGCGAAGGCGGTGGTCGAGGCGAGCGGCCGCGGCGCGCGGATCACGCTCGTGGGCGGAGAGGTCGACGCCGCGGCGCTGCGGCGCGAGCTCGGCTGTCACCGGGCGCGGGCGGCGCTGAACGGATACGATCCGGCGTACATGCCGAGCGAGCCGGCGGTGGTCGCGGGCGCGCGGGTCGAGGTGACCGATGGCCCTGGCG
Organism: Myxococcales bacterium; assembly: GCA_005779305.1. GTDB lineage: Bacteria > Myxococcota_A > Polyangia > Haliangiales > Haliangiaceae > UBA2376. The sequence continues at coordinate 766 of SXJR01000515.1, forward strand.
GTGTGGTCACGGTGCTGGTGGAGGCCGACGAAGCCGGCGCGATCGAGCTGATCCGGCGGCGGGCCGAGGCGCTGGTCGGGCGCTAGGGCGCGACGCGGTCAGCTCTTCTTGGCGCCGGGCGGAAGCGGTGGCGGCGTGCTCACGCGGCGAAAGCGGGACTTCATCTCCTCGACCTCGACCTTGACGGTCATGCCCTTGAGCACCGCGGGCGAGAGGCCCAGCGCGGTGGCCACTGACTGGAGGTACTCGTCCTCGGCGAGATCCAGGGTCTCGTCGGCGTCGTGGACGGCGGCGACGAGCGAGAGCAGGTGCTCGCGATCGGCGGCCGAGTCGTTCTTGAACACGGCGGCGGTCTTGGCCAGCACGAAGGTCTTGGGATCGAACTCGTCGATCCGCGCTTCGAGGTCGGCGGGCAGCTTGCCCTCGAGCATGTAGGCGAGGAGCTCCTGCACGCGCTCGGCTTCGCGATCGTCGAGATGATCGTCGGCGAAGGCGGCGGCGAGCAGGAGGTCGCACAGTGCGTGGATGCGGTCGGCGGCCATGCGCTGAACCTACCCTAGAAGCCGGCAATCCGCGGGGACCGGCGTGAAGTTCGCGTGAAGCCGTGGCGTCTGCGGGGCCGAGGTGGTGTGATCGACGGCATGGTGCAAGGCTGCCCTCGCTGCGGCGATACGCCAAGCGTCGGTGTCCTGTGCGGTGAGTGCGCGGCGGCGATCGTGCCGCGCGAGGGGCTGTTGCCGGATCACGTGCGGGCGACGCGGGCACGCGTGGACGCCGCCGGCTGGCTGGTCGACGGGTTCGGGGTCGCGCACCCGATCAGCGCGGCGGCGACGGTCGGGCGCGGGCCGGGAGGAGACCTCATCGTGCTCGACGGGTCGGTGTCGCGCGATCACGCCGAGCTCACCCGCAGCGATGGCGGCTGGCAGGTGCGGGACCTGGGCTCGCGCAACGGCACCCAGCTCGACGGGCAGCGGGTGGCGGGGCGGGCGCTGCTGGCGCGGCGGGCGCTGGTGCGGTTCGGCGACATCGGGTTCGTGTTCATCGGCGACGCGGTGGCGCTGCCGGAGCCGGCCTTACGCTCGATCGCGACCGGACACGCCGCCGGTGATGCGGTGTTTCGCTTCACGATGCGCGGCGAGGGCGTCGAGTTGTGCTTGGTTGGCGCGCGAAGCGACACCCAGGCTGGCGGCGCGCTCCTGTACCGGCCGAACGGGCAGACCGCGTGGGCGGAGCTCAGCCTCCCGCCGCTGGAGTTCCAGCTCCTGCGCATGCTCTGCGACCGCGCCCTCGCCGACGCCGCCGGTGCCACCAAGGTGCGCGGCTGCGTCCCGACGCGCCATCTGGCCAAAGAGCTCCCCTTCCAGTCTCGGTACGCCAACGAGGAGAACGTGCGCCAGGTCGTCCGCCGTGTCCGCGCCAGCCTCACCGGCATCGGCGCCGAGGGCCTCATCGAGGCCGTCCCCGGCCGTGGCTATTATCTCACGTGGCCCGTCGTCAGCTAACCGACCGACGTTTGTCTTCCCTGGACCCAATCCGTCGCAGGAAGCGCTGGCGCTGTGGGGCCGCGAACCTCAGTTTTCGGGCCGCCAGCGGGACAACGAGAGCACGCCGCGACGGCGCAAGCTGGGTGGCTCGCGCTAGGTCGAGTGACTCCTCTTCATGAAACTTGAGCGACCGTGACGTTGGCGAAGCGGCGCAACCAGTAGGTGCCTGCGGGAAACAGGACCTGTGCGCCCTTGAGCCAGAGTGCGCGCGCCTGGCGATACAGGACCTCGAACAACCGATTGCGGCCCAACGCTTCGACGCGAGCGGCGGCAGAGCCAGCCGCGACCCGCGGGCGCAGACCTCGTCGTGGGGCGGGGCTGGACGGCGCAGCGCGCCACGACTGTCGCAGAATCGCCTTTCGCCCCATTACCGGTCTTCCCTCGCGTGCTCGCTGCTCGGCGAACCTCTTCTCGGCGGCGGCCACGCCTTCGCGCACGCGCCGTCGGAATTCATCGGGGTCACCAAGCTCCGGCGGAATGACCAGCGCCCGGGACACTCGCTCCGGCATAGGACCATCGGCCCGAAAGAAGTGGCGCGGGCGCGTGGTTTCGATCGGCTTCCCGGTCAGTAGCGCGTCGAGCCCGTTGACGCCGGGCCAGTCTTGAACTCGTTCGACCAGTCCGTCCTTCACCGGGTTCGTCGCTGAATAGACGACGGCGTCAATGGCGGCCTCGACATCCGTGAGCTCGACCAACGACACCTCTTCGCTGGACCAGAAGTTCTCCGAGCGTCCTCGGAGGGCGTTCTGCGAGCGCGCATACATCTTGTGGAAGTGCTCGTAGAACTCCACGACCCTGCCGTGACGATCGAAGACGTTCGTATGGTGATGGTTGGATTGAGCTGACGGGAGGATGATGTCGATGTCGAAGCGTTCGGCGGCTTCGAGGACGCAGTACTCGAATGCGTTGTTGGTCGCCTCATCCGGACGCATCAGGTACTGACGCTGGGTGCAGCGCCGCGTGATCATCCAGCAGCGACCCGGCACCACTCGACGCGGACGAGACATGGCCACCAGCTATGCAGGCCGCTTGCCAGAGTCATCGTGGCGAGATCGTTGAGCCCGAGTTGCCCTCGTCCGGGATCCGGACGGAAAGTGTCCTGGACGTCCGGTTTCCGGCCACGGAACACCGTCGGTTCCGTAAAAACAAACGTCGGTCCGGACGATGGCCGGACGATGGGCGGATCAGCTTAGCTTTCCGGAGGTGGTGGCGCGGGCCATCAGGTCGACGGTGATGGTGCGGGGGCCGGCGGTGCCCGCGCCATCGACGGCGGGCTTGCGCCGCTCCTCGAAGGCGCGCCACCAGGCGAGGGCGGCGTCCTCGTCCCATTGTTCCGCCTCAGGAACCTCGGCAAGGGCGGTGCGCAGGGCGTGGGCGCCGGCGGGGCGCGCGGACGGGTCCTTGGCCAGACAGGCAAGTACCAGGAACTCGAGCTGTGCCGAAATACGAAGGTCGGTACGGGCGCTCGGGGGAATGGGCGCCTCGTGGACGTGGGCCAGGCAGAGCTGGGCCACGGTGGTGCCGGCGAAGACGCGGTGGCCGGTGAGGAGGAAGTAGGCGACGGCGCCGACGCCGTAGAGGTCGCTTTGCGGGCCGACGCGCTCGGGGCTGGTGATCACCTCGGGCGCGAGGTAGGCGGGCGTGCCTAGCACCGCCGGACCCTCCGAGCTGTTGCCGCGCTCGACCTCGACCACGAGCCCGAAGTCGAGCACCTTCACGACGTCGGGCTGGTTGCCGCGCCGGCACAGGATGACGTTGGCCGGCTTCACGTCGCGATGGGTGAGCCCGCGCCCGTGCGCCTCGTCGAGAGCGCCGCAGATCTGCCGCAGCACGTGCACCACACGCGGCGCCGGCAGCGGCCCGTCGAGGTGGATCAACACCTCGAGGTCGACCCCGTCCAGGTACTCCATCGCGTAATAAAAGACGCCCTCCGGACTCCGCCCGTAGTCGTAGATGGCCACCGTGTTGGGGTGGGTGAGCTGGCTCATGTGCTGCACCTCGCGCTCGAAGCGCGCCAGATCGTCGGCGCCGTGTTTCTCCGGCGGCAACAGCTTCACCGCCGTCGGTCGCCGCAGCAGCGCATGGCGCGCGCGGTACACCGAGCTCATCGGCCCGCGCGCGATCAGCGTGTCGAGCGTGTACTGCCCGAGCTGCTGCGCCTGCCGCACCTCGGCGCGCAACCCGTAGATGACCCGTGAGCCGGTCGTCGCCAGCAAGGTCGCCATCCCCGAGAACAGCACCACGCCGATCACGAACGGCAGCGGCGGCACCTCGAGCTGCTCGGGATGCTCTAGCGCGCTGGCCAGGCCCGCCAGCCACAGCGGCACGTACGAGGCCGCGCCGATCACCGCGCTGCGTCGCCCGGTCGACGGCACCACCAGCGCACGCGAGAACACCGTGAACGTGTGCCAGATGAAGGCGGCCCACACCGCCGCACGCTGCTCCGAGTTCACGTACGCCGAAAGTCCGAACACGCCGCCGATCCCGAGCGTGATCATCGCGTCGAGCCGGTACAGCACGTTGATCCCGAGCGGCCGCCGCATGAACACGCCCCAGAGCACCCCCAGCACCGCCAGCCCCACGATCGCGAAGCGGTGGACCAGCGCCGCGCCCAGCGGCCGCTCGTCCGGGTAGAGCTGGTACAGGATCAGCACGAACCCGAACAGCGCCAGGCACACCCAGAAGATGAGCCCGGACATCAGCCGCAAGCGCGTCTGGACGTGAACTCGGATCTCCTCCGCGCTGGCCGCGGGGAGCCACGGCGTTCTGGCGCTGCGCGAGAGTCGCGGCGGGTCGAGCCGGGCCACGCCGCATTGTAAGCGCCAAAGCCGCTTCACGCGGACCTCACACGCCCGGCCTGGGGGCTTCACGCCTGCGCGCGTCACGGTGGAGCATGGCCGTCACCGGCGATCGCGTGAACGTCCGGGCCGCGAGCACGACCGCCGTGCTCGTCGGCCTTGGTGCGCTCGCCCTGGGGACGCTCGACGCCCGTGCCGCCGCCGCCGACGGGCCCGTGGCCGACACCGAGCAGCCCCGCCGCCGCGACGCGACCTGGCGCGAGATCATGCGCGGCCCCTACCACTCATCGCGCCTGTTCGCGACGCCGGTCGCCGACACCGTCGGTCCCTACATCCTCGCCGTGAGCTGGGACGGCTCGCTGCTCGAGAACCCGGGCGTGCTGTCCTCGGCCGGCGTCGTCGCCATCGGCTTCGGCGACATCGCGCAGCTCGAGTATCGCCACACCTCGGCCATCAGCCTCGACGAGATCGCCGCGCCCGTGCCCGCGGTCGGCGTCCAGCTCGAGGCACCGCTCCCCGATGACCCGAGCTGGCCCGCGGTCGCGCTCGCCTTCCGCCTCGGCGTGCCTCGCACCGAGACCCGCGGTGCCACCACGATCGAGGAGACCGTCACCGATCTCTACCTGGTCGCCCGCCAGCGCCTGCCCGGCCGGCTGTCCACCGCCACGCTGCACGCCGGCGTGCGCATGAGCTCGGCCGAGCTGGCGCTGGGCGGCGACGCCAGCGGCAGCGCGCGGCGGCGTTTGTTCCTGCCCGCCGGCGGCGTCGAGCTCGCCGTCGGTGATCACACCGTCGCCATCACCGAGGTCGGCCGGGCGCCATCGTTCGATCGCGATCCCGGCGGCGCCCCCATGATCGGCGCCGGCGTCATCGGCCGGCTCGGCGTGCGCTGGTACCTGCACCCGGCGTTCTCCTTCGACGCCAGCGTCGGCTACCAGGTCGACGACGCCACATCGCCAGCCGGCGTCCGCTCGGTCGTCGACTGGGACATCCGTCTCGGGGGGGAGCTGTTCGTGCCCTGGGGCGCGATCGCCTGCCGTACCGCGGCCCTCTTCTGCAGCTAGCAGCCAGCGAGGTTCACATGCGTCAACTGCTGTCCGTCATCATCGCCCTCCTCTCCATCGCCGCCCTCGCGCACGCCCAGCCGTTGCCGCCGATCCCGATCCCGCCGCCCCCGCAGCCACAGCCGCCCCCGGATCCGCAACCTCCGCCCGATCCCCAGAACGATCCCCCACCCGATCCCGACGCGGGTCGACCGGACCCGCAACCGGTGCCCGCGCCCGACGAGGTCCCACTGCCGGCCTGGAACGACCAGGGCCAGCCCCGCGATCCCATCGCGCAGGCCATCACCCCCGATCCGGGTGGCCCGACGATGAACTTCCCGCTCATCTTCACCGCGCCAAGCGGCCGCATGCTGCCCGCCGCCGTGATCTGGTCGAGCTCGGGTGTCCACACCGGCGGTGGCTACTACGGCGATCTCTTCGTCGGCCTCGGTGACGTCGCCGAGTTCGGCGTCGGCGTCACCGATCTCATCCGGGTGCGGCCGGCGGCGGGCGAGGATCCCATCCCGATCGAGCCATTCGGACAGGCGTCGTTCAAGATGGGCGTGGGCGAGCATCGCTTCGTCCGTCACCAGCCGGCGGTCGCGCTCGCCTTCCGCAAGTCGTTCGAGCACACCTTCGGGGTCGCCAAGGTCCGCACCGCCGCCCTCTACCTGATGGCGTCGAAGTCCTTGGGCAGCCGCGTCAGCGTCCACGCCGGCGGCGTGCTCTGGGACGCCTCCATCCGCGAGCCGTCGGCCGACGCGCTCTTCCTTCACGATCAGGGCCTGGGCAAGCAGGTGCGCCCGGTGCTCGCCATCGAGGCCGAGCCCATCGAGCGCAGCTCGATCATGGTCGAGCTCAACTACGTGCCCGAGTTCGTGCGTATGCCGGCCGACATCCGGCTCTCGGCCATGCTGACCTGGGGCGTGCGCTACCGCATCACCTCCTTGTTCGCGTTCGAGTCAGGCGTGCGGGTCCAGGGCATCGACGAGGCCAACCTGCTCGACGCGCAGATCTTCGGTCAGCTGTCGTGGGGCACGGACCGGCTGCGCCGCGCCATCCACCAGCTGCGTTGAACCACCATGCTCCGGGCCGCGGCCGTCCTGTTGCTCGTCGCGCTCGCGACCACCGCGACGGCGCAGTCCGTGCCGCGGCCGCCGACGTCGCCGCGGGTCGTGCACGCGCCCACGGCCTGGCTCCAGCCCGCCGGCCAGCTCCACGTCGATCTCGCCGCCAGCCACCGCCTGGCTCCGTCGGCGGCCGCGACGTTCGGACTCGGCGTCGGCGAGGTCGAGCTCGAGCTCACCGATCGCCTGATCGCCTGCCCCGACTGCGGCGAGCTCCGCGCCGAAGAGAACTTCGCCGCTGCCACCGCCGCCTTCCGCATGGGCGCGGCCACCTCGACCGCGCGGCCGTGGCGGGCCGGCGCCGTGCTCGGCTTCCGCCGCACCATCGCCACCCGCACCCTCGCCGGTAGCGTGGGCAGCCCGGAGTCCGGGCCGCTCGAGGCGGCGCAGCTCCACCTGGTCGTCGGTGCGCGCGTGGCCGGCCTCGAGGTCCACGCCGGTGCCGAGCTCCTCCAGGCCAGGCACGCCGGCGCCGGGCTGGACGAGGGGGGCGAGGATGGCTTCGTGCTGCGTCCGCTGGCGGCGATCGCGTGGACGCCGCCGCCGTACCCGCGCACCACCATGCTGCTCGACGTGGCCTGGGTGCCCGAGCTCGCCGCCCGCGCACCCGACCTGAGCTGGATCCTGGGCTGGGGCGTGCGTTACCAGGCGCTGCCCTGGGGCGCGATCGACCTGGTCGTGCGCCAGCGGGAGGACGCAGCGCTCGGCGACGCCACCGTCCTGGTCCGGGTCTCGGGCGTGCTCAAGCTCGGCCGGCCGCTCGGCGTCGACCTCCGCTGATCGCACCCGCCGCGTTCACCGCCAGACCGGGTAGGAGAACGTCGCCCCGGTCTGGCTGCGCCGGAAGCGAGCGCGTGCCATCGCCGTCACCACGCAGCGCTCGAACGCCGGGTGGCGCGCCTCGCCCTCGTCCTCGCGCGGCACCACGGTCACCTCGGCCGTCGCGCCCTCGGGGGTGATGCGCACGCGCACCTTGACCGATTCCCGCGGGTCGCGGCCGCCGTACCGGTCACGGCAGCCGTCGATCCGCGGGCGCACCGCCGCCAGGCCGGCCTTGACGTCGGCGGGGGTGAGTCTCTCGGGCTCGGCGTCGATCGCCGTCGTCTTCGTCCGGGTCTTCCTCGTCGGTCGGTACGGGAACGTGGCGTGGATCGCACGCACGCAGCACATGGTCGCGCCGAGGTCGTCGTCGAGCATGCATCGCATCGCGGTGCACAGGACGCCGTCGACGGCATAGACGTACTCCTCGGCCGGTGCGTGGTCGGGATCGATGGCCGTCGTCACCACCGGCGACACCATCGCCGTGCATGACGCGAGCATCGCGATCACCGCGTGGATCGGGTCCATGGCCTTCCGACACCAGCGGGCGGCCCGGTCTTGGACAATTCGCCGGTGGTAGGTTCGCCGCCATGAACCCACGCCGGATCGGAGCCGTGCTCGCCATCGTCGCCTCGATCCTGGTGCTCGCCGGCACCTTCTCGTCGCGCTGGCTGACCGCGCCCGGCGACGTCGACGGCGGCGTCGGCCTCACCGGCATGGAGGTCTGCGGCCCGCGCTACGGCCACACGACCTACGGCGGCTACAGCAACTGCATCACCCGCGACTGGGACCAGATCGTCGGCGAGGCCCGCGGCGACAAGGACCTGAAGCTCCTGGCCACCGCCGCCATGGTCGCGGTCATCGGCTCGATCGCGGCCGCGTCGTTGCTCGGCTTCGTCGGGGTGGCCGCGCTGGTCACCACCCGCACGCTCTCGATCGCGTCCATCCTGGCCGCCATCGGCGCCGTGCTCGCGCTCCTCGGCGCCATCGCCACCGCGGTCATCCTGCTCCGCTACTTCCGCCACGAGCGCTTCGCGCTCGGCTACAGCATCTACCTCTACGGCGCGGGCTGCGTCGCCGGCGTGGTCGGTTCGATCCTCGCTCGTGGCAGGGCGTAGCGGCGGCGCTCCAGGCTCAGTTGGAGTCGCGCTTCCAGGTGGGCGGCGGCGGGCGGTAGGTCGCGGCGATCTCGGCCAGGGTCGGGTCCGTGTCGGGCTCCTCCTGTCCGGCCTCCTCGCGTTTCGCCGTGAGCCACGCCGGTACGGGCTTCAAGCGGGCGTCGGCGAGGCGCCAGGCTGCGCCCTCGAGCACCAGCTCGATCTCGAGCGGAACCGGACGCTCCGGCGGCTGCGACGGTGCGCGGAAGCGCAGGACGGTCGCCACCTTCGCGGTCGACGAGGTCGAGGTCACGAGGCGCGGAGCGTCCCAGCCGTCGAGCTCGGCGTCCTCGAGCGCGAGCCCGCCGAACCCGCGTAGCCACAGCCATTCGCTCAGGATCTCGAGCTGGATGTCGGCGGTCGATTTGCCGCGCGGGCCGCTCGCCAGCGTCTTCGCGAAGCCGAGCTTGTCGGCGCGGCTGGCGAGCACCAGCGCGCGCTCGGCCGCCGCGACCGGGGTTCCCGGCGACGCGCCACCGCCACAGGCGAGCGCGCCGAGCACGAGCAGCCCGGCGAGCGCGACCCGGGCGATCCGATTCGTCATGACGCGGCCTGCGATCATGGCTGGGCGCGCCCGTGGTGCGAAGGGGCCGGGCCCCAGTTCTCGAGCGCCCTCGCGTACGGCTCGAGCGGGCAGGGCGACTCCACCGCGGCGATCCGGCCGTCGCGGTCGACGACGATGGGGCGGTGTCCGCCCGTGGTGTCGCCGCGCGCTCCCCAGAAGAACACCCAGCCGAACGGTCGCTCCAAGGTGTGTTCGTCGTGGAGCTCGTACACGGGTTCGTTCGCCGGCGAGGACGATGCGATCCCGTAGCGGGCCAGGGTGTCGTGCGCCGCCTGGCGCTTCGCCTGCCGCACCGGGTCGGGCGTGATTCGACCAAGCGCGATCGCGCGCGCCTCGTCTCGCGTGATCGTCATCGCAAGCTACTCCACGCACTCGCACACGTACGGATGGGTCTCGACCGGCACGGTGCCGGTCGACATGAGCTTCCAGCTCGGGCCGGTCTTCAGCGCCGCCGCGCTGTGGTCGGTGAACGGGTTGTCGGGCTCGCCTTGGACCCACAACGTCGGCGCCAGGTCGGCGCCGGTATCCCAGGTCCAACTCTTCGGGCCCGCGCAGCCGAAGCTGGTCGACGTGCAGCGGGCGCCGACCCAGAGGCGTTCGCTGCCCGGCGCGCCGGTCTGATCGATGACGGCGTCGAGATCAGCCGCGTTCTCGAACGTGGCCAGCATCGTGCGGCCGGCCAGATCGTCGGCGCAGTCGCCGCGCGCGCCAGCGATGGTGTCGGCGCCGCTGCGGCGCACGTAGCGCGAGCCGCCTTGCGCGATCGTGTAGGCGGCCGGGCAGGGCGGTCGCGCGTCGACCGACACCGCGGCGTCGACGGTCACGGCGATCGCGTCGATCCCGACGGCGGCATCCGTGGGCCCCGCCGCGTCGCCTGCCGCCGCGTCGCTATCGTCACCACCGCCGTCGTCGCCACCGCCATCGTCGTCGCCTCCGCCCCCACCCGCCGGCGTGAACTGACACCCGAGCCATCCGCCGGTGCTGGCAACGGCCAGACCGGCGGCGAGCGCGAGCGTGAACCCGGCCCGGGACCTCATCGACCCCGACGTTAACCCTCGCGCAGGCCGGCGTACAGCGCACTGTGAGGGCGGTTGACCACCCAGCGCGGATCGTCGTCGTGGATCTCGCCGGCCAGGCACTGGGCGCGCAGCTCGCGCTCGCGCGGGGCCAGCTCGAGGATCTTGGCCCGGATGAGATCCGCGCACTTCTTGTAGAGCGTCGGCCGCGGCTTCGAGGTCGTGAACTCGCTGTAGTCGACCGGCTTGCCCATCACCACGATGATGGGCCGCTCGCGCCGGATCCCCGGCTTGTAGTTGTCGCGCACGTCGCCGAGGAAGTCGTTGGACAGGCCCTGCATGAACACCGGCAGGACGATCGCCTTGGAGTTCAGCGCGATCTGCCCGATCCCGGGCTGGGCCGGCAGCATCTCGTACGGATCGGGTCCCTTGCCGCGGGTGCCCTCGGGGTGGACGCCGATGACCACGCCCGGCTCGGCCAGCGCCTTGACCAGACGGTCGATGGCGTCCTTGTTGAAGGACGCGCGCTCGGCCTGGCGGAAGATCGGCGGGTACATGACCCCACCGGCGATGCCGTGGTTGATGACCATGCCCAGCGGCCGCTCGTAGAAGAAGTTGGAGCGGACCGGGAAGCGGATGGTCCGGCACCAGTGGGTGCCGGTGAGGTACAGGCCGAGCAGCACCGCGAACTGATCGAAGAAGCTGCGGTGGTTGGTCGCGAAGACCACGCCGCGGTCGGGGTTGAGCGCGATGACCTCGTCGAGGCCCTCGTACAGCGAGCGCTGGCCCAGGCAGGCCCGGACCAGCGAGTAGGTGAAGGAGCGCAGGAACTTGTCCTGGAGCGCCACGGCCATCGGGCTCTCGTTGGCGACACGACCCAGTCGCACGGCCAGGCGCTCGACGCGCGTGAGGGCCTCCGATGCCTCGGGGATGGCGACGGTCTCGGCCATGGCCTCGAATAGCATAAGTGACCGGCAGATCGGCTCGATCGGCTGGTCGCGGCGGGGTCAAAAGGGCGCAGCGCGGATTGACTCCCCCTGCGGGCGCCCGTATTTTCCGGCCGCTCATCACCGGGCAGAGGCAACTGGGCGATGTCACTCGAATTCTCCGCCGAGGCCACCAAGAAGATCCAGGCCCTGTGCGAGCGCTATCCCACCAAGAAGCCGGTGGTGCTGGCGGCCTTGCACCTCGCCCAGAAGGAGCACGGTCATCTCAGTGACGACGCGCTCCAGCTGGTGGCGCGCACCCTCGATCTCCCGCTCGCCCACGTCTACGGGGTCGCGACCTTCTACACCATGTTCCGGCGCGAGCCGGCGGGCACCAACGTGCTGCGGGTGTGCACCAACATCTCGTGCATGCTGCGCGGCGCCTACGACGTGCTGGCCGCCTTCGAGTCGCGCCTGGGCGTGAAGAAGGGCGGCACCAGCGGCAAGTTCACCGTCGTCGAGGAGGAGTGCATCGCCGCCTGCGCCAACGCGCCCGCGGTCATCTGCGGCACCCGTTACTTCCTCGATGTCACGCCCGATCAGGTCGGCCGCATCGTCGACGAGCTGCGCGCCGAACCGCACCCCGAGAGCGAGGTGGTCTAGTGCCCGCCGATCGCACCACCAAGCTGGTCACCGCCCACTTCGGCAACGAGGAGGCCAAGACCCTCGCCGGCTACGAGCGCCTGGGCGGCTACCAGCGCCTGCGCAAGGCCCTGGGCATGAAGCCCGACGCCATCACCGCCGAGGTCAAGGCCTCGAACCTGCGCGGTCGTGGCGGCGCCGGCTTCGCGACCGGCATGAAGTGGACCTTCGTGCCCAAGGACGCGAAGACCGTGCACCTGGTGTGCAACGCCGACGAGTCCGAGCCCCGGGCAAGAAGAAGCGCAAATAGATACTGAACAAGCCGGCGCGGCGGCGGCTACTCTCCAGGGATTCCCTCCCCCGCGCACCAGGGACTCGAACAGGCATCGAGAACCCCCACGTC
>SXJR01000516.1 GCA_005779305.1 Myxococcales bacterium
CATGGCCGTCTCGATGCACCACACGCTGCGCTTCATGGAAGAACGGGAATCGTTCGACGGGCAGTGACAGGAGTGCGGGCCGCTCAAGCGCCTCGAAGACTTGGCGCACCTGTCTCTTTGTCGTGCCGTTCACCGACGCCGGGGTCATGGTCCACGCCTACCTCATGTACGGCTTCCCGACCGAGACCGTGCAGGAGACCGTCGACGCGCTCGAGCGCGTGCGCCAGCTCTTCGAGGCCGGCTGTATCCAGTCGGCGTTCTGGCACCGCTTCGCCGCGACCGTGCACAGCCCGATCGGTCACGCGCCGGCGCTCTACGGCATCCGCCTGCACCGCGAGCCGAAGGTGTCGTTCGCGCGCAACGAGATCGGCTTCGACGATCCCACCGGCGTCGATCACGACCGCCTCGGCGAGGGCCTGCGCAAGGCCCTCTACAACTACATGCACGGCCTCGGCCTCGACGCCGACGTGCGCTCGTGGTTCAAGGCGCCGGCCGGCGCCGGCAAACGCGCGCGGATCCCGGTGACGCAGGTCCATCCCGATCTGATCCGCGCCGCGCTCGCCGAGGTGACCGAAACGACATGAGCGGCGACCGCGCGGACCGCATCGCGCGCCTCGAGGCCTGGGCCGCCGAGCGAGGCGCCCGCTTCGACGCGCTCGTCTTCCCTGTCGATGCCGCCGGCGATTGCACGGCCCGGGCCCGGCGCGCCATCGCCGCCGGCGAGCGCATCATCACCATCCCGCAGCCCCTGATGCTGGTCGAGCGCGAGCGCGGGCTCGACGCGCTGGCGGCGTGGCTGGCGTTCGAGGCCCGCCGCGCTGACTCGCCGTGGCGGCCGTACCTCGACGCGCTGCCGGCCGAATTGCCCGACGTGGCGATCTTCTGCGGCGACGAGGACCTGGCGGCCCTGGCCGGCACCGCGGCCCATGTCGCCGCCGCCGCCGCGCGGAGCGAGGTGGCCGCGTCGCACGCCGCGCTCGCCGAGCCCGACGCCCGGGTCTCGCTGGCCGCGTTCGCGTGGGGCAAGGCGATCATCTCGTCGCGGGCCTTCAACGCCCCCGACACCATCGATCCTCACATCGCCTTCATCCCGATCGTCGACCTGATGAACCACCGTCCCGGCGACGCCACCTGGCGGTACGACCCGGCCGCAACGGTCTACGAGGTCACCACGCTGCGCGCCTTCGCGGCCGGCGACGAGGTCGGCTTCGACTACGGCGCGTACGGCAACGCCCACCTCCTGGTCAACTACGGCTTCGTGCTGGCCGACAACCCCCACGACGAGGCCGCGGTGATCTTGCCCGACGGCGAGCCCGTGCTGGTCGCCGCCCGGCGCGATGTCCGGTTCGAGTACGCGCTCGCGCGTGTCGGCAGCCGCGACGCCCTGGCGGCGGCGGCGCGGCGCGGCCTCGAGCGCCTCGACGCATACGCCCGCGACGGCGCGGGCGATGGCGCGACGTCGTGGCTCCGGGCCTGCGCCCTGGTCCGGCGTGGCGAGCGGGCGGTGCTCGAGCGCGTCCTCGCCGAGCTCGCCGGGGCGACCGCGACGACCGAGGTGTCATGAGCGGGGACCGGGCGGTCCGCATCGCGCGCCTCGAGGCGTGGGCCTCCGACGGAGGCGCCCGTTTCGACGCGCTCGTCTTTCCGGTCGATGCCGCCGGCGACTGCACGGCCCGGGCCCGGCGCGCCATCGCCGCCGACGAGCTGATCGCCTCGATCCCTCGCCGCCTGATGATCGTGGAGCGCGACGCCCGCAACACGGTGGCGACGTGGCTGGTGCGCGAGTCGCGCCGCGCCAGCTCGCGCTGGGCGCCGTTCCTCGACGTCTGGCCGGCCGAGCTCCCCGACCTGCCGATCTTCCGCAGCGACGCCGACCTCGACGCGCTCGCCGGCACCGCCGCCCATCCGCTCGCCGTCAGCTTCCGCGACGACGTCATCGAGGCCCAGGCCGCGCTCCCGCCCGAGATCCGCGCCGAGATGCCGTTCGCCGCGTTTGCCTGGGGCCGGGCGATCATCGAGTCGCGCTCCTTTCGCTCGCCGCACGCGTCGGGCCAGGAGATCACGTTCATCCCGATCCTCGATCTGATGAACCACCGACCCGGCGACACGGCGTGGAGCTACGACGGCGACGCCGGCGCGATCGAGCTGTTCGCGCTGCGGGATTTCGCGGCCGGTGACGAGGTCGGGTTCACCTACGGCGAGCTCGGCAACGCCTCGCTGCTCGTCGGCTACGGCTTCGCGCTCGCGCACAACCCCCACGACGAGGTGGCGCTCTCCCTCGGCCGCGGCGATCCGGTGCTCCTGTCGGCCCGGGACGACGGCCGCCTCCAGCGCGCCGTCGAGCGCGCGGGCCCCGCCAAGGTGGCCGCGGCGGCCCGCCGGAGCCTCGATCGCCTCGGCCGCGACACGGCGACCGGGTCGAGCTCCTGGTTTCGCGCCTGCGCGCTGGTCCGCCAGGGCGAGCGGGCCGTCCTCGAGCAGCTCCTCGCCAGCCTGGCCGGGGCGTCGTGAGCGCCGACCGCGCGGCCCGGATCGCGCGCCTGGAAGGCTGGGCCGCGGCCGCCGGCGCCCGATTCGACGCGCTCTCCTTCCAGCTCGACCGCGACGGTGACTGCACGGCGCGGGCGCGGCGCGCCATCACGCCTGGCGAGCCGATCGTCGTGATCCCGCGCGCGCTGATGATCGATCACGAGGCCTGCTTCATCCCGATCGTCGATCTGATGAACCACCGCCGCGGCGATACCACCTGGCGGTTCGGCGGCCCGCCGCGGCCTCGATCGGCTCGGCGAGGACCGCGACACCGGGACCAGCTCGTGGTTGCGCGCGTGCGCCCTGGTCCGCCAGGGCGAGCGCGAGGTCCTCGAGCAGGTCCTCGACCTGTACGACAAGGCCGCTGCCCGATCGTGAACGCCGGATCACGATCGGCTCGCCAGGTCAGCGGATTGTGAAGAACTGGCCGCCGGCACGCGCGTTGCTGATGATCATGGTCATGCTCTGCCGTGCGATTCCTGCTCGCGCCCTCGTTGCCTCGGCCCTCCTCGCCGCCTCCGCGACGTCCGCCTCTGCCGGTAGCTACCTGTCGCTCGGTCTGGGCGGCGATCCCGTCCTCTCCGGTGAGCTCCGCGCCGCCGCCGACGGCGACGGCGACGGCGGCAACGGCCGCCTCGCCCTCGGCCAGAGCTTCGGCCGCGTCGCCCTGGAGGGCAGCCTGTCGCGCTTCGGCCTCGCCACCGACGAGGCCACCGCCGCCGGCGTCCACGTCCGGCTCTCGGTGCCGCTCGACGGCGCGTTCGGGGCCTACGGTCGCCTCGGGCTCGAGCGGGTGTGGCTCGGCGCCGAGGGCGACCGCCTCGGTGACACCACCGCCGACGGCATGGTCGGCGGCATCGGCCTCGAGTACCGCCTCACCGCGCCGCTCCTCGGCCAGGCCGCCCTCTGGGGCGAGCTCAGCCAGGACAAGCTCGAGACCGACGCCGGCGAGATCGGCGCCCGGCTCTGGACCGTGGGCCTCAGCGTCGGAATCTGAGTCGGCTCAGGGCAGGTCGACCCGCCACAGCTGCCACTCCTTGAGCGGCGCCGCCCCGACGCTGGCGTAGAGCGTCTGCGCGTCCTCGTTCCAGTCGAGGACGAACCACTCGAACCGGCCGCATCCACGCGCCTCGGCCTCGCCACGCAGCCGCGCCAGCACCGCGCGGGCCACGCCTCGCCGGCGGTGATCGGGGTGGACGAACAGGTCCTCCAGGAACAGGCTGGGCTTGCCGCGAAACGTCGAGTACGTGGCAAACGTCACGGCGTACGCCGCGACCGCGCCGTCCAGCTCGGCGATCCAGAGCTCGTAGCGCGGGTGGTCGCCGAAGGCGTCGGCGACCAGGCGGGCGGCGGCCGCGTCATCCGGTGGCGGCAGCTTCTCGAACGCGGCCAGGGCCCTCACCAGGGCGATGTAGGCGGGCCCGTCAGCGGGGGTGGCGCGGCGAACGTCGATCATCCCTGTTGGTAGCCCAAACTCCACGGGATCCGCAGGCAACGGTTGAGCGATCCGCAGGGTCCAAGCGCGTTGACAGGCTGAACCTGCCCGACTAAGTTCCGGCGCTCTCTCAGGAATCCAGTGATCGATCCGTCAGATCAGGACGCCGGACTAGCCGGTGCTGCCGCTACCGTCGTACCAAGCGGAGCGGCCGAAGTCCCCGTGACTCCAGCGACCGCGCCGGGTCGGAGCGCCATCGGCGCCCGGGTCGAGATCAGCGGGCTGACCAAGGAGTACCGGCTGGGCGGCGTGACCCTCCAGGTCCTGAGCGACGTCGAGCTCAGCCTGGCCCCGGGCGACATGGTCTCGGTGGTTGGCGCCTCCGGCGTCGGCAAGTCCACGTTCCTGCAGATCCTCGGCACCCTCGACCTCCCGTCGCGCGGCTCGATCCGCTTCGATGGCGAGGAGCTGACCACGATGACGCCGGAGCGGCTGGCGGTGTTCCGCAACCGCAAGATCGGCTTCGTCTTCCAGTTCCACCACCTCCTCCCCGAGTTCACCGCGCTCGAGAACGTGATGATGCCCGCGCTGATCCAGCGGATCCCCAAGGCCACCGCGCGCCGCATGGCCGGCGACATCCTCGGCCGCGTCGGCCTGTCCAAGCGCCTCACCCACAAGCCGTCGCAGCTGTCGGGCGTCGAGCAGCAGCGGGTGGCCCTGGCCCGCGCCATGGTGCTCGAGCCGGCGCTGCTCCTGGCCGACGAGAACTGGTGGCCGGCACGGTGAATCGCGTGCGCCCGCCCGCTCCGCAAATGGCCTACGCCATGCCGGCTCCCGCGCCGCGCGCCAAGTCGATGGAAGCGACGCAGGAAGCGCTGATGGATTACCACCTCTACAGCTTCGAGCGGCCGACTTCCATCGCCGACAACCAGACCAAGCAGCTCGCCCTGCTCTCCGCCAGCGCCGTGCCGGTGAGCCGCGAGTATCTGCTGGCCGGCAACGACTGGTACTACCGCGACCGTTACAACCAGATCGGGCAGAAATTGAAACCTGCGGTCTTCCTGGAATTCGAGAACAAGGGTGGCCAACTCGGCAAGCCGCTGCCGGGCGGCATCGTGCGTGTGTACGCGAGGGACAGCAAGGGCGCGGCGCAATTCGTCGGCGAGGACCGCATCGCCCACACGGCGAAGAACGAAAAGCTGAAGCTCAGGCTGTGCGAGGCCTTCGACTTCACCGCCGAGCGCAAGCAGACCAACTACCGCAAGATTGCC
>SXJR01000517.1 GCA_005779305.1 Myxococcales bacterium
ATCCGCGCCTACATCCTCAAGTTCATCCTCACCAACTCGCGCCTGCTGAAGATCGGGACCACACAGGCCCAGCGCACGCTGTTCTTCAACCTGCGCAAGGAGCGCGAACGCCTCGAGCAGCTCGGCTTCCAGGCCACCAGCAAGCTGCTCGCCGAGAACCTCCAGGTCACGGAGAAGGAGGTCATCGAGATGGAGAAGCGGCTGGCGGCGCCCGAGGCGTCGCTCGACGCGCCCATGCCCGGTGACGAGGACGGCGGCCGCAGCCGCATCGACTTCGTCGAGAGCGAGACGATGCGGCCCGATCAGGCGGTGGCCGAGAGCGAGTTCGCGTCGCTCTTCAACTCCAAGCTCGACGCCTTCGAGGCCACGCTCGAGGGCCGCGAGCTCACCATCTTTCGCGATCGCTGGCGCACCGATCCGCCCAAGACCTTGCAGGAGATCGGCGATCACTACGGCGTGTCGCGCGAGCGCGCGCGCCAGCTCGAGAAGCGTGTGCTCGATCGCCTGCGCAAGTACCTGCGGGCCGAGCTGGGTACTGACGTCGACATCGACGCTTCGAGGGATTAGTGCTCGAGGCGGAGGCGACGGCTGTGGTGCCCTCCGGCTTCGTTGTCGGGTCCCCCCCTCGTCCTCACGACCGGACGGTCGCTGCGGCTCGGGTCCCCCCCGCCGCCTCGCCGGCGGGCATCCTCGCTCGTCGCGGGAAGACCTCGCGCACGGAGAAGAACGAGAAGGAGAGGACGCCGTGAGCGGCACGCTGTATGTTGTTTCCACGCCGATCGGGAATCTCGAGGACCTGTCGCCGCGCGCGGCGCGGGTGCTGCGCGAGGCCGACGTGATCGCCGCCGAGGACACGCGGGCGGTGCAAGTGCTGCTCGACCGCGCTGACGCCGGCGGTGAGGTGCGCGGCGGCCGGCGCGTGGTCAGCGTGTTCGAGGGCAACGAGGCGGCGCGGGCCGAGGCGCTGGTGGCCGAGCTCGCGGCCGGCAAGGACGTCGCGCTGGTCAGCGAGGCCGGCACGCCCGGGGTCTCGGATCCCGGCGAGCGCGTGGTGCGGGCGGCGATCGACGCCGGCCTGGCGGTGGTGCCGGTGCCGGGCCCGGTGGCGGCGATCGCCGCGCTGGTGGCCAGCGGGCTATCGGCCGCGCAGTTCCGGTTCGTCGGCTTCCCGCCGCGCGAGGCCGGGGCGCGGGGCGAGCTGTTCGGCAAGCTGCGCGCCGATCCGGCGACGCTCCTCATCTACGAGGCGCCCGATCGAGTCGGGGCCACGCTGGCGACCCTGGCCGGCGCGTTCGGTGGCGCGCGGGCGGCATGTGTGTCGCGCGAGTTGACCAAGCGCTTCGAGGAGCACGTGCGCGGCCCCCTGGCCGAGCTGGCCGCGCGCTTCGCCGAGACCGCGCCGCGCGGCGAGTGCTGCATCGTGGTCGCCGGCGCCGGCGACGAGGTCGTGGCCGCCGTCGACATCGAGGCCGAGGTGCGGGCGTTGCTCGCCTCCGGGCTCGGCCCCAAGGACGTGGCCCAGCGCCTGGTGGTGAAGACCGGGCGGCCGCGCCGCGAGCTCTACCAGCTCGCGCTTTCGCTGGCCCGGGCCCGCGGCGGCGAGTCGGGGAGCGACGAGCCGTGACGCCCGAGCCGGTGATCTGGGACGGGGGCGTGCCGGTGCTCGACGCCCAGGCCTTCACCCTTCCGTGCGGGCTCGAGGTGATCGTTCACGAGGATCACCTGGTCCCGCTGTGCGCGGTCTGGGTCGGCTATCGGGTCGGCAGCTCCGACGAGGGCGACGGAACCAGCGGCTTCGCGCACCTGTTCGAGCACATGTTCAAGAACTCGGTGCACCTGGCCGGGCGTCACCACTACGAGGTGCTGCGCGAGGCTGGCGCCACCGACGCCAACGCCCAGACCGGCACCGATCGCACCCTCTATCACGAGATCATGCCGCGGGCCGCGCTCGACACCGCGCTGTGGATCGAGGCCGATCGCATGGGCTACTTCCTGCCCGCGCTCGACGACCAGCGGCTGGCCAAACAGCAGCAGGTGGTACAGGCCGAGCGGCGCCAGCGCTACGAGAACGCGCCTTATGGGCCCGAGCGCTTCGCCGTGGCCGAGGCCCTCTATCCCGACGGGCACCCGCTGCGTTACCTGACGATCGGTCGCCACGAGGACATCGCGGCGGCGACGCAAGCGCGCGTCGAGCAGTTCTACCGGACCTGGTACGTGCCGGCCAACGCGACCATGGTCCTGGCCGGCGACGTGACCCGCGCCGAGGCCGAGGCGCTGTGCGAGCGATGGTTCGGCAGCTTCCCGTCGTCGCGGCGCCCGGCGCGGCGCGCCTGGGCGCAGCCGGCGATCGCCGGGCCGGTCCGCCTCGAAGTGACCGATCCGCTGGCGGCGCTGGTGCGGGTGCGGAGGGCGTGGCACGGCCCCGCGACCCACACGCTCGACGACGTCGCGCTCGACGTGCTGGCCCTGGCGCTGGCCACGCCGGGCACCGGCCGGTTGTGGCGCGCGCTGGTGTACGAGCGGTCGCTGGCCCAGCGGGTGTCGGTGTACGTGCAATCGGGCCGGCTCGGTGGCGAGTTTCACGTCATCGCGGATCTACGGGCGGGGTCGGCGGTGGCGGAGGCGGAGAAGGTGATCGACGAGGTGATGGCGGGCGTGATGAGTGGGAACGGCGTAGGGCTGGAGGACCGGGACATCGGGCGCGCGGTGCGGCGGCGGGAGGCGGGCTTGCTGTGGAGGCTGGACGGGCTCGGGCGACGGGCGGCGCTGATCTGCGGCGCGCAGCTGGCGACCGGCGTGCCCCAGGTCGCGGAGGAGCTGATGCGGTACCTGGCGATGGACGTGGCGACGGTGCGGGCTGCGGCGGGGAGGTGGCTGGGGACGGAGCAGATGGTGGAGGTGGTGACGAGGGCGGGACGAGCCTGAGCGGAGACGGCACGGCACTTGACATACCCCCGGGGGGTATTATGCTGGAGGCATGGACCTCCGGATCGCCATCGATGGGATGCACTGCGGGGCTTGCGTGCGACGGGTCCGGGCGGCGCTCGAGAAGGTGCCCGGGGTCGCCGTCACCGAGGTCGAGATCGGCCGGGCGCAACTGCAGGTCGAGGGTGACGGCGGCGCGGCCGCGGTGATCGCCGCGCTCGAGCGCGCGGGCTACCCGGCAAGGCCGGACTCATGAACCAGATCCTCCCACAGATCATCACGCTGCCGGTCGGCGGCATGACCTGCGCGTCGTGCCAGCACCATGTCGAGAAGGCGCTGACCGGGGTGCCGGGCGTGCGGGAAGCGGTGGTCAACCTGGTCACCCGAAGCGCGCGGGTGACGCTCGTCGACGGCGTGGCGCCCGCGGCGCTGATCGCCGCGGTCGAGGAGGCCGGTTACGACGCCGAGCTCCCCCGCGACGACGACGACGTGGTCGCCGCCCAGCTCGCCGACGATCGCGCGCGTGCCGCCGAGGTCCGCGATCGGGCCTGGCGGGCGGCGCTGGCGCTGGGCGTCATGGTGGCCGAGATGTTCGCGATGACCGTGGTCGACGTCCACCGGCGACCGGTGGGCGCGGCCCTGGTCGCGTTCACGGCGCTGGTCGCCATCGTCGCCGCCTGGCCGCTGGTCGCGCGCGGCGTGCGATCTCTGGTGCGCGGACAGCCCGACATGAACGCGCTGGTGGTGATCGGCGCGGCGGCGGCTCTGGGCCTGTCGATCGCGTGGGTGGCGGCGCCGCACCGGTTCGCGGGCCACGGCGGCGGGCTCTACGTCGAGGCCGCGGTCGGCATCGTCGGGTTCGTCATGCTCGGCAACGCCCTCGAGGCTCACGCCCGGCGGCGGACCACGTCGGCGCTCACCGCGCTGGCCCGGCTGGCGCCCGAGACCGCGCGCGTCGAGGGACAGGCCGACGGCAGCGACGGCGATCGCGAGCTGGCCGCCGCGATGGTGCGCAAGGGCGACGTGCTGGTGATCCGGCCGGGCGAGCGGATCGCCGCCGACGCGATCGTGGTCGAGGGCGAGAGCGAGGTCGACGAGGCCATGATCACCGGTGAGTCGGTGCCGGTGCGGCGGGTGGCTGGCGACCGCCTGGTCGGCGGAACCCTCAACGGCACGGGGCGGCTGCGGGCGCGGGTCACGGCGATCGGCGCCGGCTCGACGCTCGCGCGGCTGGTACGGCTCCTCCGCGACGCGCAGGCCACGCGCGCGCCGATGCAGCGTTTGGCTGACCGGGCGAGCGCCGTGTTCGTGCCGGCGGCGCTGGCGCTGGGTGTGCTCGTATTCGCCGGATGGTGGCTCGGCAGTGGCGACGTGGTGCTGGCGGCCCAGCGCGGCGCGGCGGTGGTGGTGATCGCCTGTCCGTGCGCGCTCGGCCTGGCCGTGCCGACGGCGGTGATGGTCGCCTCGGGCCGGGCGGCGCGCCTGGGCGCGCTGGTGAAAGGCGGCGATGTTCTCGAGCGGCTCGCGTCGGCGCAGGTGGTCGTGTTCGACAAGACCGGCACGCTCACTCGTGGCGCACCCGAGGTGGCGGGCGTCGAGGTGGTGGGGAGCGCGGCGGAGGACGAGGTGCTCGGTGTCGCCGCGGCCATCGAGGCCGGCAGCGAGCACCCGCTGGCCCGTGCGGTGGTGGCGGCGGCGCGCGCCCGCGGGATCGCGATCGCGGCGGCGAGCGAGGTCGCGGCGCGTCCGGGACGCGGCGTGGTCGGCCGCGTCGGTGATCGGCTGATCGCGGTCGGCAGCGTCGCCCACGCCGTCGCGCATGGCGCGGATCCGGAGGCGGCCCGGGCTCTCGCCGATCGAATCGCGGCGAGCGGGGCCACGCCGGCCCTGGTCGTCGATGGCGGTGGGTCTTTGCGCAAGGCACTGCTGGGTGGCAATCTGGGTGCTGCGGCAGCGCGCAATGGCTGGGCCGGTGTGGTAATCGATGGCTGCGTGCGTGACACGGCGGAACTGGCAACGCAGGCAGTGGGCATACGCGCCCTGGCCGCCATGCCCCTGCCGACCGAGAAGCGTAACCAGGGCCAGGCTGATGTGGCGGTGCAGGTGCAGGGCGTGTGGGTACGCCCTGGGGACTGGCTCTATGCCGACGAGGACGGGATCGTCGTCGCGTCTATGGCACTGGTGTAGCCGCTTTGCCCGAGGGTAGG
>SXJR01000518.1 GCA_005779305.1 Myxococcales bacterium
CGTGATGCTCGACGAGGTCGGCGAGCTGCCGCTGCCGCTGCAGGTCAAGCTCCTGCGCGCGATCCAGGCATCGGAGATCCGTCGCGTCGGCGAGACCGCCACCGTGCGGGTCGACGTGCGGGTGGTGGCGGCGACGCTGCGCGACCTCGAGGGCGACGTGAAGGCCGGCCGCTGTCGCGCGGACCTCGACTACCGCCTCCACGTGCTGCCGGTGGCGATCGCGCCGCTGCGGGAGCGCACCGCCGACATCCCGGCGCTGGTCGAGGTCTTCGCCGCCCGCCAACCCGGCGGCGGCGGCCGCTTCGCCGCTTCGGCGCTCGAGCTCCTCCAGCGTGCGCCATGGCCCGGCAACGTGCGCGAGCTCGAGACCACCGTCGAACGCGCTCTGGTGCTGGCCGAGGCCCACGAGATCGACGCCGCGTTCCTCGCCACCGTGCTCGCGCCTTCGTCGGCACCGTCGGAGCCGCCTGCCGATCCGGCTGCGGAGCTGTCGATCAAGCGGGCCACGCGCACCCTCGAGTCCGAGCTCATCCGCCGCGCCCTCGAGGCGACTGGCGGAAACCGGACGGCCGCGGCCCGATTGCTGGAGATCAGCCATCGAGCCCTGCTCTACAAGATCAAGGAATACGGGCTCGGTGGACGGAACTAGCCAGAAATTTGCGATCTCATCCGACCTGCACCTACCATGTAGGCAAGGGTAGCACCAATGGCGAAGAACTGCATCGGACTCGACATCGGCTCGAGCAGCATCAAGGCGGTCCAGCTGAAGAAGTCGCGCAGCGGCTTCGCACTGACCGCATTCGGGATGCAGCCGCTGGTGCCCCAGACCATCGTCGACGGGGCCATCATGGATCAGTCAGCGGTGGTCGACGCCATCCGCGCCTTGTGGAGCCGCCTGCGGCTCCGCCAGAAGGACGTCGCGATCGCCATCGCAGGGCATTCGGTGATCATCAAGAAGATCGCCGTGCCCCAGATGCGTCCCGACGATCTGGCCAACCAGATCAAGCAGGAAGCCGAGCACCACATCCCATTCGCCAAGGACGACGTCGAGATCGACTTTCATGTCGTCAACCAGCAGAACCCGATGGGCCAGACCGAGCTGCTCCTGGTCGCCGCCAAGAAGGAGACCGTCGCCGACTACGTGCAGGTCGTGCGCGACGCGTCGCTGACTCCGCAGGTGGTCGACGTCGCTGCCTTCGCCTCGCAGAACGGCTTCGAGGCCAATTACCAGCTCGATCCTCGCGAGACCGCGGTGGTGATCACCGTCGGCGCCGCGATCTCCAACATCAACATCGTCAAGGGCGGCTCCAGCCTGTTCACGCGCGACGTGACCATCGGCGGCAACGCCTTCACCGAGGAGATCCAGAAGAAGCTCGGCGTCTCCGCCGACGAGGCCGAGGCCTACAAGGTCGGCGGCGCCTACGACGAGAACGGCGTGGTCCCGCAGGAGGTCGAACAGATCGTCGAGGGCGTCGGCGAGGTCATCGCCGGCGAGTTCCAGCGCTCGCTCGACTTCTTCATGGCCACCACCGCCGATGCCAACATCACCCGCGTGTGCCTGGCCGGCGGTACCGCCAAGGTCGCCGCGCTCCACCGCGCGATCGAGCGCCGCTCGCGGCTCTCGGTCGAGGTGATCGACACCTGGAAGAAGCTCGAGATCGAGCCCGGTCTCGACCGCGGCTATCTCGCCGCCCACGGCCCCGAGGCCCTGGTCGGGCTCGGCCTGGCCCTGCGCAGCCCCGGAGACAAGTGACCCGATGCTGGCGATGATCAAGATCAACCTCCTCCCGGCGCGCAAGACCAAGCGCCAGTCGGAGCCCGGTCAGCTCGACGTGGCCATCGGCGCCGGCGCGCTCCTGGCCGCGGCCGCGGTCGTGTTCTTCGTCGTGCACCGGCCGATGGCCAACGAGCGCGACGCGTTCAAGGGAGAGTCCGACGCGCTCGCCGGAGACAATGCCGCCAAGCGCAACAAGATCGCCGATCTGCCCCAGCGGGAGGCGGCGTTCAAGGCCGAGGAGTCGCGCAACGCCGCCATCAAGCAGCTCGTCACCACCATCGTGGTGCCCGACAACGTGCTGCACGAGCTGGGCGAGATCCTCACGCCGGCCCGGATGCCGACCATGACCCGCATCATGGCCGAGCGAGTCAGCGACGGACCCAAGGGCGATCCCAACCGCCGGCTGGCGCTCGACTGGGATCCCAAACACGTCTGGATCAACAGCTTCACCACCAAGGGTGACAACTTCACGCTGGAGGGCTCGGCCCAGGCCGAGACCGACACCAACCAGCTCGCCAAGCGCATGCAGGCGTCGGTGTACTTCGCCGAGGTGACCTCGCCGCTGAGCACGCGCTTCGAGGACAAGACCAACTCGGTCACCTACTACAAGTTCACCATCAGCGGAAAGGTGGTGTACTGATGGCCACCACACTCGCAGATTTCTCGCGGCGCCCGCTGCAGTTCAAGGTCCTGACCTTCGTCGGGATCGGCGCGCTGCTCGCGCTCGTGTACTGGCAGTTCGTGCTGTCGCCGTTGATCACCGAGCGCGACGCCGCCTCGGCGGACCTCGAGAGCCAGAAGGGCGAGCAGGTCGCCCTGCGCGAGCAGAAGAAGAAGTACGACGATCTGGTCGCCAAGGAGGCGCAGCTGCGCCTGGAGATCGAGCAGAACCAGAAGGCGCTGCCCACCGAGTCCGAGATGCCTGCGTTCTTCGACACGCTGTCGCGCAAGACCGGCGAAGCGGGCGTCGAGCTGCTCAAGCGCGAGATCAAGGCCGACGTGGTCATCGACGCGGTCGCGGGTGGCGCCGCCGCCGCGCCCGCCGCGCCTGGCGCGCCGCCGCCGGCGGCCGCGGCCTCGTTCATCAAGGTCCCGGTCGACATCGAGATGAGCGGCACCTACTACCAGATCAAGAAGTTCATGGCGTCGCTGCGCCCGCGCAAGGCGCCGACCCAGCCGGCCGCGGTCAACGGTGACGGCGTCGAGGAGAAGGACCGCATCGTCACCATCGAGCAGCTCAGCATCACCGAGCCCCGGGTGAAGAACAACGAGATCGTTCTCACCGCGCGCTTCACGGCCTCGACGTTCCGCGCCAAGCAGAGCGTCCCCGCTCCGGGCGCCGCGCCTCCTCAGCCGCCTGCGGCGCCACCCGCCGCGCCTCCTGCTGGCGGGGCCGCCGGCGCCGGTCAGCTGCGGACGCCGGATGGCGTCTCCAACAAGCCGCGCGGCATGGAAGCCAAGACCGAGAAGGCGCTGGACGCCTCCGAGGTGCGCGCCAAGAAGGCCGCCGAGAGCGATGGCGAGAAGTTGCCGCCGCCGAAGGGAGGCAACTGACCATGTCGTCGATGCGAACCTCCGCGATCCTGTTGCTGTGGCTCGTGGCCTGTGGCGAGGAAGAGGAAGGCGGCGGCGGCGGTGGTGGCGGAGCCGCGGGCGGACGGGCCGGGCGCGCGGCCACCCCTGTCGCAGGCGGCACGGCGGCGGCCGAGAAGCTGCAGTCGTTCAAGCAGATCGAGTCGCTCGCCGCCGACGAGAAGGAAGCCAAGTCGCTCCGCCATCAGTTCCGCGAGACCGACTTCCAGTTCGACCCGTCGGGCACGGTCAACCGCGACCCGTTTCGTAGCTTCGTGATCAACCAGCCCGGCGTGAGCACGTCGATGACCGACAACGCGCTCACCGCCGAGCCGACCGAGTTGTGCCCCGCCAAGCGGCAGATCGCGAGCACGTACATGGCTCGCGAGCTCAAGCTCACCGGCATCGTCTCCCGCGGCACCACGCGCACCGCACTCTTCTCCGATACCGCCCAGCGTGGGCACCTGGTCAGGCGCAACGACTGCATCGGCAAAGAGAAGGGCCGGGTCATCGAGATCGGCGCGACCTACGCCAAGGCCGAGATCTCGGCCGAGCCCCTGCCCAACCAGCCGCCGCGTGCGCCCGAGGTCATCGTCTTCCAGCTCTATCCGACCCAGCTCCCCATCGGCGATGCCATCGATGACGTCTCCGACGGACCGCGCTCGCGCGGCCGCGGCGACGATCTCGGCGGTCCGCCCAGTCGTGGCGGAGGTACCCGAGGAATCTAGCGCGACCATCGCTCGCGAAAAATTGCGATCCCCGCTCGCGGGGGTGAGAATTCCGAAATCGTCGGCGCCTGGCGCTGATGGCCGTTCGTGCGCCAGTGGCGCGCGCCGCTCGAGGTCTGCCCAGTCTGGAGTCATCATGCTCGATCGAAAGCCTCTACTCGTCACGGTCGTGGCCCTCGCCGTTCTGGCCTGGATCGGTGGATCTCCGCCGGCCCACGCTGGTGGCAAGAACCAGATCAAGGGCGTCGCCATCCGCGACGAGGCCGGCGCCACAACCATCCGCATCCAGGGATCTGGGACGCCGACATTCACCGTCTACAAGCTCGAGCGACCGACTCGCGTCGTCGTCGACGTGGCCGCGGCCACGCTCGATCGCAGCGTGCGCGGCGACGAGCCGAGCGCGACGTTCGCGGTCGGGAGCTGGTCGGTGAGCCAGGTGGCCGCCATGGCCATGGAGGACGGCAGCACGTCGGTGCGCGTCGTGGTTTCGCTGGCCCGACCCGGTCGGTACGACGTGAAGGCCGAAGGCAAGGACGTCGTGGTCAAGGTGATGGCCCGCGATCCAGCGCCGGCGTCGGTGACGTCAGCGGATCTCGCCACCGCCCGGGCCGATGCCGATCGGGCCCGCGCCGAGGTTGCTCGCGTCTCGTCCGAGGCTGCCGCCGCGCGCAGCCAGGTCGACGATCTGCGCACCGCCGCCGTCACCGCCAAGAAGGAAGCCGAGACCGCGCGCGCCGACGCTCGCGCCGCCAAGCTCGCCGCCGAGCAGGAGCAGCAGCGTGCTCGCGAGGCCGTCGCCGCCGCCGAGGCCACCCGGCCGGCCTCGAGCGCGTCGGCCACCGACAAGGCCGCCGCCGAGAAGCGCGTGGCCGA
>SXJR01000009.1 GCA_005779305.1 Myxococcales bacterium
AAGCCGGTGGGGCGACAACTGAGCGCCAGCGAAGACTTCGAGCCGGCCACGTCGTGGCCCCGGACGCGAAGCGGACGGCCGCCGGCGAAGCCGGTGGGGCGACAACTGAGCGCCAGCGAAGACTTCGAGCCCCGGGGTCAGGCGTCCGGCGCCGCGTCCTCCACACCGGCGTCGACGGGCGCGTCGGTCGGGGCGTCGATGGCGGCGTCGACGATCGACGGCACGTCGAAGGTCAGGATCGGATTCGAGACCCCGGCGCCGACGAAGGTGTCGAACGTGCCCCGGAACCACTCGGTGCCGCCGGTGTCCCTGCCGCTGACCTGGAGCTGCGCGCGCCCGAACGGCACCATGCGCCCGGCCTCGGCCTGGGCCAGGGACGCCATGACGCACGCCACCTGCTGGCCGTTGAGGGTGTAGATCGGATAGACCGTCGAGCCGACGTTGGCCTGCTGCGTGACCACGGTGCCGTTCACCGTCAGCGTCACCCGCTGGGTCGCCACCGGCGGCGCGGCGGTGGCGCAATCCATGCCCATCCAGCGCAGCAGGAAGAAGAAGGTTCCAGTCATCGGCCGCGCCCACGCCTCGGGCGGGATGATGATCGTGGTCTCGGTGGTCGTGTTGTAGGTGGTGTTGGCCGCCATCGCGACCGAGACCGGCGCCGTCACCAGCGACTCGCCGGCGCTGTCGAGCGGCGTCACCGACACCGTGTACGTGCCGCCCGCCAGATCGCTGTACGTGACCTGCCGCATCGCGCACGACACCTGCTGGGTCGACGGCAACGGCCCGGCCAGATCGACCTGGACGTTGGCGGCGCCGACGTCCAGGCAACCGTCGTTGGTGAAGCCGGGCGCGACCATCCCGTTGAACTCCCACTTCACCACCGTGCGCGGCGCGATGAACGCCACGCAGGCGCGACACTCGTCCAGCTCGTCGGGGTCGCCGTCGTCGCACTGCTCGGTGCCCTCCATCACTCCGTCGCCGCACACCGGATCGCCGCCGCCGCACGACACCAGCGGCGCGCCTAGCCCGGCCACGACACCGCCGGCGGCAAGCAGCGCCACGATCCTCACCGGGCGGGACCGGGCCAGCATCAAGCCGACGCCTCGGCCCGGACCGTCAACCCCAGGTGCCGCCGGACGGCGAAGTACGACTCCGACGCCGCGTAGGCGAGGAGGTCGCGCAGGCGCTCCTTGACCGGCAGCCCCGAGGTCGAGGCGGTCTCGGTGGCGATCGCCCGCGCCGCCGACGCCAGGTCATTGCTCAGGATGAGCCCGACCCGGTTGGCAGTGAGGTCGGTCGCGCTGCGCCAGCCGGTGACCAGGCCGTTGCCCAGGCGCGAGCCCAGCTTGTTGGCCAGGGCCGCCACCTGCTCGAGGTGCGCGCCCGGCACCGTCTTCTGCATGCTCAGGCCGAGCTTGCGGGCGTCGTCGCTGACGTTGACCGGTCCGGCCGAGGTCGCGTTGGCCGCGACCAGGGCCGCGGTGAAGGCGTTCTCGATCTTGGGCAACGTCTGCAGCGCGAAGGTCACGAACCGCTCCGGGCGCAGGTAAGCGAGCCGCTTGCCGACCTCGAAGGCCAGCTCGCGCTCGTCGGTCTTCTGCTGGTGGCTCGGGCCCACGAGCAGCGACGGGGCCAGCTTGCCTCGCTCGGTGGTGTTGGCCACCCGCAGCCCGTCACCCTGGTCGAGCCAGAGCAGCGGCGGCGGATCGAGGGCCAGCACGCCGGTCGCGTACTTCACGACCCGGCTGACCAGCTTCTGATCGCGCTCGATGTCGGTGCGCGTGCTCGGATCGAGCCCGAACGACTGCGGCGGCTCGGCGGTGGTCGCCGCGATCGAGCCGAGCGTCGACGCGAAGATCGCGCCCACGTGCCGATCCTCGCGCGGGTGGATCACCGACTTCTGCCACAGCTCCTCGGTCAGCCGGCGGGTGGCCGGGATGAACGTCGCCGTGCGGTAGCGAGCGTAGAGCGCCCGCTCGCTGTCGGACGCGGCGCCCAGGAACACCAGGGCCTGGGCCAGACACCACGCCTTGTCGACCTCGCCCTCCTCCAGGTAGAGCTTCGACAGCGCCTTGTAGACCTCGACCCGATCGGGCGCGAACTGGAGCAGGACCTGCAGCTCGCCGATGGCATCGGCGCGCCGGGGCTCGCCCGCCTCCAGGTAGAGGTCGGCGAGCTGCTCGTGGCGGGTCATGTTGTCGGGATCGAGCTGGGCCGCGATCTCGAAGGCCTCGATGGCCAGCTCGCTGTTGCCGAGGTGATCGAGGTAGAGGTCGCCCAGGCGCGTCCACATCTCGAGCAGGCGCTCGGGCTCGGCGTCGTCGCCCAGCCGCTTGAGGTGCTTGCGCACCGCGCGGGCCAGGTTCTTCCAGTCACGGGCGTCGGTCAGCAGCTTGTCGACGGCGTCGAACGCCTTGGGCGTCGACGGCGCGTCATCGAGGGTGAGCGAGAAGCGCTCGACCGCGAGCTCGGTGTCGCTGAGCTCGTCGCGGGCGATGACGGCCGCGGCGTAGTGGTACTTGGCGCGCCGGGCCGGCGACGTCTCCTGCGCCGCCAGCTCGCCCAGGGTCTCGACCGACCGCCGCCACTGCTTGAGCTCGGTGTAGCACTCGAGCAGCTTGTGCAGGAGCTGGTGGCTACCGGGCTGCAGCTTCAGAGCCTCCAGGTAGGCGCCGACGGCGGTGCTTGGATCCTTCAGCTTGCCGCGCTGGATCTCGCCGATCTCGTCGAGCAGCCTGGCCTTGATGCTGTCGGAGGCGCGGTCGACCTGCGCCCGCTTGGCGTCGATGACCGTCTTCCACTCGCCGCGTGCGCTGCCCAGGTCGACGAGCGCCTGCAGGGTCTCGCCGTGGTTGGGATCGCGCTCGAGCGCGCGCCGCAGCGCGTTCTCGGCCTTGCGATCGTCGCCCAGGGCCCGGGCGGTGAGCCCGAGCCGGTACCAGATGTCGGCGACCTGCCCGTCGGCGAGGCCGGTGCGGTGGCGGGCAAGGACCTCGCGGTAGCGACGGTCGATCTCCTTCCACTGCTCCTCCATCGACGCGCTCGAGCCCTCCGCGGCCTGGGCCGCGGTGAGCAGCGTCTGGGCCAGGCCCAGCGCCGCGTCGAGGTTGTCGGCGTCCGACTCGACGGCGAGCCGGTAGTGCTTGGTGGCCTTCTCGGTGCGGTGCAGCGCCTCGTAGGCCTTGCCGAGCTGGGTCTCGAGGCGAGCGCGCTCGAGGCGATCTCCCGACTCGCTGCGCCGGGCCAGCATCTCCAGCACGGGGATGGCGTCGTCCCAGCGCTCGGCCGCGACCAGGCGGTCGCTGACCTTCTCGCCGGCGACGACGTTGTCGGGATCGAGCTTGAGCACGCGCTCGAGCAGCCCGAGGGCACGGGGCGTGTCCTCGAGCTTCTGCTCGGCGATCTCGGCGGCCCGGGTCAGCATCGCGATCCGATCGCTGCGCTGCGCGGCCACGGCCTCGGCGCGGAGCAGATCGTCGATGGCGCTCGACCACGCCGACTTCTTCTCGTGCAGCGCGGCCAGGGTCATGAGCGCGCGCGAATGCTCGGGCTCGATCGACAGGGCGCGATCGAGGTGGCGCTCGGCGGCCTCGGCGTCGCCGTCCTGGGTGAGCGCCAGGTCGCCGGCCTCGGCCCACAGGTTGGCGCCGCGGTTGCCCTCGAGCTCGGCATGCCGGACCAGGATGGACACGGCCTTGTCCCAGGCCTCGGTGCGCCGGTAGAGACGACCGAGCGCGCCCAGCGCTTGCCGGTTCAGGTCGTCGATGGACAGCGCGTTCATGTGGCCTTCGATCGCGCGGTGCGGATCGTCGAGCTCCTTCTCGTGAACGGCGGCGGCCTCGAGGTACAGCTCCACGCGCTGGACCGGGTTCTTGGAGGCCGCGACGTGGCGATCGAGCAGCGACACCAGGTCGTACCAGGCGCTCTTGGCGCGCAGGGCGCGGGCCAGACCGCGGTACGCGTCGTCGGCGCCGGAGTCGATCTCGAGGATGCGCTCGTAAGCGCTGATGGCGCGGTCCTCGGCGCCGGCCTTGTCGTCGAGCTCGGCGGCCAGCTTGCGCAGGGTCGACAGCCGCTCGCCCTCGGGGGCGACCTTGGCCATCCGCTCCAGCGTGCGCAGGTAGTCGTCGGAGCGGCCGGTCTTGTCGTAGAGATCGATCAAGGCCTTGAGGGCGTCGCGATCGGCGCCGTCCTTCTCCAGCGCGGCCTCGTAGCGCGCGATCGCGCCCTCGAGGTCGCCGAGCTTCTCGTGGCGCAGCGTGGCCAGCTCGTGGCGCACGCCGGTGGCGCGGCCGGTCTCGCCGGCGGCGTCGAGCGCTTCGGCGCGACGCTCGAGCACCTTGGCCAGGTTGCCCCAGCGCTCGTCGCGGCGGTAGAGCCGCTCGAGCGCGGCCAGGGCGTCGTCGTTGCCGTCGCCGACGTCGGCGGCGGCCTCGTAGGCCTCGAGCGCCTTCGAGGTCTGCGCCAGCTGGGTCTCGCACAGATCCCCGAGCTGCAGGTAGAGGTCGACCTTGTGCTGGGGGTCGGTCTCGACCTCGACGTGGGCGCGGAGCGAATCGGCCAGCTCCGACCACTTCTGCTGGCGGCGGAGCAGATCGGAGATGCCGCGGTGGGCGTCCAGGCTCTTGCCGTCGAGCTCGAGGGCGCGCCGGAACGACGGCAGCGCGTAGTCGTAGCGATCGAGCCGGGTCGCGTACCAGGTGCCGAGGCGGCTCCACCAGCGCGAGACCAGCTTGGGATCGGTGATCTCGGTCGTGATCTCGGACGCCTCGCTGACCAGGTCGGTCCAGGCGCCGGTGGCGGCGGCGAGGCGCTCGGCGTCGGCGACGATGACGTCGTCCGACGGCTCGAGGTGCATGGCGGCCGTGATCGCCTCGAAGGCGCGCTTGAGGTCCCCGACCATCTCCTCGTAGACCTTGGCGACCTCGCGCAGGAAGCTGGCCTTGCCGGGCGAATCGCTCTCCAGATCGAGCTTGCCGAGCAGGACCTCGACAACGCGCTCGCCGTCCTTGGCGTCGCGGGCGGCGCGCTCGATGGCGTCGACCGCGTCGCGGGCCTCGGCGTCCTCGGCGTACAGGGCCAGCCAGCCGTCGAGATCGTCGACGTCGGGACGGGTCTGCACCAGCGAGACGTTGGCGGCGCGACAGGCGTCGCGCAGGGCCTCGATCCAGTCGACGACGCTCTTCTCGGCCACGTCGTCGCCGCCCTTGCCCTGCAGGTTCACCACCTCGATGTGGTGCTCGGCCATGAGCTCGTCGACGGTGACGGGGCCGATCCCGGCGCCCAGGAAGTAGTGAGTGCCGCGGGGCGGCTCGAACATGCCGAACACGCGATCGAGCAGCGCCGACAGGTCGGGGTCGCCGAAGCGGAAGCCGACGAACACCAGCGTGCCCTCGACGTACAGCTCGCGGGCGTAGTCGCGCAGGTCGACGGCGCGGGCCAGGGCCCGGCGCACCGAGCGGGGCGTCACGATGTACGTGTCGAAGTTGCCCAGCATCTTGACCAGGGTGCGGCGGCGCTGCGACAGCCCGCCCAGCTCCTGGTAGGTGACGACCTTGGGGGCCGGCCAGCCTTCGGGCCGGTGCTCCTCGAGCGCGCGGTCGAGGACGTCGCCGGGGAACGTGGTCCACACGTGGCGGAACGGCAACTCGGCCATCGCCACCGGGATGGGCGGGAGCTCGCTGGGCGAGCGCCAGGTCTCCTCGACGCACTTGTCGCAGGCCTCTTCGCCGAGCGCGCGGGCCAGGAACCCTACCGCACGGACCAGGCTGCCCTTGTGCAGGAGCCGGTCGAGATCCTTGGCGGCGGCGGCGTCACCGTCGCGCCCGCGGGTCTCGAGCTCCTTGTTCATCCGCTCGAGAAGTTGCTTCCAGGAAGGAACGCCGATTCCCGCACCTACAACGAGGGCTGCCCGACCAGCCTTGATCGCTTCGACGAGGGACTCGGGGATCGTGTGCTCAGGCATCCTGAACCCCCAAAATCTTTCAGTATCGAGTTGTTGGAACGTCAGACGGTAGCGGCGCGCACCGTATCCAGGGGCCCGTGCGGGTGCAAGCAGGATCGGCGCGTACCTCATCTGTCGTTGCCGAGCCGGACCGTCCACGTCCAGGTCCACGTCCAGGTCCACGTCCAGGTCCACGTCGAACGACCACGTCGACGAGTTCGTCAACGATCACGCCGACGTCCACGAGGCACGAAATCGTGATCGTTGTCGTGGGCGTGGGCGTTGTCGTGAGCGTGGTCGTTGACCTGGACGTGGACATGGACGGCCGTTTCCAGGGCGGGATATAGAGCGACAGTTCATGTCTGCCGCTGCCGACATCGCCGCCATCTACCGGGCGTCGAAGAAGAAGAAGGACATCAACTGGTTCACCCAGCACATCGCCCGTCCGCCGGCGGCGGTGCTGGTGTGGATGATCAAGGGCACGCCGATCACGCCCAACCAGGTCACCTTCCTGGCCACGCTGGTCGCGGCGGGGTCCGCCGCCATCCTGGTCGGCTGGCTGAGCTGGGTCGGACTGGTGGTGGCGGCCGTGGTCTTCGAGCTGTCGTTCATCCTCGACTGCGTCGACGGAATGCTGGCCCGCCTGCGCAAGATCGCGTCGCCGCTCGGCCACCTGCTCGACTTCCTGATGGACGAGCTGAAGGCGATGTTCATCTACGGATGCGTCGCCGTGCGCCTGTGGCGCCAGACCGGCGACGACTACCTCCTGATCGTCGGGCTGGGCGGCCTCTTCTGCCTGGCCTCGGGCATCGCGCTGACCTCATTCATGCGCCGGCCCGAGTACAGCGGCAAGACCCCCACCGAGGATGGCGACCCGGCCCAGGTCGGCGGGCGCCGGGGCCCGATCGGCATGGTGATCTCGGGCCTCGAGTGGTCCGCGCGCGTGGTCGTTCACTACCCGCAGTACATCTGGATCTGCGCTGCGGCCAATCGTATCGACATCTACTTCTGGGCCTACGGCGCGGTCAACGTGCTGTACCTGGGCCTCTCGCTGTTGAAGATCTTCCTCCGGCTGGGACGCTTCAAATGCTCAGCCTGAGCTTGTCGTCTTCTGCACCGCCGGTTGGGCGCGTGGGAAAGGACTCACGTTGAAGATGACCGTGACCCGCGCCATCATCATCGCCGCCGGTCGCGGCAAGCGACTGGGCACGCACACCGAGGAGCTGCCCAAGTGTCTGGTGCAGGTCGGCGCTCGCCCGATCCTGGGCTGGCAGCTCGCTGCGCTCGGCCAGGTCGGCGTCGACGAGGTCGTCATCATCCGCGGCTACCGCGGCGACGTGCTCGAGGCCGGCGCACGCGCGCTGGCGCCGCCGTCGATGACCCTGTCGTTCATCGACAACCACGAGTGGGAGACCAACAACATCCTCCTGTCGCTGGCCTGCGCGCGCGCCGAGCTCGACGCGCCGGCGTACCTGACCTACTCGGACATCATCTTCACCCCGCCGGTGACGCGAGCCCTGGCGGCCGCGCCCGGCATCCTCGATCTGGTCATCGACGCCGACTTCCGCGACATCTACGTCGGCCGCACTCAGCACCCGCTCGAGGAAGGCGAGGTCTCGGACCTCGACGACGCCGGACGGGTGAAACGGGTGGGGAAGAAGTCGCTGCCGGCCGCGGACGCGTACGGCGAGTTCATCGGGCTCATGCGCATGACCGGCGCTGGTGTGTCCGCGCTCACCGGCGCCCTCGACGCGGCGCTGGTCCGTTATGCCGGGCGCGACGGCGAGCCGTACCAGCGCGCCGCTCGCTTCCGCAACGCGTACCTGACTGATCTGCTCCAGGAGATGATCGACGCTGGCGTGCCGTGCTCGCCGGTGACCATCCACGGTCAGTGGCGCGAGATCGACACCGGCCAGGATCTCGAACGCGCGGTGGCGCTGGTACAGTCACATCCCGAGGAATGGTCATGAAGAGACTCATCGTGGCGCTGGTCGCCGTCTACACACTCGCCGCTTGCGACAAGCCGTCGGAGGGCGACTGCAAGAAGGCGATCGCCAACATCCGCGCCCTGCTCGGCACCGACAAGATGACCGACGACGCCGGCGAGACCGCGGCCTGGGTGCGTTCGTGTCGCGGCAGCGCCAAGAAGTCCACGGTGCACTGCGCGATGGAGGCCTCGACGATCGATCAGCTCAAGCGCTGCGGCCTGCTCAAGGCCACCGACTTCGAGGGCACGGAGATCGGCACCGGCTCGGCCTCGGGCTCGGGTTCGGGCTCGGCGTCGGGCTCGGCTCCGCCTGCCAAGACGCCGTGACGTCGATCGCGCGCGCGCTGCCGTTGACGCTGGCCGTCGCGCTGGTGATCGCGACGAGCGCGCGCGCCGACACCCTCGCCGCCGTCGCGCCCGCGGGCGACGACGTGCGCAAGGCCCTCCTCGTCGGTCCCAGCGGTCAGGTCTGGGAGCCCGACGGCGCCGGTACCTGGACCCGACGCGCCGAGGGCGGCGTCTCCGCCGACGTGCGCGGCGCCGCCGTCGCCAGCAGCGCGCTGATCGTCGCCGGCAAGTCGGCGCCGCTGTTCCGCCGCGACGGCGATCGCTGGACCGCGATGCGGCTGGGCGAGCGCGGTCGAACCGTCGTCGGCACCGGTCCGCGTCCCTCGCTGGCGATCGGCAAGCTGGTGTTCGTGTGGACGGGCACGACCTGGAAGCGGGTCGGCCGCACCACGGGCGCGATCACCGCCCTGTGGGCGGCGAGTGAGACCAAGGTCTACGCCGGATCCGACAGCGCCCTGGTCAAGCTCGCCGGTGGCGGTGGATTCGGCCCGATCGCCACCGGCACGCCGGCGGTGGTCGCGCTGGCCGGCGCGGTACCGTGGGCGGTGACGGGGGACGGCGTCTACGAGGTGGCGGCCCGACGCGCACATCGCCCTACGGTCGGCGGCGCGCCGTTGAGCGTTTTTCTGGTGACTGCGACGGTCGACACCGCCTGGGCGCTGGGGACGACGTCGACCGGACCGGCCCTGGCGCGCTTCCATAAGGGTGCGTGGACCGACGCGGTGCCCCCGCCGCTGCCGGCGGATGACCCGCCGCTGGCGCTGATTGCCGACACGTCGGGGGGACTGCTCGTGGCGACCCGTGGCGGTGCCGTCCTCTTCGCAGGCAGCGACGGTGCCTGGACCGCTGGCACCCGCGCCGACGCGCTGCCGGTGGCACCGCCCGGACCGGGCCCCGCCCGCGGCCGCTGACGGAACGCCGCCTGTTAATTGACGGTTTCGGTTCCACCCGATAACGTATTGGGGTGCCACCAGTGGTCCTCGTCGCTGACGACGACGCATGGATCCTTCGCATGGTCGCGACCGTGCTGGAGAAGCGCGGCTATACCGTGATCACGGCCGTCGACGGCGAAGATGCGCTCGCGCGCGCGCTCGTCGATCCGCCCGACCTGCTCATCACCGACGTGATGATGCCGCGCCTCGACGGTTGGGCCCTGGTCAAGGCGCTGCGCTCGCGCCCCGAGCTGGCGACGTTGCCGGTGATCTTCCTTACCGCGCTCTCGTCCGACGAAGATCGCATCCGTGGCTTCCGCATGGGCGCCGACGACTACGTGCCCAAGCCCTTCCGCTTCGAGGAGCTCGATCTGCGAGTGGCCAAGACCATGCGCCGCACCGCCGCGCTGGCCGCCGAGGCGCGCGAGACCATCCTCGGCCCTTCGCTCAAGGGCGACCTCTCGCAGATCGGCCTGGCCGCGCTGCTCACGATGATCGACATGGAGCGCAAGACCGGCGTGCTCACCCTCCGCGATCCGGGCGGCGCCAGCGCCCAGGTGCTGTTGCGCGGCGGACGAGTCGTCCATGCCCGCCTCGATCACGCGCCCGATCCCGTCGACGCCGAGTGCATCTTCCACTTGCTCGGCTGGAGCGCCGGCACGTTCGAGCTGCTCACCTGCGACGTCGAGGGCTCCGACCGCGTGCAGTCGTCGACGATGAACCTGCTGCTCGAGGGTGCGCGACGGCTGGACGAGTCGACCCAGGTCGAAGCGGTCTGACGGCGGCCGCAGCCGCAGCCGCAGCCGGTGATGTCGCAGTCTGGGCGGAGTCGTGACCCGGTCGTCCTGAGCGAAGGCCGAGTGAAGCGAGGCCGAGTCGAAGGACGCACGGCGCAGAACGAGTGCGAGTGAGCTCCCGCCCTCGGGGCGGCGACGCGGGGCGCCCTTCGCGGCGGGCGCGCACGGGCCACGCCTGGCGCGTGAGCGGTGGTGGTGGAGCCACCCGCCGCCGCGCAGGTGCGCGATGA